>NZ_JAAAFU010000083.1:0-222508 GCF_019352905.1 Pseudomonas sp. Xaverov 83 | reverse complement strand
ACTTTTGCGCTGTTCAAAAGTGAGCCGCTGTAAGAGCGGAACCATAAGCGGCCGTTACCTAAATAACGGATATTCACCCCCCACCGGCCGTAACAAACCGCCGCGCCAAAAACCCATACAACAGATACCCAAACGCCAACACCAGCGTCGCACCAAACACCGCCTCCTCACCACACGCATAAATCGCATACAGCGAATACCCCACGGCAATCAGCAACACCGTGGTATTGCGTGCATAAATCGAGGCCGCCACCCGCGCTTTGTGCATCATCACCAGCAGCCCAGTCAGCGCAGTGACGTAAGGAATCAAATTAGTCACCACCGCCAGGTTCACCAACTTGCCAAACTGCGCACTGGCCGTGGGCGAGACGGTCGACAAGGCAATCAGGCTCTGCAACGCCGCGCAGGCAATCAGCCCCCACACGGGTGCCTGGGCACGGCTCACCCGGCTGAAGAACCGCGGAAACAGACGCTGGTCCGCCGACATCTTGGCCGTTTGCGCCAAGGTGAATTGCCAGCCCAACAGCGAACCCATGCACGCCACCACCGCCAGCGCCATGATGATATCGCCCACCAGCGGCGTGAAAATCTGCGCATACACCAGGGCAAACGGCGCAGAAGACTCGGCCAGTTCAGCGTTGGGCACGATGCCCTGAATCACCGTGGTCGACAGCACATACACCAGCGCCGCGCCGAGGGTGCCCAACAGGCAGGCCAGCGGCACGGTACGCTTGGGATCTTCCACCGCGTCATAGCCTTGGGCCGCGGACTCCATGCCGAGGAACGCCCAGAGGGTCAGCGGGATACTCGCGCCAATCGCATCCCACAGTTGCAACTGGTTGGGGTTCCAGGCGTCGCTGAACACCTCGGCTTTGAAATAGAACCAGCCGAACACGCTCAAGCCCGCCACGGGAATGATCACGCCCCATACGGTGACCACGCCGATCCGGCCAGTCAGGCGCGGGCCGCCGAAGTTGGCAATGGTGGTCAGCCAGATCAGCCCGAGGGTGCCGATAAACAACGGGATCGGCCCGCTGCCCAGCCACGGGATGAAGGACGACAGATAGCCCACCGCCGAAATCGCAATCGCCACATTGGCGATGATCAGCGACAGGAAATACAGGAACGAACAGAGGAAGAACCCGGACTTGCCGTGGGCCTCTTCGGTGTAGGCCGACATGCCGCCCGTGCGGGTACAGAACAGGCCGCACTGGGCAAAGCAGTACGCAATGGCCATCGAGCCCACGGCGGTGATCAGCCACGACAGCAGCGAGATCGCGCCCAACTGCGCCATGCTGGCGGGCAGCATGATGATGCCCGAGCCCATCATGTTGATCGCCACCAGGGTGGTCAGGCCCATCAGGCTCATCTTTTTGCTTGGCTCGGCCATCGGCAACTCCTTGTCGTGGGGCGTGCGAAGGCAGGCTAGCATGTTGTGGTCACTGTGCCTTCGGGCCTCGGTTTTCTCCCAGGATTCGCGCCGCGTCCCGAGCCGGTGGCAGGCCGAACACCCGGGCGTAATCCCGGCTGAACTGGGTGGCGCTTTCATAGCCGACTTCGAAGGCGGCGCTGGTGACGTTTTTGGCGCTGGCTACCATCAGTGTGCGGGCCTGCAGCAAGCGCACGCGTTTTTGATACTGCAACGGGCTCAGGTTGGTGACGGCCTTGAAGTGGCGGTGGAAGGCTGACACGCTCATCGCGGCTTTCTGCGCCAGGGCTTCTACCCGGATCGGTTCGGCGAAGTCCCGGCGAATCCACTGGATGGCTTGGCTCACCCGGGCCATTGCGGTGTCCGGCGCGGCGATTTCACGCAGCATCCAGCCGTGGGGGCCTTGCAGTACACGGTAGAGAATCTCGCGCTCGTAAACCGGTGCGAGGGCGGCGATCGCCTCGGGGTTGCCCATCAGCCGCAGCATGCGCAGCCAGGCGTCCATCAACTCCGGAGTGACGGCGGCCACGGAAAAGCCGGCATTGTGGTCGTAGCGCCCGGCAGGTTCGGGCAAGTCGCTCAGCAGCGTCGCGAGTACCGTCGGGTCCAGTGTCAGGCTGACCGCCAGGTAGGGTTCACCGGTCGCCGCCGGGTGCACAGTGCCCACCGCGGGCAGCTCGATGGACATCACGAAATACGTCGCCGGGTCGTACCGCAGGGTGCGGTCGCCCACGGTCATGGATTTGCTGCCCTGCAGGATTAGGTTGATCATCGGGTCATACACGGCGGCCAGCATGTGCTCGGGAATCGCGCCCTGGACCATGGCCACCCGCGGTATACCCGTTTCAGTGCGGCGGTTTTCGGCCTTGGCGGCCAAGGCACGCAGTTCGATCAGTTGTGTGTTCATGCCGGGCATGCTGAGCGCCCAGGTGGGCCCTGTGCAAGCAAAAAGCAGAAACAGGCAGGTTTCGAGCAGGAACCGCTGCGCCGGCTCAGGCGCGCAGGCCTACTGTGGTGACTCATTTGAGCAAGCAGTGGAGCCACACATGGGCGTTATCCTCATCACCGGCGGCAGCCGTGGCATTGGTGCCAGCACCGCAGAGTTGTGTGCCCGACAAGGCATGGGCGTGATCCTGACCTACAACAGCCATCCAGAGGCCGCACACGCCGTAGTGCAGAAGATTGAGGTTGCAGGCGGCAAGGCGGTCGCGCTGCCATTGGACGTGGCTGACGTGAGTTCCTTTGACGGTTTTGGCGAGGCGGTAAAACGGGCGTTGTCGGCGACCTGGGGCGTAAGTGGCTTGAGTGGGCTGGTGAATAACGCCGGCTATGGCCTGTTCAATCCCCTGGAGTCGGTCACCGAGGCCCAGTTCGACGGCCTGCTGAATGTGCACCTCAAAGGCCCTTTTTTCCTGACTCAAACGTTATTGCCGTTGCTGCAAGCACAGGCCTGCATCGTCAACCTCACCAGTGCCACGACTCGCGTGGCCACCGCCGGAGTTGCGCCTTATGCAGCCTTCAAGGGCGCGCTGGATGTACTGACCCGTTACATGGCCAAGGAGTTTGGCGAGCGGCAGATCCGTGCGAATGCCGTCTCCCCGGGAGCCATCCGCACCGAACTGGGCGGCGGGCTCAATGATGAATTCGAGGCGCTGCTGGCTTCCCAAACGGCCCTCGGCCGAGTGGGCGAGCCTGAGGACGTGGCGCGCGTGATCGCCATGTTGCTATCGGAGGAAGGCCGCTGGATCAATGCCCAGACGATCGAGGTCGCGGGCGGTTACATCATCTGAAAAGCGAGGCTACAGCATGCTGGATCATGTCTTTTTGTCGGTCAGCGATATTCAACGTTCCATCGATTTCTACCAGGCCGCACTGACACCGCTGGGTATCACCACGCGCCACGACTACGACGGCAAGGACGGCCCACCCGGCCATCCGGACCTCAAGGGTTTCGGCGCCAATGGGCGGATATTCTTCTGGTTGCGCGAGGGTGTGGTTGAGGGCAGGGCGGTGCATGTGGGGTTTGTCGCCGGCAGCCGGGCCGAGGTCGATGCGGCCTACCGGGCGGCAATCAATGCCGGTGCTGTCGACAACGGCGCACCGGATGCACGTTTGCACTATGACCCGAACTACTACGCCGCCAACGTGCTGGACCCCGACGGCTACAGTCTGGAATTTGTTTACAAGAACTGGCAGCACACCCAATGAAAACCTTAATGATCTACGGCGCCACGGGCTACACCGGACGCTACAGCTATACCGCCCTTGGCGGCGGTGGAAGCCGCGCGTCGGGTGTTGGCCGGTGAACGCCAACCGGGGTTCGCAACGCCGGGGCGCGTGTTGGGTGTAGGGTTTGCCGAAACCATCGCGGGCACCACGATTATTGACGTGTAAGCCACTCCATCCCGGCGACCACTTATCGGTTGGCGTCGCTGTTCAACTGAACCGCAGCCGTGCTTGCACCCCTTAACTAGGTAATCACCTCAACAACAGGAGTGCAGGCCATGCGAGCGATGACTTACCAGGGCGCCCACAAAGTACAGGTCGATACCGTTCCCGATCCGATTATCGAACAACCCGACGACATCATTTTGCGAGTGACGGCCACTGCTATCTGCGGCTCCGATTTGCACTTGTACCGGGGCAAGATTCCAACGGTGGAGCACGGTGATATTTTCGGCCACGAGTTCATGGGCATCGTCGAGGAAACCGGGCCGGCGGTCACCCAGGTACAGCGCGGTGACCGCGTGGTTATTCCGTTCGTGATTGCCTGTGGCGACTGTTTCTTCTGCCAGTTGCAACAGTTCGCTGCCTGCGAAACCACCAACGATGGGCGCGGTGCGATCCTGAATAAAAAAGCCATTCCACCGGGTGCGGCGCTATTTGGCTACAGCCGTCTGTACGGTGGCGTTCCTGGTGGCCAGGCTGAACTGGTGCGGGTGCCAAAGGCCAATACCGGGCCATTCAAAGTGCCCGGCACCTTGGCGGATGACAAAGTGTTGTTCCTTTCCGATATCTTGCCCACCGCCTGGCAGGCGGTGACCAATGCGGGTATCGGCGCAGGTTCCAGCGTCGCGATCTACGGCGCTGGGCCCGTGGGGCTGCTGAGTGCTGCGTGTGCACGCATGCTCGGTGCCGAGCAGATTTTCATGGTTGACCAGCATGCCTATCGGTTGGCGTACGCCCAGCAAATGTACGGTGTGATCCCGGTTAACTTCGAGGACGACGATGACCCTGCCGACACCATCATTCGCCAGACCAAGGGCATGCGCGGTGTGGATGGCGTGGTGGACGCCGTAGGGTTCGAAGCCAAGGGCAGCACGACTGAAACCATCCTCGCCACCCTCAAGCTCGAAGGCAGCAGCGGCAAAGCCTTGCGTCAATGCATTGCCGCGGTGCGCCGGGGCGGGACAGTGAGCGTGGCGGGGGTGTACTCGGGGTTTATCCATGGCTTCATGTTCGGCGATGCTTTCGACAAGGGCCTGACGTTCAAGATGGGCCAGACTCACGTGCAGCGCTTTCTTCCCGAGCTGCTTGAACATATCGAACTGGGGCACCTGAACCCGGAGGCGATCGTCACCCATCGGCTGTCCTTGGAACAGGCGGCGCGCGGTTATGAACTGTTTGATAAGTGCGAAGAGGATTGCCGCAAGGTGATCCTGTTACCCGTGGCGGATAACCGGCCTTTGACCGAGCCGCTGGAAGAAATGACCCCGGTGTTCCAGGGGCAGGGTGCAGCCCTGGTTTAGCAAAAGGCAGGGCCTTGACGGTGCGGTTTATGCTACGTCAAGGCCAACCCTTTCCCGCTCACGACGAAACGGGCAGCTCAAGCTGTTGCAGTGGCAGTAAGTCCATCACATCACAGAATAACGACCGATGGCGCCAGTCGTTGCGGTCACCAATCACGTAGAACCGCCGCTTGGCGCGTGTCGCGGCGACGTTCAGCAAGTTGGGTTCGGAGACTACCCAGTCGCGCGCGCCCGGGTTCTCGCTGCTACCGCCCAGCACCATGATCACCACGGCGGCTTCTTTACCTTGCATGGTATGGATAGTGCCAAAGACCATCTTGCGCGGAAGCAGCTGTTTGATGCGTTCCCTGACGGCCTGGAACGGCGTGATGACCGAGATATCAGCAATGCTCACCCCCTCGTCACGCAACCTGCCCAGCAAGGACTGCAGCGCAGTGCCCTCGGCGGCGACCCAGTTGCCGGTGGAAGCTCCGCTCGCTTGAATCCAGCCGGTCGGCAGGCCAGCAGTGGTTTCCTTCTCCGGGCTTGGGCTGAGGGTGCCAAATACCATGACACCGTCATAGGCGATTCGGTTAGCCAAGGCATACATCGGCCGGTCACAACGTCGGTGCACCACGAGGGGCAGGCCAACCCAGCGCTTGTCTTGGGCAGGCCCCATCATTCGCCCCCAAAGGGTGGCTTCGTCGGCCAGGGTCTGGGCGGATTGGCGGTTGGGTAGCCAGTGGGGGTCAACCGCGTAGCGCGTTCGCATGTGTTCGAGTACAGCATCGGAGACGGTAATGATGGGCTTGAGTTGCAAGGGGTCGCCTACCAGTACAGCGCGACGCGCACGCCAAAGGGCACCGACGGCAGCTTGTGGGGTTGCCTGACCGGCCTCATCCACCAGCAGCCAGCCGATTTCACCGACACCCAGGGAGCCGAACGACCGCGCAAAGGAGGCGAAGGTGCTGCTCAACACAGGCACGAGCATGAACAGCGAGGCCCAGCTTGAGCGAATGGCATCCCGTGAGACACCCTGGAATCGACCGCCTTGCAGCACACTGTTGATGAAGAACAGATTGGCGCGAATCCGTTTGGCTTCAAGTTCAAAGAAGCATTGATGCAGTTTGAGCGCCTGGATAAATACCTGGGCCCGTGTCTCTCGCCAACCCTTAATGGCCCAGGGCTCAACCAGCTCGATTGCCTCGCCACGGCCAATGATCCCATGACGCAGCCAGGCCAGGAGATGCTCGGCCTTGCAGGTTTGCGCCAAGCGTGTGACGTGTTCAACGTGTTGACGCTGGCGTTCCTGGAGAAGCGTCAGGGCTTGGTGTTCTGCGCGACTGAGGTCATCGAGCCGTGTGCGTTCAGCGGTCAGGCGAAGCGTACTGCGTTTGATGCGTTCGAAGTCTTCTTCTGCGATCAGGTGCCTGGCACTGATCAGTCGCCGCTGCGTGCTCCAGTTGCGATGGGCACCCCAGAAGCTGAACAGGTTGGCCAAAAATCCGGGTTTGTTCTGCTGAAGGCGTTGCAGTTCCAGCAGGCACTCTTGCAACAGGTGCCGGGCAGGCTTGAACTCAACCTCATCCAGTTGCGTCAGCTGCGCCTCAACATCCTTTATGTTTTGGCTTGACTGCCGCAGAGCGTCTGATCGCTCAGTGACCTGTTGGGATAAGGCGTTCAACGCGAGGAGCTGCGCATTGATGCCGTTGGCGTCGGCACTCATTTGCTCAACGCGGGCTTTTGCTGCGTTGTAGGCAGCGACAGCTTGCCGCCAGTTGTCCTGGCGCTGAGCTGTTGTTCGGGTGGTATCGGCGTGTGTCTTGAGCCAGCCGAGGAAGCCGCGCGGGGTGCTGATGTCTTCGTCAGGCGATTCGCCGGATTCGCTGTCGGCGGCCTCAGGTTCGTCATCCAGCTCTTCGGCATCCAGGGCGGGCAGCCATTCGGTTGCCTCATCGACCTTGTTGCCAGCCTTGGTTTTTTCGGGTGCCTGGCCGTAAAAATAACGGCTGACAAAGGCTTTGCGCCGAGCTTTGCTGCCAAGTGCCGCGGAAATCAGTCCCCAGGCCGGTTGTCCGCTGACCAACTCACCCAGTTCGCCGAAATAGTCGGCCTCCGGCAGCCAGCTTTCGTCGATTTTGTTCCGTTGAGGCAGCTCCATCGTGACGTTTTCAACGGCGCCGTTATTCGAAGACGCGATCACGATTTCAAAGCCAAAAAAGGCCGGGTCGAGCTTGTGGATGTTCTGAAAATCAGCCCCGTCGCCGACTTTTTCGGGCATGCCCTCGACGAAGGCCTGGGAGGCGCGCGACAGGCTGGCGAGTACATCGGCGCGTCGGGTGACGACGGCGGCGATCAGATCCCGCAGCAGGGTGGTCTTGCCTGTTCCCGGAGGACCGTTGACGCCAATCAGGCCCTCACCCTCAGCCAGGGTGTCGATGATGGTGTTCACCGCCAACTGCTGCGAGTGCACCAGGCCCAGGTGGCGCTCTGCGGGCCAGCAACCTGGGGCGAAATATTTCGGGGTCAGACGCTCGATCAACTGCGCCGAGGCATCGTCTTCATCGACGTGCAGACGGTTTTCCGGGCTGTGCCGCTTGAGGTATTGATCAAGTGCCTTGCTGGTAGTGCCTTTGCTGAGGCTGTCTGACACATCGGCGAGGTCTGACAGCAGGAAGCTGTTGAGCGGGTCGTCTTCCGGTTCCGGCTTTTTCTCCTTGACGGGAGTGGAGCGAAACCGGTGCCGAAACAGCGCCAATTCCTGGAAAAACTCATCCACGCCCAGAAAGCGTCGAATCCTGGCGGTCAACTCAAGCAACGCAGCGGCGTCGACCTGTCCGCCCATCAACGGCTTGATGTCTTCACGCAGGGCGTTCTGGTCCTCGTCGAAGCCTCTTTTCCAATCTTTCCCTGTCAGCGCTTTTCCCAGGAACCAGGCTTCGCTGGACAGCACCAGGCTGTCTTGCACCATCATCCCCTGCGCGGTGAACTTCAGCGCAAACAGTGCAGACTCGCGGCTTTTGGGTTGTTCCCGGTAACCCTGGTCGGCGCCGTAAAGCGCCTTGAGCTTTTCCGCGACAAGCTTGCTGTCGTACAGGTGAGCAAAGAGGGTATGGCTCCAGATTCGGTTTCCGGCAATCGGCTGCCGGGCGATCGGGCTTTGTTCCGTCCAAGGCATCACCGGCCGCCCGGCATTGATGTCGTGAAAAAATGACGACGGCAGGCTGTCGCGCTTCTCGATTTTTGGTGCCGACTGGGGCTGTAGCAATTCGACGGCATGCCAGTAACGGGTGATGCTTTCTTGGTTCATCAAATTCATTCCCTGGTGTTTGATGACGGGGGTGTCCCTTACGCGATCAGCCTGCCACCTGCGGCTGCATCCGCAACTCGCCTTCCACATCCTTGACCAAGCCACTGGCCAAAAACAACGGTGCCACGCGTTTGTGCAACTGCGGCTCGACAAACTCTTTTACCGTGTCCAGCGCCAGCGCGCCAGTCGGCGGCAACTCTGCCTTGGTGTAGGACAACCAGGCCTTTTTCAGCATCAGCAGCACGTCGCTGCCGGCGGTGGAGGCGAAGCGGCGGTGGACTTTCTTGCCATCGAAATCGAAGGTGTGCTGGAACTCGTAACCGGCCTCGTTACCTTCGCTGGCGACGCAGCGGATGCAGGTACAGGGGCCATCGCCGAAGGCGCTGCGCAGGTAGTTGTTGAAGTCCACCACGGGCTTGAGTGACAGGCGCTTGTCCACTTCGAACAGGTCACCGGTCATTTTTTCGTCAGAGTTCAAGGTCGATTTCCTCGCAGCGGTTTTTTCAAGGGCGGCACCATACCAGCCGAAAGGGTCGGCGGGCAGTGTTTTTCGTATATCCATAGATCCCGATATTCTTTTTCGCACCGCAGGTTGGTCGCTACGCTCGCAGCCCTTCTCAATGTCGCGGCAGCGTTCTCATGATAATAAAACGACCCACCCTGACGCTCCTGGCAGCAGCCAGTGCGCTCCTCAGCCTTGGTGCACACGCCGAAGGCAAAATCAGCATCGCCCAGCAATTCGGCATTGGCTACTTGATCCTCGACGTGGTTCGCGACCAGAACCTGATCGAGAAACACGGCAAGGAGCAGGGCCTGGACATCAAGGTGGAGTGGAGCAGCATTTCCGGCGCCACCGCGATGAACGAGTCGTTGCTGGCCGGCGCGTTGGACGTGGTTTCAGCGGGTGTGCCGCCGATGCTGACGCTGTGGGACCGTACCAAGGGCAAGCAGAACGTCAAGGCTATCGCCTCGCTGGGGTCGATGCCCAATTACCTGCTGACCAATAACCCGGACGTGAAGACCCTCAAGGACTTCAGTGAAAAAGACCGCATTGCCGTACCGGCGGCGGGCGTGGGCTTCCAGTCGCGCACCTTGCAGATTGAAACCGCCAAGCAATTCGGCGATGGCAACTACAAGAAGTTCGATGACATCTCCATCAGCCTGGCGCACCCGGACGCCACTGCCGCGTTGATTGCTGGCGGTTCAGAGATCAACGCGCACTTTTCCAGCCCGCCGTTCCAGTACCAGGAGTTGTTGAATCCCAAGGTGCACAAGGTGCTGAGTTCCTACGATATCCTCGGCGGCCCGGCCACGTTCAACGTGCTGTACACCACCGAGAAATTCCACGACGAAAACCCCAAGACCTACAAGGCGTTCTATGACGCGTTGGCCGAGGCGGAGAAGATTATCAAGGCTGACAAACCGGCAGCGGCCCAGGCATACATTCGTGTCGAGCAGTCGAAGCTGCCGCTGGCGCTGGTGGAGAAGATTGTGCAGGACCCGGAAATCGACTTCACCATCGTGCCGCAGCGTACCTACATTTATGCGGAGAAATTGCAGGCGTTGGGCGTGCTGAAAAACAAGGCGGGGAGCTGGAAGGATTACTTCTTTGAGGAGGCCCATGGCGCTGACGGGAGCTGACTTTATTCTGAATTGAAACGCACACAAAAATGTGGGAGCGGGCTTGCTCGCGAATGCGGTGGGTCAGCCAGCACATGTATCGACTGATCCACCGCATTCGCGAGCAAGCCCGCTCCCACAGGGGATCCCGTTCTCATTTTGGGTCTTTGTTGTCTGATGATCAGCGGAAGAACTCCCCCGGTGTGGCATCGAACTGCTGGCGGAAGGCGTTGATAAAAGCCGAGGTGGACTCATAGCCGCAGGCCAATGCCACATCGGTCACCCGTTCGCCTTGCTCCAACGCGGGCAGGGCGCTCAGCAAACGCAAGCGCTGGCGCCACGCGCGGAAGGTCAGGCCGGTGTCGCTCAGGAACAGCCGGCTGAGGGTTTTCTCGCTGACCGCCAGTTTCTGGCTCCATTGCCCCAGGGTGGTTTGCTGCTCGGGGTGCAGGTTCAGGCTGCGGTAAATCTGGCGCAAGCGGCTGTCGGCGGGCAGCGGCAACATCAGGTCGACCTGAGGTGCAGCGGCCAACTGGTCCAGTACTACCTGGGCCAATCGCCCATCCGGGCCGTCCTCGGCATATTCCACCGGCAATTCACTGAAGCTGCGAATCAACTCCCGCAACAGGCTGCTCACCGCCAGCACCTGGCAGCGGTCGGCCGCCCAGCCGGTGACGCTGCAATCCAGGTACAAGCTGCGCATCTCGGTATGGGGCGA
Source organism: Pseudomonas sp. Xaverov 83 (assembly GCF_019352905.1). Classification (NCBI taxonomy): domain Bacteria; kingdom Pseudomonadati; phylum Pseudomonadota; class Gammaproteobacteria; order Pseudomonadales; family Pseudomonadaceae; genus Pseudomonas; species Pseudomonas sp. Xaverov 83. The sequence goes on along the minus strand of NZ_JAAAFU010000083.1, from coordinate 211,703 downwards.
ACTGAACACCCGGTGTGGCATGCCGGCCGGGATCCACACGGCCCGCTGGGGCGGCGCGACGAAGCGCCCGACACTGGTCTGGATCTCCAGCACCCCGGATATCGCGTAGGACAACTGCACCCACGGGTGACTGTGGCGGCGGGTCAGTGCGCGGTTGGGCAGGGATTCGGTGCGGCCATACACCGGCCTCGGCAGGCTGGAAAGCCCGGGCACGCTGCGGCGCACGGTTTTGTCATGTCCTTTAGGCGGCATTTACTGGCTCATTGGCGTTAGTCGGTAACAAGCCGTTACGTTAGAGTCGCGACGATGCTCTTGGCAACCCCTGGAAGATTGGCTTATGACCCGCCCACGCTTTTTACCTGACAACTTCACCCTGACCCTGGTGGCCACGGTGATCCTCGCGTCCCTGTTGCCCGCCAGCGGCCAGACCGCCGTGGCCTTTGGCTGGGTGACCAACCTGGCCATCGCGCTGCTGTTTTTCCTGCATGGCGCCAAGCTGTCGCGCCAGGCCATCGTCGCCGGTGCCGGGCACTGGCGCCTGCACCTGCTGGTGTTCAGCCTGACCTTCGTGCTGTTTCCGCTGCTGGGCCTGGCGCTCAAGCCGGTGTTGTCACCGCTGATCGGCAAAGACCTGTACATGGGCATGCTCTATCTGTGTGCGTTGCCCGCCACCGTGCAGTCGGCGATTGCCTTTACGTCGCTGGCCCGGGGCAACATCCCGGCGGCGATCTGCAGCGCGGCGGCGTCGAGCCTGTTCGGGATCTTCCTGACGCCGTTGCTGGTGACCTTGCTGCTCAACGTGCATGGCGATGGCGGTTCCACCGTCGATGCGATCCTGAAAATCAGCGTGCAACTGCTGCTACCGTTCATCGCCGGGCAAATCGCCCGTCGCTGGATCGGCGAGTGGGTGGGGCGTAACAAATCCTGGCTGAAGTTCGTCGACCAGGGTTCGATCCTGCTGGTGGTCTACGGCGCGTTCAGTGAAGCAGTCAACGAAGGCATCTGGCACCAGATTCCGTTGTGGGAGCTGGGCGGCCTGGTGGTGGCGTGCTGTGTGTTGCTGGGGCTGGTGCTGGTGGCGTCCACGGTGCTGGGCAAGGCGTTTGGTTTCAGCCAGGAAGACCGGATCACCATCCTGTTCTGCGGCTCGAAGAAAAGCCTGGCCACGGGTGTGCCGATGGCCCAGGTGTTGTTCGCCGGGGCGAGTATGGGCGTGTTGATTTTGCCGCTGATGCTGTTTCACCAGATCCAGTTGATGGTCTGTGCGGCGCTGGCCCAGCGGTATGCCAAGCGTCCGGAATCGATTCCCGAGCTGATGGGGCAAGTCGATCCCTGAATCGTCGTGTTACTATTTTTTGCGCGCGGCTCAAGGCCCGGCATCGGGCCGGCTTGATCTGCGCGCAAACGAGTACGACGACCTGTCAATGAGCATTTCCGCCGCAACACCTCAAGCCAACTGGCAACCGGTCTTCGCTCTCGCGTTGGCCGCTTTCGTTTTCAATACCACCGAATTTGTGCCGGTCGGCTTGCTGAGTGCCATCGGGGCGAGCTTCGACATGCCCATTGCCAGCGTCGGCCTGATGCTGACTATCTATGCCTGGATCGTGTCCCTGACCTCGCTGCCGGTGATGCTGCTGACCCGCAACGTCGAGCGGCGCAAGCTACTGATCGTGCTGTTCGGCATGTTTATCGCCAGCCATATCCTGTCCAGCGTGGCCACCAGCTTTGGCATCCTGATGCTCAGCCGGGTCGGCATTGCCCTGTCCCATGCGTTGTTCTGGTCGATTACCGCCTCCCTCGCGGTGCGCCTGGCACCGGAGGGCAAGCAGGTGCAGGCCCTCGGCTTGCTCGCTACCGGCACCTCCCTGGCCATGGTGTTGGGCATCCCGCTCGGCCGCCTGCTGGGCGAAGCCATGGGCTGGCGCACCACCTTCCTGGTGATCGGCGCGTTTGCCGGCGGGCTGGTGTTCTGGCTGGCGCGCACCTTACCGCTGCTGCCGAGCCAGAACTCCGGCTCGTTGCGCAGCCTGCCGCTGCTGTTCAAGCGCCCGGCACTGGTGGCGCTGTACGTGCTGACGGCGATGGTGGTGACGGCGCAGTTCACGGCCTACAGCTATGTTGAGCCGTTTGTTGAAGGTGTTGCCGGCATGAGTGGCAACACCGTGACCCTGATCCTGCTGGTGTTCGGCGGTGCGGGGATCATTGGTTCGTTGTTGTTCAGCCTGGTGCATCGCTTTAATCCCCATCGTTTCCTGATCAGCGCGGTGACCATCCTCGCGCTGTGCCTGGCGTTGTTGTTGCCGTTGAGTGGCGAGGTGTCGTACCTGGTGACCCTGAGTGTGTTCTGGGGCATGGCCATCATGGGCTTTGGCCTGGCGCTGCAATCGAAGGTGCTGGTGCTGGCGCCGGATGCCACGGATGTGGCGATGGCGATGTTTTCCGGGATCTACAACATCGGCATTGGCGGCGGGGCGTTGATGGGCAGTTGGGTGGGCAGCCACTTTGGTTTCGCCTGGATCGGCGCGGCCGGCGGGTTGCTGGCGGCAGTGGCGTTGATTGGGTATTGCCTGGCGATTTATCGGTTTGGGCAGGGTGTGGCTCGCGGCCCTCTGTAGGCGCGACATTCTTAATGCAGTGGTTTTTTCTAGGGATTTAGTATGAAAGCAGGGTTGCTGATCGCTGTTTTATTGATGCTGGGTGGTTGCGTCACCAATCAGTTGCACTTCGCTTCTTATACCTCTGACGCGGAGTTGGCCAGCATTAAGAACAGTGCTGTTCAGTCGGATATTGTCGGGGTTTCAGGCTACGAGCGTTGTGGGCCCTGTACTGAGCGAAGCAAGATTGTATGGCATGCCGCGAATCACGAAATCGTCAGCCTCTACGAGGGGATGGCCAATGTTCCTGTTGATGATTGGGTTGGCTTTACCAAGCGGGCTATAGGGTCTGATTCGACATCGTCCATTAAAACCCGGGTCGAGATTGATCGGGTTTTCGTAAAAACCTGGAGTGATCCCGAATACTATGCAACTGATGTAGAGCTTTCGGTCTATATCGGCGGTGTCAAATATGCCGGGCATTCACGAATCAAGATAAAAGGCGCAGGCCAGACGCTTATTCAGCGGGATAAAGTGGCTTTCAATTCAGCTACCCTCGATGCCGTCAGTGTGGGGTTGAAGGCAGCTTATCTGGATGCGTTTGCAAAGTTTAAAACCTCAACTCACTGATGGCGCCGCTTACTGCTTGCTCCTACAGGAGGTATTTCCATGGTAGTTCGTTTGATTAAACCGGCGGTATTTGCAGTGCTCGCCGGGTTTTGCGTGTTGTGGCTCAGCCCTGCAAGCCTGGCGGCCAGTTTTGACTGTGACCGGGCGAAGGCGCCTGACGAGAAAACCATCTGTGCCACGCGCTCCCTCAATGATCAGGACGTGACCATGGCGCTGCTTTATGACCTCAACCGGCACTTCATGGCCATGGGAGGACGTGGTTCGTTGATGGATGATCAGGCTGTGTGGCTCAAGCAACGGCATACGTGCGGCGCCCAAGTCAGTTGCCTGAGCAAAGCCTATACGCAGCGTATTGCGATGTTGCGCAGCTTTATTGATGAGCGGGTGATGACGAAAGGACCGTTCTGAACAGGCCGCTTTCTGTAGGAGCGAGCTTGCTCGCGAAAAACCGGAGAGCACTGTGGGGTGTCAGGCTTCCCGGGTCATCGTTCACGTCCATCGCGAGCAAGCTTGCTCCTACTGAAGCAGGGTATGTTTTTTATTCAAGGGACTTTCACGCAATTCATTACAGATCTTGTAATAGTTTTGCATTGTAGGAAATTCCTGTTTCGCCTGTACGATTCAAGTCCTTTTTCCACAACAGGACCTACATGAACACCCTCTCGGAGCCTCCCAGTCGTCTTTCCCCAAGACATGCACTGTCGCCGTTCCCGCTGATCGCCTGCCTCCGGGCCAAGCATCCCGTCTTCCGATTGCCTACCCTTACCCGGTCCCTCGACCGTGCGTTGCCGTGCCCGGCATTCTGAAAAACTTGAAGAGATACTGAAAAATGGAATGGTTAGCGGATCCAACGGCCTGGCTCGGCCTGTTGACTTTGATTGTGTTGGAGCTGGTGCTGGGCATCGACAACCTGGTGTTTATCGCAATCCTGGCGGACAAGTTGCCGCCGGAGCAGCGTGACCGTGCGCGTCTGATCGGTTTGTCCCTGGCATTGCTGATGCGCCTGGGCTTGCTGGCAAGTATTTCGTGGTTGGTGACCCTGACCCAGCCGCTGTTCGAGGTGTTCGACAAGAGTTTTTCGGGCCGTGACTTGATCATGCTGTTTGGTGGTGTGTTCCTGTTGTTCAAGGCCACCATGGAATTGCATGAGCGCCTTGAGGGGCATGTGGCCCAGCGCACTGGCAACGTGGCTTATGCGATGTTCTGGCCGATCGTTGCGCAGATTGTGGTGCTGGATGCGGTGTTCTCCCTTGATGCGGTGATTACCGCGGTGGGCATGGTGGATGAGCTGGCGGTGATGATGATCGCGGTGATCATTTCCATTGGCCTGATGATCGTTGCCAGCAAGCCGCTGACCCGTTTCGTCAACGCCCACCCGACGGTGATCATGCTGTGCCTGGGCTTCCTGATGATGATCGGTTTTGCCCTGACCGCAGAGGGCCTGGGCTTCCACATTCCTAAAGGCTATCTGTACGCGGCCATCGGTTTCTCGATCCTGATCGAGGTGTTCAACCAGATCGCTCGGTCGCGCCGCAAGAAGTCGGCTCAAGGCACGCTGCCGAGGCGTGAGCGCACGGCCCATGCGGTGATGCGTTTGCTCGGCGGGCGTAATCTGGCAGTGGAGGAGGTGGGTGAAGAGGTGGCCGACCTGCTGGATAACCCTGATGCCAACGGCGGGCCGCTGTTCGATCGGCGTGAGCGGGTGATGATCAGTGGCGTGCTGCAACTGGCTGAACGCCCGATCCGTACCCTGATGACGCCTCGGGCGAAGGTGGACTCTATAGATCTGTCGGACGATCCCGACACTATCCGCCTGAAACTGATGCATTCGTCTTACTCGCGTCTGCCCTTGATCCGCAACGGTAATGTCGACGAGCCATTGGGCTTTGTGCACAAGAAGGAGTTGCTCAAGGAATACCTGGCCGGTAACGAGCCGAACCTGGAGCACTTGGCGCGCCGAGCGGTCAACCTGCTGGAGAGTTTTTCGATTCTCAATGCCCTGGAGCAGATGCGTCAGGAATCTACTCACATTGCGTTCGTGATCAACGAATTTGGTGACTTTATCGGGGTGTTGAGCATGACCGACATCCTCGAGTCCATCGCCGGTGAGTTGCCGGATGCGAGTGAAGTCGAAGGGCCAGACATCGTTGAGGAAGAGGGTGGCTTTCGGGTTAATGGTGCCTTGAACCTTAACCTGATTCGCCAGCGCACCGGCTTCAAGGCGGTGGCGACGGAGGATTACCAGACCCTGGCCGGGCTGGTGATGAGCCTGCTGGATCGCCTCCCCGCCGTCGGCGATAGCCTGGAACATGAAGGGTGGCGCCTGACCGTGGCAGCGGTGGAGGAGCGGCGAGTTACTCAGGTGTTGCTGGCTCCTCTCTAACGGGTGAATTTCATTCGACGCTGCGCTGGCCTTTGGATAGCATCGGCGCTCATTGAACCGTTAAGGAAGGGTTACCCGAATGACTTTGGACGTGCTTAAGATTTCTGCATTTTGTGACGGTAACCAGGGCGGTAACCCGGCAGGCGTATGGATCGGTGACAACCTGCCGGAAGCCGCAGAAATGCAGCGTATCGCCCACGAAGTCGGGTTTTCGGAAACGGTATTCGCCTGCCCGCAGGATGACGGCTGGCGTGTGCGGTACTTCGCGCCGGAGTCCGAAGTCGCCTTTTGCGGGCACGCCACCATCGCCCTCGGCGCGGCCTTGAGCCTGGCGCTGGGCGACGGTGAATTCCACCTGACCTTGAACAACGGCGATATTTCCGTCAGCGGCCGCAGCGAAGGCGACCTGATCGAAGCGGCCCTGCAATCCCCGCCAACCCGCAGCGCACCGGCCAACGATGCGCTGGTGGACGCGGGCCTGACCTTGTTCGGTTACACCCGCAATGACCTGGACCCGAGCATTCCGCCGGCGATCATCCATGCCGGCATCTCCCATCTGGTGCTGGCCCTCGACAGCCGCGCCAAGCTCAGCCAGATGCACTATGAACTGGAAGCCGGTCGCCGCTACATGACCGACGCCGGTTTGGGCACCGTGGTGCTGGTGTTTGCAGAAAGCCCGACACTGTTCCACACCCGCAACCCGTTTGCGGTGGGTGGTGTGTACGAAGACCCCGCCACTGGCGCCGCGACCGCCGCCTTTGCCGGCTATCTGCGGGACCTGGGCTGGCCGCATAGCGGGTGCATCAACATCATTCAAGGCGAGGACATGGGCAGCCGTTCGCGTTTGCAGGCGCAGATCACTGATGAGAAGGGTGCCTCGATTCGGGTGTCGGGGACGGCGCGGTTGATGTTGGAGGACTGATTCTGGTCTTGGCGAACGTCTCGCTCAGGGTCTTCTCGTCGAACCCCTTCAGCTTCTCGACCATCTCGCCGTTCTGGAAAACCAGCAGTGTGGGAGTGCCGGTTACCTCTGGGTGCCTCGGGGTTTGGGCAGTGTCGAGCACCAGGCTTTTCACGGAGCTGGCGTATTTCCCGGCAATCCGTTCAAACAGTGGCCCGGCTTCCCCGCAGGCCGGGCAATGCTGCGAAACAAACAGCATGAACACTGTTTTGTGTGCCTTGAGCACCTGCTGATACGCCTTGGCATCGGCAATCACCGCCGTTGCAATTCCCATGATGATCTCCTTGAGCGAAAGGCTTGGCCCACGCTAATCCCGGCGATCAAAACCGTCTACTGTCAAAACTGACAGGTACCCACCTCCAACTGGTCCATTGTGGCGAGGGAGCTTGCTCCCGCTGGGCTGCGCAGCCCCGAAGGATTCAGCGCTCCGCCCGCTCCCGAGCCTTCTTCGCCAACCCCACGCACTGCTTATAGTCGCCCTGATCCTTGGCATCCTTCGCCCGACGATACCCATGATGATTCTGCGTGGTGTAGTTCGTACTGAACGCCGCCTTCAGCTTGACCAGCTCGGCCTTGCATTCGCGCCGGTCATCCTTGGCGAACACCTGGCTAGCAAACGCCAGCGACAACAACATAAGGACAAGACTAATCTTCATCTGAACGCGTTCCTTGGGGGCTCGATCATCTGCCAAGCCTAGCCCAGCCACGGGATTCTTCCATTCACGGCCGCCGCACCGCTTGTGTGCACGGTAACGACCCGCACCCGCACCCAAATGTGGCCTGTCACCCCGGTGTGTAGCCAACGGTAGCAATCCGATTTCAGCTGCTGGCCCAGTGCCTTGTTGCCGATACAAATTTATCCCGTTGATTTAAAAAGAAATTAATCCCGCAATATTTTTCTGTTACTGCGTGTGGCACACTTTCTGCTGTCTATTCCGTTGTTACATACTAAGTTCCGGTATAGCGGAATACACAACCCCTGGAGTGCTTGTCATGCATCACCGACCTTCCGTGTTCAAAGCGTGTGTTTTTCTCTTCGCCGCATCGGCTTCCCTCGCCAGCGTAGTGCAGGCGGCGGACAGCAAGCTCGATACAGTGCTCAAGCGTGGGCATCTGATCGTGGGTACAGGCAGTACCAATGCGCCGTGGCACTTCCAGGGAGCGGATGGCAAGTTGCAAGGTTTTGATATCGACATCGGCCATATCGTGGCCAAGGGGTTGTTCAACGACCCGAGCAAAGTCGAATACGTGGTGCAGTCCTCCGACGCCCGGATTCCCAACCTGTTGACCGACAAGGTCGACATGAGCTGCCAGTTCATCACCGTCACCGCCAGCCGTGCGCAGCAAGTGGCCTTCACCCTGCCGTACTACCGCGAAGGCGTGGGGCTGCTGCTGCCGGCCAACAGCAAGTACAAGGAAATCGAAGACCTGCAGGCGGCCGGCGACAGCGTCACCGTGGCCGTGCTGCAAAACGTCTACGCCGAAGAACTGGTGCACCAGGCCTTGCCTAAAGCCAAGGTCGACCAGTACGACAGCGTCGACCTGATGTACCAGGCCGTGAACTCCGGCCGTGCCGACACCGCCGCCACGGACCAGTCCTCGGTCAAGTACCTGATGGTGCAAAACCCGGGCCGTTACCGCAGCCCAGCCTACGCCTGGAGCCCGCAGACCTACGCGTGCGCCGTCAAGCGTGGCGACCAGGACTGGCTGAACTTCGTCAACACCGCGCTGCACGAAGCCATGACCGGCGTGGAGTTCCCGATGTACAAGGCCTCGTTCAAGCAATGGTTCGGTGTGGATCTGCCAGAGCCTGCGATCGGTTTCCCGGTTGAGTTCAAGTAATTCGTAAACACTGGGGGCGTCGCTGACGGCGCCCCAATCAGGTACTGCTGACCATGAACTATCAGTTGAACTTTGCCGCTGTGTGGCGCGACTTCCCCAGCTTGCTGGCGGGGCTCGGCCTCGGCCTTGAACTGGCACTGCTGTCCATCGCCATCGGTTGCGTGATCGGCCTGTTGATGGCGTTTGCCATGCTGTCCAGACACCGCGCGCTGCGCATCGTGGCCTCGGTGTATGTGACGGTGATCCGCAACACCCCGATCCTGGTGCTGATCCTGTTGATCTACTTCGCCTTGCCCAGCCTCGGGATCCGGCTGGACAAGATCCCCTCGTTCATCATCACCCTGTCGCTGTACGCCGGTGCCTACCTCACCGAAGTGTTCCGCGCAGGCCTTTTGAACATTCCCAAGGGGTTGCGTGAAGCGGGCCTGGCCATCGGCCTGGGCGAATGGCGCATCCGCGCGTACATCACCGTGCCGGTGATGCTGCGCAACGTGCTGCCGGCGCTGTCGAACAACTTTATCTCGCTGTTCAAGGATACCTCCCTCGCGGCCGCCATCGCGGTGCCGGAGCTGACCTATTACGCCCGCAAGATCAACGTCGAAAGCTACCGGGTGATTGAAACCTGGATGGTCACGACCGCGCTCTACGTGGCTGCCTGTTACCTCATTGCCATGCTGCTCCGTTACCTGGAACAGCGTTTGGCGATTCGCCGCTAAGGAGCCCCCATGTACGAATCCCCCAGCTGGCTGCATGAGTTGTGGATCGCCCGGGAAACCCTCTGGGCGGGGTTCCAGACCAGCGTTTACTGCTCGGCCCTGGCCATCATCTTCGGCACCCTGATCGGCATCGTTGCCGGATTGATCCTGACCTACGGCAAATTCTGGATGCGCGTACCGTTTCGCCTGTACGTCGACCTGATCCGCGGAACGCCAGTGTTTGTGCTGGTGCTGGCATGCTTCTACATGCTGCCGGCACTCGGCTGGCAGATCACCGCGTTCCAGGCCGGTGCCGTGGGCTTGACGCTGTTCTGCGGCTCCCACGTTTCGGAAATCGTGCGCGGTGCGTTGCAAGCCATTCCCAAGGGGCAACTGGAAGCCGGCAAGGCCATCGGCCTGACGTTCTACCAGTCCCTGGGCTACGTGCTGTTGCCTCAGGCCCTGCGGCAGATCCTGCCGACCTGGGTCAACTCGTCCACGGAAATCGTCAAGGCGTCCACCTTGCTGTCGGTGATCGGCGTGGCCGAATTGCTCCTCAGCACCCAACAGGTCATTGCCCGGACGTTCATGACCCTGGAGTTCTACCTGTTCGCAGGCTTTATGTTTTTTGTCATCAACTACGCCATCGAATTACTGGGGCGTTACATTGAAAAGCGGGTGGCGTTGCCATGAACCAATCCTCAAATGAAAGCCAGCCGCTGCTGAACATTCGCGGCCTGCGTAAACAGTACGGCCCGGTGGAAGTGCTCAAGGGCGTCGACCTGAGCATGCAGCGCGGCAACGTCGTGACGTTGATCGGCTCCAGCGGTTCGGGCAAGACCACGCTGCTGCGCTGCGTCAACCTGCTGGAAGAATTCCAGGGCGGCCAGATCACCCTCGACGGTGAGTCCATCGGCTACAGCGACGTCGGCGGCAAGCGCGTGCGTCACCCGGAGCGGGTGATTTCCCAACACCGTGCGATGACCGGCATGGCGTTCCAGCAGTTCAATTTGTTCCCGCACTTGACCGCCTTGCAGAACGTCACCCTGGGCCTGCTCAAGGTCAAAAAGATGGGCAAGGACGAGGCGGTTGCACTGGCGGAAAAATGGCTGGACCGTGTCGGCCTGCTGGAACGCCGCAATCACTTCCCGGGCCAACTGTCGGGCGGCCAGCAACAGCGCGTGGCGATTGCCCGGGCGATTGCGATGAACCCGAGCCTGATGCTGTTCGACGAAGTCACCTCGGCCCTGGACCCGGAGCTGGTGGGCGAAGTGCTCAGTGTGATCAAGGGTTTGGCGGAAGAGGGCATGACCATGTTGCTGGTCACCCACGAAATGCGGTTTGCCTATGAAGTCTCGGACAAGATCGTCTTCATGAACCAGGGCCGCATTGAAGAACAGGGGCCGCCGAAAGACATTTTCGAACGCCCGCAATCGCCGCGACTGGCGGAATTTCTCAAGAACATTCGTTTTTAATTCACTCGTTTCAGGAGATCCATTATGAGCATTACTCGTTACGGCACCGGCGCCACGGCCGGCGGCGGCCAGCCTCGTCCTTTCGCCCGCGCGGTGGAAGCGGATGGCTGGTTGTACGTGTCGGGCCAGGTGCCGGCGGTGGACGGTGAAATCATCACCGGCGGCATCGTCGAGCAGACGCACCAGACCATGCGCAACGTGGTGGCGATTCTCGAAGAAGCCGGCTACGCCCTGGAAGACGTGGTGCGCGTCGGTGTGTGGCTGGAAGACCCACGGGATTTCTGGAGCTTCAACAAAGTGTTCGGCGAATACTTCAACCCGGAACACGCCCCGGCGAGGGCCTGTGTGCAGGCGAACATGATGGTCGATTGCAAGGTTGAGATTGATTGCGTGGCCTACAAGAAAAAAGGCTAAATGCCCGTCTCTTGAGACCACAGGAGACCCAATGTGGGAGCGGGCTTGCTCGCGAATGCGGTGGATCAGTTGTAGATGTATTCACTGACACACCGCTTTCGCGAGCAAGCCCGCTCCCACAGGGGATCTGTGTTGATAGCTACATCTTCAAACGGGACCGACGACTGCCATGACCGAAGACACCATCAAACGCCGCGCCAAAGGCCTCGACCGGGCGTTCGATATCCTCGATTTCCTCAAGGAGATCGGCCAGCCCCTGCGCCCGAATGATATCGCCAGTGGCATTGGCAGCCCCAAATCCACGGTCTACGAACTGGTGGCCTCGCTGCTGGAACGGCGCATCCTCGAAACCGTCGGCAAGGACGGTCATGTCTACCTCGGCCGTCAGTTGTACTTCCTCGGCCAGGCCCATCTGCGCCATTTCGACCTGACCCGTGAAGCCGACCACGCCCTGCAGGAAATCGTCAGCCAGACCCACGAAACGGCACAGATGTGCCTGCTCAATGGGCGCAAATACACCGTGGCCCTGATGCGCGAAGGCGAGCGGCATTTCCGCATTTCCTCAGACATCGGCGAGAACGCGCCCATCCCCTGGACCGCCTCCGGCCGCCTGCTGTTGGGCCACCTGAGCGACCAGCAAATCATCGACCTGATCGACTACGACGACTTCATCCTCCCGGACGGTCAGCGCCTGCCTCTGGAAACCTTCCTCGGGCAAATCCGCCAGGCCACCCTCGACGGATTCTTCTCCTTCGACAGCGTCGCCGACACCTTCACCCACTGCTTTGCCGCCCCGGTTCGGGACGCCCAAGGCATCAGCATTGCGACCCTGTGCATCGTCGCCCCACGGGCCGATGCCCTCAAAAACTACAACGACTATCGCCGGGTACTGATCGAAAGCGCGAACAACCTGGCCCGTCGCATCAACGAATAGGAAATTGCTATGTCTGCCTTCAATGCCGTTGAAAAAGGCGCCGCCGCCATCGGTGCACATCTGGTCCGTGACGTCAGCCTGCCGGCCCTGGTGCTGCACCGCGATGCCCTGGAACACAACATCCGCTGGATGCAGGATTTCGTCAGCAACAGCGGCGCGCAGCTGGCGCCCCACGGCAAGACCAGCATGATGCCGGCGCTGTTCCAGCGGCAGATCGAGCAGGGCGCCTGGGGCATCACCTTGGCCAACGCCGTGCAGACCCGCGCCGCGTACGCCGGTGGGGTTCGCCGCGTATTGATGGCCAACCAACTGGTGGGCGCGCCGAACATGGCGTTGATCGCAGACCTGCTGGCCGACCCCGAATTCGACTTCCACTGCATGGTCGACCACCCGGACAACGTGGCCGACCTGGGTTTGTTCTTTGCCGCTCGTGGCCTGCGCCTGAACGTGATGATCGAATACGGCGTGGTCGGCGGCCGTTGCGGTTGCCGCACCGAACAACAGGTGCTCGACCTGGCCAAGGCGATCAAGGCCCAGCCTGCGCTGGCCCTCACCGGCATCGAAGGCTACGAAGGGGTGATCCACGGCGAGCACGCCATCAGTGGCATCCGCGAATTCGCCGCCTCCCTGGTGCGCCTCGCCGTCGACCTGCAAAACAGCGGCGCCTTCGACCTGGCCAAGCCCATCATCACCGCCTCGGGTTCGGCCTGGTACGACCTGATCGCCGAATCCTTCGAAGCCCAGAACGCCGCCGGCCGCTTCCTCAGCGTATTGCGCCCGGGCAGCTACGTGGCCCACGACCATGGCATCTACAAAGAAGCACAGTGCTGCGTACTCGACCGCCGCAGCGACCTCAACGAAGGCCTGCGCCCGGCGCTGGAAGTCTGGGCCCACGTGCAATCGCTGCCGGAGCCAGGCTTCGCGGTGATCGCCCTGGGCAAGCGCGACGTCGCCTACGACGCCGGCCTGCCAGTGCCGCTCAAGCGCTACAAGGCAGGCGTGGTGCCGGCCGAGGGTGATGACGTGACCGCGTGCAAGGTCACCGCCGTGATGGACCAGCATGCGTTCATGGTGGTTGCGCCGGGGGTTGAGTTGCGCATTGGCGACATCATCTCCTTCGGTACTTCCCACCCGTGCCTGACCTTCGACAAGTGGCAAGTGGGTAATTTGGTGGATGAGCAGTTGCAGGTGATCGAAAGCCTGCATACCTGCTTCTAGACCGAGTCGCGCCTTTCGCGAGCAAGCCCGCTCCCACATTCGACCGAGTTCCTTCAGTTGAAATGCGATCAAATGTGGGAGCGGGCTTGCTCGCGAAGAGGCCCTCCAGTACATCGAGAGCCCCCAGACATGAACACACAACCGCGCATCGCCCTCATCGGCGAATGCATGATCGAACTGCAACACCGCGCCGACGGCAGCCTGCAACAAAGCTTCGGCGGCGACACCCTGAACGCCGCCGTCTACCTGCGCCGCGAGTTGGATGAACCCAGCACCGTCGACTACGTCACCGCCCTGGGCGATGACAGTTTCAGCGACGCCATGTGCAAGCAATGGGCCGAAGAAGGCCTGGGCCTGGGGATGGTCCAGCGCCTGCCCGGGCGGTTGCCGGGGTTGTACTGCATCCAGACCGATACCAACGGCGAGCGCAAATTCCTTTACTGGCGCAACGAAGCGGCCGTGCGCGACTGCTTCACCACGCCGGCGGCCGAGTCGATCCTGGCGGCTCTGGCGGCATACGACGTGGTGTATTTCAGCGGCATCACCCTGGCGGTACTGGGCGAAGTGGGCCGTGGGCGTTTGCTGGAAACCCTGATCGAAACCCGCCAGCGCGGCGGCAAGGTGGTGTTCGACAACAACTACCGGCCACGCCTGTGGGCCAGTGTGGACGCGGCGCGTGCGGCGTATCACCGGGTATTGGCCGAAGTGAACATTGCCTTGCTGACGGAAGATGACGAGCGCGCATTGTTTGGCTATGAGGACAGCGAGCAGGTGTTTGCGGCGTACCCGACGATTGCCGAAGTGGTGCTCAAGCGGGGCGCGGATGCGTGTTTGATTCGCTGTGAAGGTGATCGATTCGAGGTGCCGGCGTTGGTGGTGGAGAAGGTGGTCGACACCACGGCGGCGGGGGATTCGTTCAGTGCGGCGTATCTCGCCAGTCGGCTCAAGGGTGGTTCGCCGCAGGATGCAGCACTGGCCGGGCATCGATTGGCGAGCCGGGTGATTCAGGTGCCAGGTGCTTTGATTCCGCGAGATTGAGGTGCCTGGCCGCCTGCGGCGGATCGCGGGCAAGCCCGGCTCCCACAGTTGACCGCATTATTGAGAGAGAACTCGGTCAACTGTGGGAGCTGGCTTGCCTGCGATAGCGGTCTAAAGCCCACCGCTCAATCCCGGTAAAACACCTGCACCAAGTGATACCCAAACTTGCTCTTGATCGGCCCATGAACCACCTTCACCGGCTTCTTGAAGATCACCGCATCAATCACCCCCACCATCTGCCCCGGTCGCACTTCACCCAAATCACCGCCGCGCTTGGCGGAAGGGCAGGTGGAGTACTTCTTGGCCAACACGTCAAACGCTTCGCCCTTGGCAATACGCTGCTTGAGCTGTTCGGCTTCCTCACTGGTTTTCACCAGAATGTGACGGGCTTGGGCTTTCATTGATCGGTCCTGATGTGAAACGGCGCGCGATTATGCCTGAAGTCAGGCCTCTGAGCTGATCATGCTGCGGATTTTGTTAGCCAGCAGGTCAATCGAAAACGGCTTGGCCACCATGTCCATGCCTTCCTCCAGGAACCCCTGGCGCTCGGCGGCTTTCTCGGCGTAACCGGTCATGAACAGCACCTTGAGTGCCGGCCGGTGTTGCCGGGCGATTTCGGCCAATTGCCGACCATTCATTCCCGGCAAGCCCACATCGGTCACCAGCAAATCCACCCGCAGGTCGGACTCCAGCAACGGCAATGCCGCCCGCGCATCGGCGGCCTGATGCGCGGTATAGCCCAGTTCACCCAGCACATTCACCACCAGCATCCGTACCGCCGCGTCATCCTCGACCACCACCACCGCTTCACCCGCCAGGGCCACCGGGGCTTCACCGTGGCTGGCGGGCACGGTGCGTTCCAGTGCAGTGCCATGCAGGCGCGGCAGGTACAACCGCACACAAGTGCCCTGGCCCGGCTGGCTTTCAATGGTCACGTGCCCGCCGGATTGCTGGGCAAACCCATAGATCATCGACAACCCGAGGCCGGTGCCCTGGCCGATAGGCTTGGTGGTGAAGAACGGGTCGAAAGCCTTGGCGAGAATCTTCGCGGTCATGCCGGCGCCGTTGTCGCTCACGCCAAGCATCACATAGTCGCCGGCCTTGACCGGCTCCAGGGTGGTGATGTCGGTGCCGTCGAGGTAGCTGTTGGCGGTCTCGATGCACAATTGCCCGCCGTCGGGCATCGCATCGCGGGCGTTGATCACCAGGTTGAGCAGGGCGTTTTCCAACTGGCTGGCGTCGGTGTTCACCGGCCACACGTCGGTGCCCAGTTGCACCTTGAGTTCGATGTGCGCGCCCTTGGTGCGGCGGAACAGGTCTTCCAGGGACGCCACCAACTGATTCGGATCCACCGGCTTGGGGTCCAGGGATTGGCGGCGGGAGAACGCCAGCAGGCGGTGGGTCAGCGCAGCGGCACGATGAGCCGAGGACACCGCGGCGTCGGTGAACCGGCCGATCTCGTCGCTGCGTCCGGCTGCGATGTAGCGTTGCATCAGGTCCAGGCTGCCGATGATCCCGGTGAGCATGTTGTTGAAGTCATGGGCGATGCCGCCGGTGAGCTGGCCGACCGCTTCCATCTTCTGTGCATGGCGCAGGGCGTCTTCGGCACGCTCGCGCTCGAACATCTCGTTTTGCAGGCGCTGGTTGGCTTCGGCCAGGGCCTGGGTGCGTTGGTTGACGCGCTCTTCGAGGTTTTCGTTGAGGTGACGCAGGGCTTCTTCGGTCAGTTTGCGCTCGGTCTCGTCGATCACAAAAATGTAGAAACCGTTGACTGAACCGTCAGCGCTGAAACGCGGCAGGTACTTCATCAGCGCGTGGCGGGGTCGGCCGTCATGGTGCGGCGTGACGGTGACAAAACTGCAAGCCTTGCCCTTGAGCGCCGCCTCGATCTTGTCGACGCGCCCGGCATAGATCTCGTCGCCCACCACTTCGCGGATGGTCTTGCCGTACAGCTCCTGCGGGGTCATGCCGTACCAGTCCAGGTAGGCGCTGTTGTTCAGGCGAAAACGCTGCTCGTGGTCGACATAGCCGATCAGCACCGGCATGGCGTTGATGATCAGTTGCAGCTCGGTCTGGCTTTGGCGCAGGGCCTGTTCGGTGTGCTTGCGTTCGGTCAGGTCGAGGGCGGCGCCGAGAAAGCGTGCCGGTCGGCCATGGTGATCCTTGTAGCAACGGCCCCGGGCAAACACCCAGCGCACTTCGCCGTCGGCCTGCAGCAGGCGGTATTCCTCGGCGTATTCGGTGCCGTGGGTGATGCAATGCTTGATGCTGCGGGCCACCATGCCACGGTCTTCGGGGTGCACGCCCTTCAGGTAGTCGCTGATGGGCAGCAGGCCGGCATCGCAGGGGTCAACCCCATGCAGTTGGGCGAAATGTGCATCGGCGATAAACCGGTCTTCGCCAATGTCCCAGTCCCAGGTGCCCACGGCGTCGGTGGCGGCCAGGGCCAGTTGCAGGCGCTGTTCGGTATCGCGCTGGGCCCTGAGGCTGTTTTCGGTGCGCTGCTGGAGTTCCAGGGCGATGCGCCGGCGCTCGTTGGTTTCGATGGCGGTGATCAGGATTCCGGCGACCTCACCACGCTCGTCGCGGATCGGGCTGTAGGTCAGGTCGAGCCAGATCTCGGTGTCGCGGTGATTGCGTTGCAGCACGAAACGCTGCTCGGTGAACGTGCGCACCTGGCCCGCCAAGACGGCGCTGTAGATCGGGTCGGTGAAGGGCTTGAGTTCCGGCCAGATCAGGTCGGCAGGCTGGCCAAAGGCGCCAGGGTGCTTGTTGCCGGCCAGCATTGCGAAGCCGTCATTGTAGATCTGGGTGAGTTCGGCACCCCACAACAACAGCATCGGCATGGGTGAATGGATCACGATGTCGACGGCTGTGCGGAGGCTTTGCGGCCAATCAATGGCGTCACCGAGGGGGCTTCGTGCCCAGTCCAGCCGCGCAATCAGTGCTGCGGCCTCGCTGCCGGTGGGTGATACGTTCATGAAAATGCCCTGCGCGTAACGCTTGAAGAATGACAAAAGCCGATTATCCCGCGAGGAGTGATCGGCTTTCCACCCTCGAAAAATAGCATGCTTGAGGGTTTTGTCTTCAAATGAGTGCTGAAGGGCTAAAACGTTTCATCTTTCTGCCAGCTCCGGGCGATCACGAAATTGCTCCAGTGCCTCGGGGTTGGCCAGGGCGTCGGTGTTCTTCACCGCCTCGCCATGCACCACGTTGCGCACCGCCAGTTCGACGATCTTGCCGCTGATGGTGCGCGGGATATCCGTCACCGCGAGGATCTTCGCCGGCACGTGGCGCGGCGTGGTGTTGGCGCGGATCACTTGGCGAATCTGCTGCTCCAGGGCGTCATCCAGCTCCACGCCGTCGCTGAGCCGCACAAACAGCACCACCCGTACGTCATCCTGCCAGCGTTGGCCGATGGCCAGGCTTTCCAGGACCTGCGGCACTTTTTCCACCTGGCGATAGATCTCTGCGGTGCCGATGCGCACGCCTCCGGGGTTGAGCACCGCGTCCGAGCGGCCATGGATCAGCAGGCTGCCATTGGGCCGTTGTTCGGCGTAGTCGCCTTGGGCCCATACGCCGGGAAACTGGCTGAAATACGAGGCCCGCAGTTTTTCCTGGTGCGGGTCATTCCACAGGCCGATGGGCATCGCCGGGAAGTGCCGGGTGCACACCAGTTCGCCTTTTTCGCCCACCCGCGGGCGGCCCTGATCGTCCCAGACTTCGATGGCCATCGCCAGGCTCTTGCACTGCATCTCGCCACGCCGCACCGGCAGCACCGGGTTGCCGATCACAAAGCAGGAGACGATGTCGGTACCGCCGGACATCGACGACAGGCACAGCTCCGGCTTGATCTCGCGGTACACGTAGTCGTAGCTCTGGGGCGACAGCGGCGAGCCGGTGGAGATCAAACCCTTGAGACTGCCCAGGTCGTGACTCAGCCGCGGTTGCAGCCCGGCCTTTTCCAAAGTGGCGAGGAACTTCGGGCTGGTGCCGAACACGCTGATTTTTTCCTGGTCGATCAGGTCCATCAGGCGTTCCGGCCCCGGGTGAAACGGTGAGCCGTCATACAGCACCGCCGTGGCGCCGATGGCCAGCACCGACACCAGCCAGTTCCACATCATCCAGCCGCAGGTGGTGTAGTAGAACAGGCAGTCATCCCGCGACAGGTCGGCGTGCAGGCCGTGTTCCTTGAGGTGCGTGAGCAGTACGCCGCCCGTGCCGTGGATGATGCACTTGGGCACGCCGGTGGTGCCGCTGGAATAGAGGATGTACAGCGGATGATCGAAGGGCACGGCGACGAAATCGGGTTCGCCGCCGGGGCTGTAGAAGTCGTTCCAGAGCGCGACGTTGGCCCGGGTCTGATACTCCTCGGGACGTGCCTGCGGGCGGGCATACGGCACGATGATCAGCTGTTGCAGGGACGGCAGCCGCTCGAGGATTTCATTGAGCTTGCTGCTTTGGTCGATGACCTTGCCGGCATACCGGTAACCGGCGCAGGTGATCAGTACCTTGGGTTCGATCTGGCCGAAGCGGTCGATCACTCCTTGGGTGCCGAAGTCCGGCGAAGAGCACGACCAGATGGCCCCGAGGCTGGTGGTGGCGAGCATGCCCACCAGGGTTTGCCAGGTGTTGGGCATGCACGCGGCCACCCGGTCACCGACGCCCACACCGGCCCCCCGCAGGCTGCGTTGCAGGCCGGCGACGTGGCGGGCCAGTTCGGCATAGGTCAGTTGTTCGCGCTGGCCGTCTTCGCTGATGGCGACCACCGCAGGATGATCGTCGCGGCGGCGCAGCAGGTGTTCGGCAAAGTTCAGGGTAGCGCCGGGAAACCACTGGGCGCTGGGCATCTCGGCGCCTTCGATCAGTACCGCGTTGGGTGGCGTGCGGAACTGCACCTCGAAGAACTCGACAATGGACTGCCAGAAGTCCGGGCGCTGGTCGATGCTCCATTGGTGCAGGGCCGGGTAGTCGCTGATTTGCAAGGCATGGCGTTCATTGATGAAGCGCCGGAATTGGTCCATCCGGGTGTTGTGGATGCGTTCGGGGGAGGGTTGCCAGAGTATTTCGGACATAGGTGAGTCTCTCTCGTTCCCACGCTCCGCGTGGGAATGCCTCATTGGACGCTCTGCGTCCGCTCTTGGGACGCGGAGCGTCCCGGGCTGCATTCCCACGCGGAGCGTGGGAACGATCAAGCTGCGGTGTCTTGGGAATCGTCGTTTACTGGGCCAACCAGCCGCCGTCGATATTCCACGCCGCGCCCCGCACCTGGCTGCCGGCTTCGCTGCACAGGAACAGCACCAGTTCCCCCAATTGCGGCGGCGTCACGAACTCCAGGGATGGCTGCTTCTCCGCCAGCAAGTCATGTTGTGCCTGCTGCGGATCAACCCCGCTGGCAATGCGGTCATCAATCTGTTTCTGCACCAGCGGCGTCAACACCCAGCCCGGGCAGATGGCATTGCAGGTGACATTACTCTGGGCGGTTTCCAGCCCCACCACTTTGGTCAGCCCGATCACGCCATGCTTGGCCGCGACGTAAGCCGCCTTGCCCACCGAACCCACCAGCCCATGCACCGACGCGATATTGACGATCCGCCCCCAACCCTTGGCTTTCATGCCCGGCAGGCTCAAACGCGTGCTGTGAAACACCGATGACAGGTTGATCGCAATGATCGAATCCCAACGCTCCACCGGGAACTCGTCCACCGGCGCCACATGCTGGATCCCGGCGTTGTTCACCAGAATGTCGATGCCGCCAAACTCGCGCTCGGCGTAGGCGATCATCTCGGCGATCTGCGCCGGGTCGCTGACGTCGGCCGGGTGATGCCCCACCTTGCCACCGAAGGCCTGCACCTGGGCGATCACCACGCTGGCGTCGCCGAAGCCGTTGAGGATCAGGTTGGCGCCGGCCTTGGCCAGGCTCAGGGCGATGCCCAGGCCGATGCCGCTGGTGGAGCCGGTGACCAGGGCGGTCTTGCCGTTCAATGTCGTCATATCAACCTCACACAATGCCGGTGGCGTAGAAAGTACCAATCACCACGAACACCGCGAGGGTCTTGATGATCGTGATGCCGAAAATATCTTTATAGGCTTCGCGGTGGGTCAGCCCGGTGACCGCCAGCAACGTGATCACGGCGCCGTTGTGGGGCAGGGTGTCCATGCCGCCGCTGGCCATGGCCGCGACCCGGTGCAGTACTTCAAGGGGGATATTGGCCGCATGGGCCGCTGAAATAAAGCTCTCCGACATGGCCGCCAACGCAATGCTCATGCCGCCCGAGGCAGAGCCGGTGATACCGGCCAGCAGGGTCACGGTAATCGCCTCGTTGACCAGTGGGTTGGGAATGCCCTTGAGCCAGTCCGCCAGCACCAGGAAGCCCGGCAGCGAGGCGATCACCGCACCAAAACCGTATTCCGAAGCGGTGTTCATCGCCGCCAGCAGTGCACCGCTGACCGCACTCTTGCTGCCCTCGGCGAGCTTGCTGCGAATCGCCGAGAAGCCGAATACCAGCACCACGATGATCCCTACCAGCAACGCCGCCTGCACTGCCCAGATCGCCGTAAGCTTGGCGACTTCGGTCTGCACCGGCACGCTCATGCCCGGCAGGCTGAGGGTGTGGGTCTTGCCGTACCACAGCGGAATCCAGTGGGTGAACAGCAGGTTCATGATGCCCACCAGCAGCAGCGGCGACAGGGCGATCCACGGGTTGGGCAGCTTGATGTCTTCGGCGGTCTCCGGCTCGTTGCGCAGGTTGGTGCCGTAGCCTTCACCGGCACGCTGAGCCTTGTTGCGCTGGCGGGCGAGGTACAGCATGCCGACGCAGAACACGAAGATAGTGCCGATCAGCCCCAGCCACGGCGCAGCCCAGGCGGTGGTGTTGAAGAAGGTGCTGGGGATGATGTTCTGGATCTGCGGCGTGCCGGGCAGGGCGTCCATGGTGAACGAGAACGCACCGAGGGCGATGGTCGCCGGCAGCAGGCGCTTGGGGATATTGCTCTGGCGGAACATCTCGGCGGCAAACGGGTACACCGCGAACACCACCACAAACAGCGACACGCCGCCGTAGGTCAGCAGGGCGCACACCAGCACGATCACCAGCATCGCCTGGCGGGTGCCGAGCAAGCGGATCGCGGCAGCGACGATGGAGCGCGAGAAGCCGGAGATTTCAATCAGCTTGCCGAACACCGCGCCGAGCAGGAATACCGGGAAATACAGTTTCAGGAAGCCGACCATCTTCTCCATGAACACCCCGGTGAAGGCGGGCGCGACAGCGGAAGGGTCGGTGAGCAGCACAGCGCCGAGGGCGGCGATGGGGGCAAACAGGATGACGCTGTAGCCACGGTAGGCGGCCAGCATCAGCAGCGCCAGGGCTGCGAGGGCAATGATCACACTCATGGTGTGTCTCCATCTGATTGTTATTTTTGTGGGTGAGGCGGTGGGGAAGGGCTATAGCGAGATGTGTGCCAAGTGGTTAAATTTTTGATATATATAGAGAAATTATTGACCTGTGAATGTGTTCTCAAGTTTTGTCCCGAATTTGAGACTGTTGGAGATCAAATGTGGGAGCGGGCTTGCTCGCGAATGCGGTGTATCAGGCAGTAATTCATGCACTGACACACCGCATTCGCGAGCAAGCCCGCTCCCACATTGGATTTTCTCTGTATTTGGAATTATGTCTCTGTTTTGAGACTAGGCGATGCCCAGCGCGACCATCTTCTTGTACAAGGTCGACCGGCCAAGCCCCAGCCGCTTCGCCGCCTCCACCACATTCCCCTCACACTGCTTCAACGCCGCCCCAATCACCTGCCGATCAAACCGTTCCCTGGCCGCACTGAAACTCTCGCCCTCAACGGTCTCTACCGAACGGTGCTCAACCGGACTGAACGTACCAATTGCCGCGCGAATTTCACGGGCATCCAGCACCAGGTCATCACTCAACAACGCCGCCCGCTCCAGCACATTGCGCAGCTCGCGGATATTCCCCGGCCACGCATGCTGCGCCAACAACGCCAAGGCCTCGCGGTCCAGTTCATGCTGGCTGCGCAACTCCTCCAGGATCGCCTCACTCAATGCCGGCAAATCATCCAGTCGTGCGCGCAACGGCGGTACCTGGATCGGCAGCACATTCAGGCGGTAATACAGGTCCGCCCGAAATTCCCCGCGCTTGATCGCCGCTTCCAGGTCCATCGACGTGGCGGCAATCACCCGCACATCGCTGTGGATCATCTCGTTGGAGCCCACTGGCTCGAACTCTTTCTCCTGCAACACCCGCAGCAATTTGCTTTGCAGCGGTAGCGGCATGTCGCCGATCTCATCGAGAAACAGCGTGCCGCCCTGGGCAATCTGCAACTTGCCGGGACGGCCCTTGCGGTCGGCGCCGGTAAACGCGCCCGGTGCGGTGCCAAAGAATTCGGCTTCCAGTAAATCATGGGGAATCGCCGCGCTGTTGATGCTCACAAAGGCTTTGTGCGCCCGAGGCGATGCACCGTGAATCGCCTGGGCCAGCAGTTCCTTGCCGGTCCCGGTTTCCCCCAGCAGTAACACCGGCGAGTCCGCGCTGGCACTGCGCCGCGCCCGGCGTTTGACTTCCAGGCTGGCCGCGCTGGTGCCGATAAAGTGCGCGAAGTTGTACTTGCTTTGCCGTGACCTCAGCAACGACCGGGTGGACGCCAGTTCCTGCTGCATGCTCAGGTAGCGCTCGATCAGCGGCGACAGGTTGCGCAGCTCATCAAACAACGCAAACCCGATGGCGCCGATCACCTTGCCGGCGTCGTCATGGATCGGCAGGCGCATCACCACCAGCGGGCCTTTGGGCGTGTCCTGGATATCCAGCAATATCGGCTGGTCGTTACGTACCACCTGGCGCAGCAGGCTGTTGGAAATCACCTGCTCGCACGGCTGGCCGATGGCCTCGTCGGCGCTTTTCAGGCCGAAGCGCTTGGCGTAACGCTCGTTCATCCAGACGATGTTGGCGTCACCGTCGACAATCACCGTGCCTTCGCTGGACTGCTCGATGATCTCGAACAACGACTGGATCGCCAGGCCACGAACGTATTGGTAATCCTTGAGGCTGCCGCTGGTGTTCATGGATGCGCCGCCGCGAGGAGTTCCTGGGTGTAGGGGTGTTGAGGCGCGGCAAACACTTCGTCGCTCGGCCCGCGCTCCACCACCTTGCCGTCCTTGATCACGATCATGTCGTGGGCCAGGGCCCTCACCACTGCCAGGTCGTGACTGATAAACAGGTAAGTCAGGCCGTACTTTTCCTGCAGCTCAAGCAGCAGGGCGACCACCTGTTTCTGCACGGTGCGGTCCAGCGCCGAGGTGGGTTCGTCCAGCAGAATCAACGCCGGTTTGAGTACCAAAGCCCGGGCGATGGCGATGCGTTGGCGCTGGCCGCCGGAGAATTCGTGGGGGTAGCGATGGCGGCTGGCGGGGTCCAGGCCGACATCTTCCAGCACGCGGATCACTTGGGCTTCGCGGTCCTTGAGGCTGCACGGGGCATGCACTTCGAGGCCTTCGCTGATGATCTGCGCCACCGACATCCGCGGGCTGAGGCTGCCGAACGGGTCCTGGAACACCACCTGCATCTGCTTGCGCCACGGCTGCATCTGTTTTTGCGTCAGGCCTTCGAGAGCCTCGCCCTGGAAGCGAATCGTGCCGCTGGAATCCAGCAGCCGCAGAATCGCTTGGCCCAGTGTGGATTTGCCCGAGCCGGACTCGCCGACAATCCCCAAGGTCTTGCCGCGCTGCACCGTCAGGCTGATGCCGTCCACCGCTTGCAGGTACTGCTTGCGCCGGAACAGTCCGCCGCCCAGCGGGAACTGCACGCTCAGGTCATCCACCTGCAACACCGTCTCCCGCGCCTCGTGATTCAAGACGATGCCTGCCGGTTCAGCATCCAGCAGCAGGCGGCTGTAAGGGTGTTTGGGGGCGCAGAACAGGGTTTCGCAATCTGCCTGCTCGACAATCTCCCCGGCCTTCATCACGCACACCCGCTGGGCAATGCTGCGCACCAGGTTGAGGTCGTGGCTGATCAGCAGCAACGACATGCCCAGGCGTTGTTGCAGGGACTTGAGCAGCAGCAGGATCTTGCGTTGCACCGTCACATCCAGCGCGGTGGTCGGTTCGTCGGCGATCAACAATTCCGGCTCGCAGGCCAGGGCCATGGCGATCATCACCCGCTGGCGCTGGCCGCCGGAGAGTTGATGGGGGTAGGCCTTGAGGCGTTCCTGGGGCTTCTGGATGCCCACCAGTTCCAGCAACTCAAGGATCCGCGCCTGGGCTTGCTTGCCGCCCAGGCCCTTGTGCAACAGCAGGGTTTCGCCGATTTGCTTCTCGATGCTGTGCAGCGGATTCAGGGAAGTCATCGGCTCCTGGAAGATCATCGCAATCCGGTTGCCCCGCAGCTTTTGCAGGGTCGCGGGTGAGGCGCCGAGCAGTTCCTGGCCGCGATAACGCACTGAACCGGTGGTTTCGGTGCCGGCTTCGGGGAGCAATTGCAGGATCGAATGGGCGGTCACCGACTTGCCCGACCCCGACTCGCCCACCAGCGCCAGGCACTCGCCGGGGCGCACGTCCAGGCACAGGTTGCGCACCACGGTCTGGCCGTTGAAGGCGACGCTCAGATCGCGAATCTCGATCAGGTTTTCAGTCATCTCAGGGCCCTTCATGAGCGTGGGTCGAAGGCGTCACGCAACGCCTCGCCGATAAACACCAGCAACGACAGAATCAGCGCCAGGGTGAAAAATGCAGTCAGCCCCAGCCATGGCGCTTGCAGGTTCTGCTTGCCCTGGGCGATCAGCTCGCCCAGGGAAGCGCTGCCGGCGGGCATACCGAAGCCGAGGAAATCCAGGGCGCTCAAGGTAGAAATCGCCCCGGTCAGAATGAACGGCAAGTAACTCAGGGTGGCGGTCATCGCGTTCGGCAGGATATGCCGGCGGATGATCTTGCCGTCCCCCAGCCCCAGGGCCCGCGCGGCCTTGACGTACTCCAGGTTGCGCCCTCGCAGGAACTCGGCGCGCACCACGTCCACCAGGGCCAGCCACGAAAACAGCGCCATGATCCCCAGCAACCACCAGAAATTCGGCTCGACAAACCCCGACAGGATGATCAGCAAATACAGCACCGGCAGGCCGGACCACACTTCCAATATTCGTTGCCCGAGCAAGTCGACCCAGCCGCCGTAGTAACCCTGCAACGCCCCGGCGGCGATGCCGATGGCGGCGCTGATGGCGGTGAGGGCCAGGGCAAACAGGATCGATACCCGTGCGCCGAAGATCACCCGCGCCAGGACGTCGCGGGATTGGTCGTCGGTGCCCAGCCAGTTCACGCTCGATGGCGGGCTGGGGGCAGGGCGGGTCAGTTCGTAGTTGGGGGTGTCGTCGCTGAACGGGATCGGCGGGAACAGCATCCAGCCGCCGTCCTTCTTGATCAGGTTCTGTACGTATTCACTGCGGTAATCCGCCTGGAAGGGCAGTTGCCCGCCGAACTCCTGCTCGGTGTAGCGCTTGAACACCGGGAAATACAGTTCGTTCTGGTAGCTGAGCACCAAGGGTTTGTCATTGGCGATCAACTCGCCGCCGAGGGTCAGGATAAACAGGCCGATAAACAGCCACAGCGACCACCAGCCGCGACGGTTTTTCTTGAAACGTTCAAAGCGCCGACGGGCCACGGGAGAGAGCTTGAGCATCAGGCGTTCCTCGCGGCGAAGTCGATACGCGGGTCCACCAGGGTGTAGCAGAGGTCACCGATGAGTTTTATCAAAAGGCCAAACAGCGTGAAGATAAACAGCGAACCGAACACCACCGGATAGTCCCGTGAAACCGCCGCTTCGTAGCTCATGCGGCCCAGGCCATCGAGGGAGAAAATCACCTCGATCAGCAGCGAACCGGCAAAGAACACCGCGATAAACGCCTGGGGAATCCCCGAAATCACCAACAGCATGGCATTGCGGAACACATGCCCGTAAAGCACCCGGCGTTCACTCAAGCCTTTGGCTCGGGCGGTGACCACGTACTGGCGGGTGATTTCATTGAGGAACGAGTTTTTGGTGAGGATGGTCAAGGTGGCGAAACCGCCGATCACCAGGGCGCTGACCGGCAGTACCAGGTGCCAGAAGTAATCGGCGATCTTGCCGACGGTGCTCAACTGGTCGAAGTTTTCCGAGACCAGTCCGCGCACCGGGAACCAGTTCAGCGAAGTGCCGCCGGCGAAGACCACGATCAGGAACATCGCAAACAGAAACGCCGGCATCGCATACCCAATCACGATCGCGGTGCTGCTCCACACATCGAAACTGCTGCCATGGCGCACCGCTTTGCGAATCCCCAGCGGGATCGACACCAGGTAGGTGATCAAGGTGGCCCACAGGCCGAGGGAAATGGTCACCGGCATCTTTTCCAGGATCAGGTCGGTCACGCTTTTGCCGCGGAAGAAACTGTTGCCGAAATCCAGTTGGGCGTAGCTCTTGAGCATCAGCCACAGGCGTTCCGGCGCGGGCTTGTCGAAGCCGTATTGTTTTTCGATGTCCTTGATCAGTTTCGGGTCCAGGCCACGGCTGGCCCGTGAGCCGCTGCTGAGGCTTTCGGCAGACGAGCCGCCGACGCCACCGCCACCGATGCCTTGCAGGTGGGCAATGGCCTGTTCCACCGGCCCGCCGGGCGCGGCCTGCACGATAACGAAGTTCACCAGCAGGATAATCACCAGGGTGGGAATGATCAGCAGCAAGCGCCGCACGATATAGGCAAACATCAGCGGGCTCCCGGGCGTTTGGTCAGTTCGGCTTTCATCTGTTCATTGGTCAGCGGCGTGGGGCTGATTTCCCACCAGGTTTCCAGGGCCTCATCGGTCTTGGCTTCCACGGCCGGGCGGCCGAAGCGGTTCCACCACGCGGCGGAGGTGCCCGGCGGGTAGTAGTTGGGAATCCACAGGTAATTCCATTGCAGCACGCGGTCCAGGGCGTGGGCGTAACTGAGCATCTGCGACTGGGTGTTGGCCTTGACCAGGCCGTTGATCAGGCTGTCCACGGCTGGGTCCTTGAGGACCATGTAGTTGTTGGCGCCGGTATCAAACGCGGCGGCCGAGCCAAAGTAGTTGTACAACTCCATCCCCGGCGAGGTGGTGACCGGGAAACCGGTGACAATCATGTCGTAGTCCCGGGCCATCAGGCGGTTGACGTATTGCGAGGAGTCAATACGGCGGATATTGAGGGTGATGCCGATCTGCGCCAGGTTGCGTTTGTACGGCAACAACAGGCGCTCAAGGCCGTTCTGGGCGTTGAGGAAGGTGAACTCCAGCGGCTCTCCTTCGGCATTTACCAGTTTGTCGCCGTCGGGTTTCCAGCCAGCCTGTTCCAGCAGGGCCAGGGCTTGCAGTTGCTTGTCGCGGATCATCCCGGTGCCGTCAGTGGTGGGGGCCTTGAACACCTGGGTGAAGACTTCGTCGGGAATCTGCCCGCGCAAAGGTTCCAGAATCGCCAGTTCCTGGGCATCCGGCAGTTGAGTCGCCGCCAGCGGGCTATTGGAGAAGAAGCTTTGCTGGCGGATGTACATGTTGCGCATCATCTGCCGGTTGGCCCACTCGAAGTCCCACAGCATGGCCAGGGCCTGGCGCACGCGGCGGTCCTTGAACATTGGCTTTTGCACGTTGAACACGTAACCCTGGGCCGGTTGCGGCGCCTCTTTGGCCAGGTGCGCGCGCTGCAGGCGACCATCGTCGAGGGCCGGGCCGTTGTAGCCGATGGAGTAGCCGGTGGCAGAGAATTCGCGGTTGAAGTCGTAGGCTCCGCCCCGCAGGACCTGGCGCGCCACTTCGGTGTCGCCGAAGTATTCCAGGCTCAAGTGATCGAAGTTGTACAAGCCACGGCTGATGGGCAGGTCCTTGCCCCACCAGTTCGGGTCACGTTTGAAGGTGATGGTGTTGCCGGCATCCACCTTGCTGATGGTGTAGGGGCCGCTGCCGAGGGGAATCTCGTAGCCGCCGCCGTCGGCAAAGTTGCGGGTCTTCCACCAATGCTCGGGGAACACCGGCAGGGTGGCGACGTCCAGGGGCAGGGTGCGGTTTTCGTTGCTGGAGAAATCGAAGCGCACCTGGCGCGGGCCTTCGACTTCGACGTGTTTGACGTCGGCGAACAGCGTGCGGTAGCGCAGGCTGCCCTGGGTCATCAGCAGGTCGAAGGTGTAGCGCACGTCTTCGGCGGTGATCGGCTGGCCATCGGCGAAACGGGCTTTGGGGTTCAGGTAAAAACGCAGGGACAGACCGTCGTCTGACCGCTCCATCTTTTCCGCCACCAGGCCGTAGACCGTGTAGGGCTCATCCAGGGAGCGCTGGGCCAGGGGCGAATACAGCCAACCGTCGACCTGGCTGACACCGATGCCTTTGTCGCCATAGGGCAATACATGGTCGTAGCGTCCGATTTCGATCGCCGAACGCCGCAAGCTGCCGCCCTTGGGGGCATTGGGGTTGGCGTAATCGAAATGGGTGAACCCGGGTTGGTATTTGGCCGGTTCGCCGTACACGGTCAGTGCCGATTGCGGCGCGGCGATCACGGCGGTGCTGGCCAGCAATAGGGCCAGGGTGGAGCAAAACAGGGTAGAAAAAGCGACTCGCATTATCAGCCTTGGGCGCCGGGTGAAGAGGTAAGGGGATTTGTACGCTATGCGCGTACGCCTCGCCAGTCTTCACACTGTCACAGATGCACAACGGCCCACCAAAAGGCGGGCCGCTGTTTTAAACATAGGTGCGGACTGGATCAGTCCTGACGGCTGGTCACTTCCAGCAGGTGATAACCGAACTGGGTTTTCACTGGGCCTTGCACGGTGTTGACCGGGGCGCTGAAGACGACGGTATCGAATTCTTTGACCATTTGGCCCGGGCCGAACGAGCCCAGGTCGCCGCCTTGACGGCTGGACGGGCAGGACGAGTTGGCTTTGGCAACTTCGGCGAAATCAGCGCCGCCTTCGATCTGTGCTTTCAGTTCGTTGCACTTGTCTTCGGTGGCAACCAGGATGTGACGGGCGGTGGCTTTGGCCATGAGGGATAACTCCTTGGGTAAAAACGGTGAGCGTACCGGATTCAGGTGGTTATTTCCTGGCAAAGTTCCCCAAGAATGAACCGTAGCCTCACGAGCGCCGCGCCCGGGGGGATGGTGGGTCAGGTGTGGCGGGCCATTACGCCGCTGTGGGTCAGCCAATCGATAAACAGCGCAAACAGCTCCGCCTGGGAGTTGATTTCAAGCTTGGTATACAAATGCTTGCGGTGCATGCGCACGGTTTCCGGGGAAATGCCCAGCACCTGCGCGGTGGATTTCACCGAGTGCCCCCGCAGGATCAGGTGGGCGATCTCCCGTTCGCGCACGGTCAATACGCCGCTGCCAAAATGCATGAACGCCGCTTCAATCTGCTGATGCACCTGGGTCTGGGTGAAAGCCTCGTCGCTGATCACCTTGCACAGCCCGCCCGTGGTGCCGAAGCGCCGCAGCAGTTCACGCACGATGGGGTGGGCGGTTCGTTGCAGCGCCAGTTGTTCATCGCTGAACTGGCCGGCACTCAGCCCCTGGAACATGCACAGGGAAATCTTGCTGTTGGGGCACAGGTCAACGATGTAGTAGCTCTCCTGGGCGCCGCCGCTGCGCAGGTAGTAGGTCTTGTAGTACTCGCTGTTGAAGAAATCGTCCGGGGCGATTTGCGCCAGGTGGTAGAAACCTTCGGCCAGGCCCTTGTCTACCGCGAGACAGAACGGGTCCAGCAGGTAGCCCCGAGAAAAGTAACGGTTGATGATTTCTTCGTAGTGCGGCCGGGGGATGCCTTGCTGGTACAGCAAGTGCGGCGCCTGGCCCTGGCGCTCCAGGCTGATCATCATCGATTCGATGGGTGTCAGGGCACTGAGGGCGCAGGCCAGGTGTTCAAGGAATGAGGCTTCGTCAACGCTGGCGAAGGCGCGGGCCAACGCGCCGTTCCAGGCTTCAAGCACCTGGAAGGACGGGGCAGGGCAGTGATCGGCGTTCTGGCTCATGCCGGCCAGTCTACCCGCCGGCCAGGGCCCCGGCAAAAGCACCGGGGCGCCCAGGCTCATCGGCCTTGATACTCGCCGCTTTGGCGCAGCTCTTCGGCGGTGTCGAGGATGCACTGGCGCAGGATCTCCACCACTTCATCCACTTGTGCATGGGTGATGATCAGCGGCGGCGACATCACATTCAGGTGGCCGATGGGCCGTACCAGCAAGCCTCTGGCCTGGGCCCGCAGGTGGATCTTCTCGCCGATGTTCACCGCGTCCGGCAGCAGCGCCTTGGTGTGTTTGTCGGCGACAAATTCAATGCAGGCCATCAAGCGCTGGCAGCGTACGTCGCCCACCAACGGCAGGCTGGCCAGGGTTTGCAGGCGCTGTTCGAGGTACACGCCGACGTCTTCGACATGGGCCAGCAGGTTTTCCCGCTCGATGATCTCGATGTTCTTCAGCGCCGCCACGCAACTCACCGGATGGCCGCTGTAGGTGAAACCGTGGGTAAAGCAGCGGCCCTTGCCCGGCTCGCCGATCACTTGCCAGATGCGGTCCGAGAAAATACACGCGCCCAACGGCAGGTAGCCGGAAGTCAGGCCCTTGGCGGTGGTGATGATGTCCGGCTGCATGTCGAACACCTCCTGGGAGGCGAAGAATTTTCCCAGCCGGCCGAAGGACGTCACCACTTCATCCGCCACGTACAGCAGGTCGTAGCGTTGGCAGATTTCCCACATGCGCTGGTGATAACCCTTCGGCGGAATGATCACGCCGCCCGAGCCCATGATCGGTTCGGCAAAGAACGCGGCCACCTTGTCGGCGCCGATAGTCAGGATTTTGTCTTCGAACTCATCCACCAGGAAATCGAGGAACTGCGCCTCGCTCATGCCTTCTGGCGCCCGGTAGTAGTTTGGGCAGGAGATGTGGTGGAACAGGTCGCTCATGAAGTCGAATTCCGGCGCGCGGTCGGCGGCCTTGTTGCCGATGGACATCGTGAGGAATGTCGAGCCGTGGTACGCACTGAAGCGCGAGATGATGTGTTTCTTCGCATGCTTGCCGCGGCTGTTCTGATAGAACTGCACCAGACGATAGGCGGTATCGACAGCCGTGGAACCGCCGGTGGTCAGGAACACATGGTCGAGGTCGCCGGGGGCCAGGCTGGCGAGCTTGGCGCACAGTTCGATGGCGGTGACGTTGGCCATGTCGCAGAACGGGTTGGAGTAGGCCAACTGGCGCACCTGATTGGCGATGGCGTCGGCCATTTCCTCGCGGCCCAGGCCGATATTCGTGCACCACATGCCGCCGACGGCATCCAGGTAACGGTTGCCGGCGGTGTCGTAGATGTAGGCGCCGTCACCGGCCGCGATGTTCAGCGAGCCTTGCTCACGGTGCTCATCGAACATATGGAAGCCGTGCATGTAATGGGCCTTGTCGGCGGCGTCCAGTTGCTCGTGGTCGAACTGGGCGAAAAAAGCAGGATTTGGCAGGGTCATGGCATTTACCTTCAATGGCTGGGTTTCACTTGCCGGTCTTCACGGCGTTCCAGGTACGGGTGATCAGGCGCACGGCGGCTTGGGACTGGCTTTTCTGGGTGAACAAGCGCTGCATCGTCGCCGCGTCCGGGTAGATGGCCGGGTTGTCGCGTATGTCCGCATTTACAAAGGGCTTGGACGCCAGGTTGCTGTTGGCGTAGTGAATGGTGTTGCTGACGCCGGCGATGACTTCCGGTTGCAGGAGGAATTCGATGAACTTGTGGGCATTCGCCACATGGGGCGCGTCGGTCGGGATGTAGAAGTTATCGAACCAGATCAGCGAGCCTTCCTTGGGGATGAAGTAACCCAGGTTGACCTTGGCCCCGGCTTCCGCGGCCCGGGCCTGGGACGTGGCGTAGTCGCCGGACCAGGTCGTGGCCATGCACAACTCGCCGTTGGCCAGGCCGTTGATAAAGCCGCTGGAGTCGAATTTGCGGATGTACGGGCGTACGGCCATCAGTACATCCTGGGCGGCCTTGAGGTCTTTGGGCGCCACACTGTTGGGGTCCAGGCCGAGATAGGTCAGGGCCAGCGGGATCATGTCGGTAGGGGAGTCCATGAAGGTGATGCCGCAGTCAGCAAAGCGCGAAACGATCTTGGGGTCGAAGATCATCGCCAGGGAGCCGATAGGCGCATCCGGCATGCGTTCCTTGATCTTGTCGATGTTGTAGGTCACGCCGTTGCTACCCCAGGTGTAGGGCGCCGAATAGGTCACGCCCGGATCATGGGTTTCCAGGCTTTTCAGCACCTGAGGGTCAAGGTTGTTCCAGTCGGGCAACAGCGTTTTGTTGAGGGGCTGGAAGGCCTTGGCCTTGATCAGCAGCGGCACCAGGGACGCGTTGAGCACCACCAGGTCATAACCCGAGCGCCCGGAGAGCAGCTTGCCCTGCACGGTTTCGTAGGAGTCGTAGGTGTCGTAGATCACCTTGATGCCGCTGGCTTTCTCGAAGTCGGTGAGGGTGTGTTCCCCGATGTAATCGGCCCAGTTGTAGATGCGCAAGGTGTTGCCCGGGTCGTCAGCAGCCTGGCTGAGGGACGTGGATGCAAGCAAGACAGCGCTGAACAGGGCGATAACGGCTTTATGCATGGCGGACCCACCTTGAAATTGTGCTTGTTGTCAGGCCGAGGGGCTGATTGCACTTTCAGGCAGGTGGTGGGTGGGGCGCCATACCCCGTTCGGGTAGGAGGCGGTCAGGGCAGTACGATGTAGTCGTTTCGCGTGACGACCGGGCGGTGAACGCCCTGTTCCAGGTGGATATAGCGTCCGTCTACCAGGTCGATGGGCAGGCAGTCGTCGATATCCAGCACACCGTCGGTATGGGGTTGGGTCCAGTGGGTGAGTATCTGCCGTTTGCCTTGGGCCGCGGCTTCCCTGGCCGTGCGCGCAACCACCAGCAGGTAGTGGTGGGCTTCGCCAAAGATGTTCGATTCATAACCGCCCAGGTTGATGAAGTACAGGCGCGGCGCACCGGCGTTAGGTGCCAGGTGGCTGAGGTGGACTTTCCAGCCGTCGACGCCGTCCACCGTCATCCAGGAATCGATATGCACACCTTTCTGGCTGCCAAACCAGCCCTCGCGCAGTTGCGGGTAGGCGGCTTCCAGGGTGTCGGCCACGGCGAATACCACATCATGCACTTCGATTTTCGCCCGGGGGTGCTTGCCCCCAAGCATGACCACAAACAGCATTGCGCGCCCTTTCTATGGCTGGGATGGAAAGGGCCACCATCCTTCGATTGAACCCTTTTGTCCAGTCGGTGCCACACTGTTAATTCGCGAATTCATCAGGAGGTTGTCATGCGCACCATTGATCTGGCCGGCGTTCCCGTCCCTGTCATCGGCCAGGGGACCTGGCGCATGGGCGAACACCCCGGTCAACGCAGCGCCGAAGTGGCGGCGTTGCAACTGGGCATTGATGAGGGCATGACCCTGATCGATACCGCTGAAATGTATGGCGAAGGCGGCGCCGAAGAAGTCGTCGGCGAAGCGATTCGCGGTAAACGTGACCAGGTGTTCCTGGTCAGCAAGGTGTACCCGCACAATGCCAGCCGTAAAGGTGTTCCACAGGCATGTGAGGCCAGCCTCCAGCGCCTGGGCACCGACTACATCGACCTGTATCTGCTGCATTGGCGTGGGCAATACCCCCTTGAAGAAACGGTGGAAGCCTTCGAACGCTTGCGTGAGGCGGGCAAGATCGGTCGTTGGGGCGTGTCCAACTTTGATGTGGCCGACCTGCAGGAACTGGCGTCCCCGGCCTGCGCCACCAATCAGGTGCTCTACAACATTGAAGAGCGCGGTATCGAATTCGACCTGCTGCCGTGGTGGCAGCAACATAATTTGCCATTGATGGCCTACTGTCCCATCGCCCAGGGTGGCGAGCTGTTGGCCAGCCCGACCCTCAAGCAAATTGCCCGTCGACACGAGGTCACACCCGCCCAGGTTTCCCTGGCCTGGGTCTTGCGCCAGGACGGTGTGATCGCCATTCCCAAAGCTGTGACGCCCGCGCATATCCGGCTCAATGCCGCAGCGGCAAAGCTGGTGCTGGATGAGCACGACCTGGATGCGATTGACCGGGTTTTTGGTGCGCCGAAGCGCAAGCATCCGCTGGCGATGGTCTAGCAGCCGACAGAAACGGCGCCATCCATGGCTTTGCCGTTTTTGTTTCGGTGGGTGCTTAGCCAGCTACCGGGTTGCGCCAGTCATCATGGCCTGAGGTGCCGCATACCTTATGGGTCCAGAGGATTTTCCGGTAAGCGAAATACACATCCTCCAGATGTGTGAAGTGCGAATTGTTCGGGTCCTGGCAGTTGGGCATCCGTGACTGGATGTCCACCAGAATCGCGTCCTCCAGCTCGATGGTGAAGTAGTGCTCCTGGGTGCCGACTGAAGAGGTGCGGTACCACTCAAGGCGGCACTTGACCATTTCCCCGGAGGTCAATGCGTTGAACAGCAGTGGCGAAGACTTATCGAATACCTTGCTGATCATCAGGGGCTTGTGCACTCGCTGGCCGGTGGGCTGGCCGGATTGTGGATCACGGGGAATGATCACCTGATGCTGGAACCCCTGCACCAGAATCTGGTTTTCGTGGCCTTCCTGATAGATGTTGCCGACCGAGTCCTGGGTGAATGTGCCTGCCGTAATCAAGCCTTGCTTGGTGCCGGTGATGGAGAGATACGCGGGTGTTGGCATAACTGGTTTCCTTGCCTGATAAATGAGGTCGCCCCAGTCGGCTGATTTGCCGGCTGGGTAATGCTCGATATCAAGAAGCGTGCCGGAAAGTTCAAGAGCTAATGAAATCGGGGGGTTAAGGTTTTATTGGTTTGTTTTTTAAGAGGTGATGTCGGTTTGGAACTGAAGTTATTTGTATTTGTTTGCGCAGCGGTGTGCAGTTAGTTGCAGCGTACTGATAGGCGGCTTATCCGCAGGGTCTACATTAAACATAAGCGTGCGTGTTGTTCTGATTGTGCAAACTGTTGCGCACCGGCGAATTTTTTATTTTTGTAGGAAATTCCTTAACAGCCGTTTCGTGGCTTGAACAAAGCTTTTTGCATGGATAAGGTTCGTGCTCTTCCCGCCGGGAAGATGAACTTAAAACAGTATTCTAATGTGCGCTTAAATTGCCGTTAGTTAGCTGAACATGTCCAGGAAGTAAAGTGCAGCCAATAATGGTTTATTCAGACAGGCTTTCCGATTATTACCTGAAACTTGCGCAGGCACCCAACTCGACAGTGAGTTATGCGGGCGCGGATATGCGTTTTTCCACTGAATATGAGGCACTTGAAACCGAACTGGGCAAGACGCATTCCATACATGGTAACAGCCAACCTGACTGGCAATGGGTAG
Organism: Pseudomonas sp. Xaverov 83; assembly: GCF_019352905.1. Lineage (NCBI taxonomy): Bacteria > Pseudomonadati > Pseudomonadota > Gammaproteobacteria > Pseudomonadales > Pseudomonadaceae > Pseudomonas > Pseudomonas sp. Xaverov 83. The sequence continues at coordinate 176,155 of NZ_JAAAFU010000083.1, read as the reverse complement.
TGGAAAAAGGCGAGGCTTTGTTACGCCACCAGTCCAAGGACTTGCGGGTTGCTGTCTGGTTGACCTGGGCATTGCATCAGCGTGAGTCCTTTCCAGGATTGCTCGCAGGCCTCGGATTGCTGCGCTACCTCTGTGAGCATCATTGGGCGGTCGTGTACCCGGTCAAACTGCGTACCCGCAGTGCCGCATTTGGCTGGCTGGTTCCGCGCCTTGAGCAGGCGCTTGGGCAACATCTTCCGTTCAAGGATCAGCGCTCCCTGTTCCACTGCATGCTCGAACACCTGACCCGGCTGGATGAACTATTGACCCAGCATCTCGGCGACGAGGCGCCATCGTTACTGCCGATTCGCAGGCGGCTCTCGGACGGGTTGCAGCAGGCCACCGTGAGTGACTCCCCGCCAAACGGTATCGCAGGGGTAAGCGACCAGGTCAGGCCGGTGGCGACTCAACAGCTGGCCCCCGAGCCTGTGGTGGATAACGAAAAGGACGCCCATAAGCTGCTGCGTGCGCTGCAGGAGAATGCCCGGCCTTTGTCTGCCTGGTGGCAGCGCCAGAATGCCACTGACCTGCGCGCGCTGCGTCTGAACCGAACGTTGACCTGGCTGACGATCACCAGCCTCCCGGACTGTGACAACGAACAGGTCACGCCTTTGCGGGGCCCGGCGCCGGACAAGCTCAAGCGCTACCAGGAGCGCTTTGCCCAAGGGCAACACGCCGACCTGTTGTTGGAACTTGAGGCCAGCCTGGCCTGCGCACCTTTCTGGTTTGACGGCTTGTACAGGGTATGGGAGTGCCTGCAGACACTTCAGGCCGATTTGGCCATGACCGAGCTGGAAGTGCACTTCGCCTTGTTGCTCCAGCGTTTGCCTGGCCTCGTGCAGTTGCGCTTTCACGATGGAACGCCATTCGCTGACTCCGTTACCCGGGGCTGGATCAACACTCAGGTTGTCCGCCATTTGCAAAGTCCGGTGCCAGCCCGGTCGGCACTTGATGCCCAGGCTGCGCCTTGGGACAAAGCGTTGCACGACGTCGTGCCCGTGCTGCGCAAGGACGGATTCAAGGCGGCCGTTCAATCTCTCAAGCAAAGCATGCAAACCGCCACAGGTGAGCGTGCCCGATTTCATTGGCGGCTTGGCCTCGCCAGGTTGTCTGTGCTGGCGGGTAAGCATGACCTTGCCAAAGTCCAGCTTGACCACCTGGACCACGAACTGCAGCAGTCAGGCTTGCAGCGCTGGGAGCCTGAATTGGCGGTTGAGGTGCTGCAACTCCTGCATGGCTGTTGTGACGTGTTGCCGCAAAGCCACTCTGTGCGTGAGCGCAAGGAAGATGTCCATCGCAGGCTGTGCCACTTCGATCTTGAAGCGGTACTTGAATAGGCTTTCGAGCCACCCGAAAAAGGAGAAACACCATGGCGAAAGAAGGTTCGGTAGCCCCCAAGGAACGCATCAATATCACGTTCAAACCCGCCGTCGGTACTGCGCAGGAAGAGCTGGAGCTGCCGTTGAAACTGCTGGTGCTTGGCGACTTCACCCAGCGTGAAGACCCACGCCAATTCGAAGACCGCAAGCCCGTCGGGATCGACAAGAACACCTTTGACGAGGTGTTGGCCAAGCAAGCCTTGAGCTTGACCTTGAGCGTCCCCAATCGGCTCCAGGACTCTGCCGAGCTGGATGAGCTGGCGATCCAGATCAGGATCAATTCGATGAAGGACTTCAATCCGGCGCACCTGGTTGAGCAAATACCCGAGCTGAAAAAACTCATGGAGCTGCGTGATGCACTCGTGGCGCTCAAGGGTCCGCTGGGCAACACGCCGAGCTTTCGAAAGGCGATTGAAAACGCGCTTGCCGATGACGAGTCCCGCACCCGGGTATTGGCTGAATTGGGGCTGGGTAGCCCCGCCGCATGACTCCCTCAGTAAAAGGACACTGACACTATGACTACCAGCCAAAGCCCGTTGCATGCTCGCGCAATGGATGAATGCAGCATTCTCGACAACATCATTGCCCAGACCCGTCTCAGCGCCGACGACGAAGCCTATGGCATCGCAAAGCGCGGGGTGTCGGCATTTATCGAGGAGCTGATCAAACCGCAGAACAGGGACGAGCCGGTCAAGAAGCGCCTGGTTGACCGGATGATTGCCGAGATTGATGCAAGACTTAGCCAGCAAATGGATGAAATCCTCCACCATCCCGATTTCCAGTCATTGGAGTCATCATGGCGCGGCCTGCAGTTGTTGGTTGATCGCACCGATTTTCGTGAAAACATCAAGATCGAACTGCTGAGCGTCTCTCGACAGGACCTGCTGGATGACTTCGAGGACTCGCCGGAAGTTACCCAGTCCGGGCTCTACAAGCATATTTACAGTGCCGAATACGGTCAGTTCGGCGGTCAGCCCGTCGGGGCAATCATCGCCAATTATTTCCTTTCCCCCAGTGCACCCGACGTCAGGTTGATGCAGTACGTTTCCAATGTGGCCTGCATGGCCCATGCACCCTTCATCGCGGCGGCTGGCCCAGGTTTCTTTGGCCTTGAGAGCTTCACCGGCCTACCTGACCTCAAGGATCTGAAAGACCACTTCCAAGGGCCGCAGTTTGCCAAATGGCAGAGCTTTCGCCAGAGCGAAGATGCCCGTTACATCGGGCTCACAGTGCCGCGCTTTCTGCTGCGTACGCCTTACGATCCCATTGATTCCCCGGTCAAGACCTTCGCCTACCAGGAAAATGTCGCCAACAGCCACGAGCACTATCTGTGGGGCAACACGGCGTATGCCTTTGCCACCCGCTTGACGGACAGCTTCGCCCGGTTTCGCTGGTGCCCGAACATTATCGGCCCGCAAAGTGGTGGCGCGGTGGAGGACTTGCCGCTGCATCACTTTCACAGCATGGGCGAGATCGAAACCAAGATCCCCACCGAGGTGCTGGTATCCGACCGGCGGGAATACGAGCTGGCGCAAGAGGGCTTTATCGCCTTGACCATGCGCAAGGGCAGCGACAATGCGGCGTTCTTCTCCGCCAGCTCGGTGCAGAAACCCAAGTCCTTTGGCATCAGCGCCGAGGGCAAGGTCGCGGAGCTGAACTACCGGCTTGGCACCCAGCTGCCTTACATGATGATCGTCAATCGTCTGGCTCACTACCTCAAGGTGCTGCAGCGCGAACAGCTGGGATCGTCGAAGGAGCGCACCGACCTCGAACTGGAACTCAACAAGTGGATTCGCCAATACATTGCCGATCAGGATAACCCCAGCGCCGAAGTGCGTGGACGACGCCCGCTCCGGGCAGCACGCATTGTGGTCAGCGATGTCGACGGGGAGCCCGGCTGGTATCGCGTCAACCTGAGCGTTCGCCCGCACTTCAAGTACATGGGGGCGGACTTCACCCTGTCTCTCGTCGGCAAGCTCGATAAAGAATGAGTCGCAGCCACGTGATGACCCAAAACCGCAGCCTTTTCGAACGTCTGGATTCCGGCGTGGGACGTAGCCCACAAGGCTGCATCGTGGAGTCCGTGGCGAGCCATCTGGCGAACATGCTCAGCACCCGTGTGGGCAGCGTACAGACGCTACCGGACTACGGGTTGCCTGATCTGAATGACATGCGGCTCAGTCTGCATGACGCGTTGAGCCAGGCCCGTTTCCTGATTGAGCGCTCCATCCAGGCCTATGAACCACGTCTGAAGGATGTATGTGTCAGGGCGATACCTCAGGACCGTGACCCGTTGGCCCTGGCGTTTTCCATCGAGGGTGCGATGGAGGTCGGTGGCCTGACGCAAACGGTCGCCTTTTGCGCAAGCCTGGCTCCCGGCGCACAGGTTGAGGTCAAACCGGATGTCGTTTAACCGCTATTACCAGGGCGAGCTGAGTGCGTTGCGGCAGTTGGGGCGGCGCTTCTGTGAGCGAAACCCGGCACTCGCACCGTTTCTTGGGGCCGCCGGCAATGACCCGGATGTGGAGCGGTTGCTGGAGGGTTTTGCGTTCCTCACCGGGCGCTTGCGTCAGAAGCTCGATGATCAACTGCCGGAGTTGAGTCACTCGTTGATGCATTTGCTGTGGCCCAACTACATGCGACCGCTGCCGGCGTTCAGCATGCTGCAGTTTGACCCGATCAAGCGATCAGGGCCTGCCATCAGGGTCGAGCGGGATACACCGGTGGAAAGCATCGCGATCAACGGTGAACGTTGCCGTTTTCGTACCTGTTACCCGACACAGGTTTTACCGCTGCATTTGGCCGCCTTGGAGTACTCGGTACAGGGCGAGGATGCGTTGCTGTGCCTGCGTCTGGAAATGACGGCAGAGGGTAACTTCAGTGAGTTGGCACTGGGCTGCCTGCGTCTGCATCTCGCGGGAGAGCTGCCCGTCAGCCAGGCGCTCTACCTTGGCCTGTTGCGTCACTTGGACGGGTTTGAGTTACGGCCTTTGGACGGGAATGGGCAGCCGGTTATCGGCGCTGACGGCTTGGCTATCTCATTGCGTCTGTCCAGTAGCGAGATCAGTCCAGTGGGCTTTTCCGAGGAAGAGGCACTGATTCCTTATCCTTTGAATACCTTTCGCGGCTATCGCCATTTGCAGGAGTATTTCGCCTTTCCCGAAAAATACCTGTTTGTCGATGTAGGTGGTCTCGACGTGCTCAACGGGTTGCCCTTTGACCTGCTCAAACAGGTACATGGCCTGGCGCTGCGCTTCAACATGCGTGGCCGCGGCCTTGAGCGACTGACGCCGAGCCTGGACAACGTGAAGTTGTATTGCACGCCCATCGTCAATCTGTTCAAGCACGATAGCGTGCCAATACGCCTTGACGGCAGGCAGGACGAATACCTGCTGTTGCCGGGCGAATACACCCGGGGCAACTGCGGCATATTTTCCGTCGACAAAGTCACAGGATGGCGGCCGGGTGGCCTGGGTTATCAGGAATATGCACCGTTCGAGTCGTTTGAGCACGATTTTGGCAGCGGGTCGCCCAGCTATGGTGTTCGCCTGCGACCATCACTGCAACATACCGGAATGGACACCTGGCTGAGCTTCGACCAACGCCAGGGGCATGATCAGGAAACCCTGTCGGTCGAGCTGACCTGCACCAATCACGACCTGCCACGCCGGCTGCAAGTGGGAGATATCAACCAGGCCTGCGAGCAGACGCCCGAGTTTCTTTCGTTTCGCAACCTCACAGCGGCAACACCCAGTTTTGCGCCCCCTCTGGACAGCGACTTCCTGTGGCGACTGATCAGCAATATGTCGCTCAACTATTTGTCATTGACCGATATCAACGCCTTGAGAGTGATCCTCGAAACCTATGATCTGCCGCGTTATCACGACCGCCAGGTGGAGAAGGTTAGCCGGATAAGGCTCGGTGCACTCCAGTCGATCAGTCACCAGCCGGTGGACCGGTTGCACCGAGGCCTGCCATTTCGCGGCTTGCGGGTTGATCTCACCATCAATCCAGAAGGCTACCTGGGGGAGGGCGACGTGTTTGTCTTTGCCTCGGTGCTCAATGAGTTTTTCGCGCTTTACGCCAGCCTCAACTCGTACCACGAACTGCGAGTCATCAGCACACAAGGAGACGTGTACCTATGGCCACCCCGGATGGGCCAGCAGCCCCTGCTTTAACCGCACTGTCCCGTGAGATTCGCGAGTACTCGGTGTTTCAGGCGGTCGCGCAGATCATCGAGCGGTTGCGTGAAGCGCACCCCTCCCTTGACGAGGAGGCGCTGTACGACCAGTTGGAGTTCCAGGCCAATCCAGGCTTTGGGTTTCCCGGCAACGACATTGACCGGGTGGAGTTTTTTGTCGAGCACGGCCAGTTGCGGGCACGCCTTCGTCTCAATGTGCTGGGGCTGTTTGGTACAGGCTCACCGCTGCCGGCGTTCTATGGCGAGCAAGCTTTTGCCGAAGTATCAGGGGGTAATTCGACGCGTGATTTCCTGGATCTTTTTCACCATCGCCTGCACCGGTTGCTGGTGCCGATCTGGCGAAAATACCGTTATCAGGCGCGCTTTCAAACGGGTGCCTGCGATCCATTTTCAGAGCAGATGTTCGCATTGGTAGGCCTGGGCGGCAGCGCGATTCGCAGCACCGCTCAACTGAACTGGAAGCGCCTGCTGCCCTACCTGGGACTGCTCAGTCTGCGTGCGCACTCCGCCGCACTGATCGAGACCGTGTTGCGTTATTACTTCAAGCACAGCCGGCTGGTTATCGAGCAATGGGTCAAGCGCACGGTGGTGATTGACCAGGAGCAGCGTAATGACCTGGGTCGCAGCTATAGCACGCTGGGTTCTGACCTGGTGCTGGGGGACCGAATTCTCGACCGCAGCGGGATGTTCAGGGTCCATGTGCTGGCACTGGGCTGGGAGCGATTTCATGATTTTTTGCCCACCGGAGCAGGTTATGAGCCGTTGTGCGCACTGGTGCGTTTCGCCGTCCGGGACCCCTTGGAGTACGACGTGCGATTGGTGTTGGCAGAGGGAGAGGTTCGGCCGTTGCACATTGGTGAGCGCAATGTCTGCCGCTTGGGCTGGACCAGTTGGCTGGGGCATGAGCGAGCTGACGGCGTGGTCACCTTGGCCAGTAAAACTCATTAGGGATTGATGAATATGATGAACGTGGACCTGCAACAACTTATCCAGGTATTGACCGCGCCCACGCGGTGCGACTTGGAGCGCTGCGCCGAACGGTGTGTCACGCGCGGCGGCAGCGAGGTCTTGGTGGAGGACCTGCTGTTGACGCTCCTGGAATATCCCGACGGTGTACTGATGCGTGCGCTGCAGGATGCGGGTGTGGATGTCGGAGAATTGCATGCGGTGCTGCAACCCCGGACCGACCAGAGCGCCTCCCGTAATCCGGTGTTTTCACCCGCTTTGGTGCAATGGTTGCAACAAGCGTTACTGGTCGCCCATCTGGAGCTGGGGCGAAGCGAAGTGGAACACGGTGCCTTGTTGCTCGCCTTGTTGCGCAATCCGTTGCAGCACGCGGGCAGCCGTTATCAGGCGGTGTTGAGCAAGCTTGATGCACAGCGCGTGCTCGGTTTTCTCTTGAGCGAAAACCCTCGGACGCCTCCATCTGAAGGGGGGAGTTCATTACTGGAGCGCTTTACTCATGACCTGACTCGCCAGGCTCGTGACGGAAAACTCGACCCCGTACTCTGTCGCGATAACGAAATCCGGCAAATGATCGATACCCTTGCGCGGCGGCGCAAGAACAACCCCATTCTGGTGGGCGAGGCGGGAGTCGGAAAAACCGCGATAGTCGAGGGCCTGGCCCTGCGAATCGTGAGCGCGCAAGTGCCAGAGGTGCTCAGGGGCGTGCGTCTGCTGACCCTGGATATGGGCTTGCTGCAAGCCGGTGCCAGCATCAAGGGCGAGTTCGAGCGCCGCTTGAAAGGCTTGATCGACGAGGTCAACGCCTCGCTGCAACCGATCATCCTGTTTATCGACGAGGCCCACACCCTGGTTGGCGCAGGCGGCCAGGCCGGCAGTTCCGATGCTGCGAACCTGCTCAAGCCGGCGCTGGCACGCGGTGAACTGCGTACCATCGCCGCCACGACTTGGTCGGAGCACAAGAAATACTTCGAGAAAGACCCTGCGTTGGCGCGGCGTTTCCAGCCGGTACAGGTGCGCGAGCCGACAGTAGAGGAGGCGGTGACGATTTTACGTGGGTTGGCCCCGGTGTATGAGGCCAGTCACGGCGTCTACGTGCGGGATGATGCGGTGGTCGCCGCCGCACACCTGAGTGCTCGCTATCTGGCGGGCCGCCAGTTGCCTGACAAGGCCGTGGACGTATTGGACACCGCGTGTGCCCGGGTGCGCATCAGTCTGGTCACGGCTCCGGATGAACTGCAACGGTTGCGCGCCGAGCTGGCCGAGGGAATGCGTCAGCAGCTCGCTGTGCGCCGGGACGCCGACGCGGGGTTGGTCATCGATGAACTGGCATTGCATCAACTCACACAGAGACTGGAAGAAGTAGAGGTCGCACAGTCAGAGCTTGAGCAACGCTGGACCCACCAACGCGACCTGGCGGAGAAGGTGATCTCGCTACGTCAGCAACGGGTCGAAGCCCTTAACAGCGGCGAAAACATTGAAGTCCTTGAGCGGCCGCTTGCCGAAAACCATCAAGCGTTGCAGGCGATACAACACGAACAGCGCCTGGCCAGCTTTGAAGTGTGCCCACGGTTGGTGGCACAGGTGGTCAGTGCCTGGACTGGTATTCCATCGGAACAACTGGCCCGTGAACACAGCGCGAAGGTCTTGAACTTTGCCGAGGATTTGCGCCGCCGCATCCTCGGTCAGGAGTGCGCTGTGCAGGTTCTGGATCGCTGCCTGCGGGCCGTCGCGGCCGGCGTGAACAGGCCGAATGCTCCCGTAGGTGTATTCCTGTTGGTGGGCCCCAGCGGGGTTGGCAAGACAGAAACGGCCCACGCCCTGGCTGACTTGTTGTACGGCGGTGAGCGGTTTGTCACCACGATCAATATGTCTGAGTACCAGGAGAAACATTCCCTGTCCCGATTGATCGGAGCACCGCCCGGCTACGTCGGCTATGGAGAGGGCGGCGTACTGACGGATGCCGTGCGACAGAAGCCCTACTCGGTGGTGCTGCTCGACGAGGTAGAGAAGGCCGACCCGGATGTCTTGAACCTGTTTTACCAAGTGTTCGACAAAGGCGTAGCCAATGACGGCGAAGGGCGTGAAATCGATTTTCGCAACACTCTGATCCTGATGACTTCCAATCTGGGCGGCCAACGTATCACTGAGCTTTGCGCCGACGGACAGCGACCGGATGTCGAGGTGCTGCACGCCGCTATTCGGCCGGTGCTGACTGCTCATTTCAAACCGGCATTGCTGGCCCGTATGCGAGTGGTCCCGTACTACCCGATAGCGGGCGTGGTGCTGCACCAACTGATCGAGAACAAACTTCAGCGTCTGGGGACGCGCCTGCTTCAGCGCAAGCTGGCCTTCAGTCACGCAGAGGAACTGGTCGAACACATGGCCGAGCGCTGTAGCCACGGTGAGAGTGGTGCGCGGTTTATCGATCAATGGATCGAGGCAAATCTGCTGCCGCAGGTGGTGGATCAACTGCTGGATGCTATGGCCGTTGGCAAGTCTCTGCAGTGTGTCCATGTCAGCCTTGATTCCAACAGCACTCTCCTCTGTGAGTTCAGCTGATGGCGGACAATCTGTTTACCCAGTTGCCAAACCCGCTGGATTACGCCGATGCCTTGCTGGGGTGGTTTACCCGATTAGGTATCGATAGCGACGAATCAACATTGGCTGAGGACTTTGCAGCAGGCGCCGCACAGTTGAGCGGGTGTGAACTGAGCCAGTTGTACCTGCTCGATCAAGCCACCGGTCGCCTGGGTCTGGTTGCCCAGTACTTGCCGGGTGTGTTGCCGCCCGGTGACGTTGCAAACCCGGGAGCGGACTTCAAGAACGAGCAACTGTTGCAATACGTTCTGGAACAGAGCCGTGTACTCAGCCTCACTGAGCTGCGTAGCAGCCTGTATGACACAGGGTTTCTACCGGTGGTCGCATCACCCTGGCAATCACTGCTGTGCGTGCCACTGCTTGGGCAGCACCAGCAGGTATGCGGAATGTTGTTGTGTGCCAGTCAGCGCAGGACGGAACTGGCTGGTTACGGCACCTCGCTGGGCCAATTCGGCCGTTTTGCCTTGAGTCAGCTGGCCATGTTGTGTCGAATGCGCCGGGCTCCAAGCGCGTTGAAAGTGGCTCGCAACACCCCGGGTGCCACCGCCTATGGCTTGATAGGAAACAGCACCGCGATGGACGAGACGTGCCGTCTGATCGGTAAGGTCGTGCATAGCCCCTACACCGTATTGCTCCGGGGCGAGACCGGCACGGGTAAAGAAGTGGTCGCACGGGCCATTCATGCTGCCGGACCGCGCAGCAACAAGGCATTTGTGGTGCAAAACTGCGCTGCGTTTCCCGAAGGCTTGCTCGAAAGTGAATTGTTCGGTTACCGCAAAGGCGCGTTCACCGGGGCTGAAAGAGACTACGCCGGTTTGTTTGACACCGCCCACGGCGGCACGCTGCTGCTCGACGAAATCGGTGACATGCCGCTGTCACTGCAAGCCAAATTACTGCGGGTGCTACAGGAAGGCGAAATTCGCCCGTTGGGTGCCAATACGGCCCACAAGGTCGATGTACGGATCCTCGCGGCGACTCACCGGGACCTCACCCGCATGGTGGCCGAAGGCAGCTTCCGCGAAGATCTTTATTACCGGTTGGCGCAGTTTCCTATCGAGTTGCCGGCGCTACGCCAACGGGACGGTGATGTGTTGCAACTGGCACGGCATTTCGCCGACAAGGCCTGCGCAATGCTGGGTCGGGCGCCGGTGGGCTGGTCGAGTGCGGCGCTGGATCATCTGTCCAGCCATAGCTTCCCCGGCAATGTGCGCGAACTCAAATGCATGGTGGAGCGGGCGGTGCTGCTGTGCGACGACGAAGTCATCCTGCCCCCGCATTTGTCGTTGTCGTCAAGCCCGACTGTACCGGCTGTTGACGCGACACTGCGCCAGCGCATGGAGCGGGTCGAGCGGGTTGTGCTGATCGACTGCCTGCGCAAAAACCGTGGTAATCGAACGCGCACGGCCCGTGAGCTGGGGCTCGCGCGGCGCACGCTGCAATACCGTCTTGCACGTCTGGACATTCCCTTTGGCGACGTCAAGGGGGAGTGCTGAATGGCGCGCCCCTCAAATTCCGGGAGATATCTGATGCCTGTTAGTCAGTGGCAAGCCCTGGTGCTTGTGTTGTTTTTGCTGAGTGGCTGTAACACCAACCATGCCTTTGACGACGGCGACTATCGCCCGCTGGGTGATCCACGGTCCATCGGTCGTGGCCAGTGAGCGCGGGGGAGTTCCACATGCAACTAGTGTTTGAGGTATGCCCTGCGGGGCAAGGAGGGTCAGCGCCGGACCTGCGCAAAACCTTTAAGGGTGTTGGCGGCGTCATAGGTCGTGGGGCCGGTTGTGATTGGACCCTCCCTGATGGCAGTCGCCAGGTTTCCAGTCGTCACGCGGTGGTCAGCTATCGTGACGGACGGTACTTCCTGGCGGACATCAGCAGTAACGGAACCCGCCTGGCAGGCAGCGGCGATCGTCTGCGGGAGGGGCAGGAGCATCCGATAGAGGACGGCACGGTATTTCAGCTGGGGCCGCTGAATATTCGTGCGCGACTGGTCAGTCCGGCGACGGTGCCGAGCCAGGACGGATTACACACGCTGATTCCCGATGATGCATTTCTGGAGCTGGATCCGGTACGGAGACTGGCCAGGGAACTGCAGCTTCAGGACGAGTCGCAAGAGTTGACCGCCCTGACCATGGCCAATCACGAGGCGTTGCGGTGGACGGACCACGCAGCGGCGGACAGGGATAATCTGACGGTTCCCGAACTTGTGGAACCTGCCCCGCGGGTTGGGCCGAGCTTGCCACCGCCACTTCCCAGTCAAGGCTCAGCGCCATTTTGGTCAGCGTTTGCGCAGGCTCTGGGTATCGACCTGGACGCTCTCGATGAGCCGGGAAGAGAGGTGTTGGCGATCAAGGCGGCGGGGCTGCTCAGACAAATGACGGAAGGGTTGCAACAGAGCCTGAGTACCCGCAACGAGCTCAAACTCGAGTTGAAACTCCCACTGACCCAGATGTCGCTCCGGAGTCCCGATCCGCTTAAAGACAGCGTCGACGCCAGCACGGCCTTGGGATTGCTGTTGGGGGCGGGGCAGTTGGGGCAGGTGTCTGCCGAGATGTTCGTTACACGAGCCTATCGCGACATGCAGGCCCACCAGGTGGCTTTGCTGGTGGCCTGCCGCGCGGCGGTACGCGGAACGTTGGCCGCCTTTGCTCCGGGTCAGTTGCTCCTGTGTTTCGAACGTCAGGCGAAGCCCCCGTTGATTTCCCGGTGTGGCGGGCGCTGGCGCGCGTATCAGCGCCACTACCAGGCGCTGATCAAGGACGAGCACTTGAGTGAGGGCCTGCTGGGCAGCGACTTCACCAAGGCCTATGAGGAGCAGATTCGTCTGATTTCAACCCTTCACCGTTATCCAGGATGATCTTCATGTCCCGAGTCACCGTTGCATTGTTGTGCGCTGTAATGGCGTTGCTGGGTGGTTGTTCCCTGTCACCCTTTTCGAAGCTGACCAAGGTGGACCTGACACTGACCGCCAGCGAGCGGGTCAACCCCGATCTCCATGGCCGCCCATCGCCGATCGTGGTGCACCTGATGGAGCTGCGGCACCCCGTGGCTTTTGAGAATGCAGACTTTTTCAGCCTTTACGGCCATGCAGAGCACACTTTGCCCAAAGACCTGGTGAACCTCGAAGAGCTGGAGTTGCGCCCAGGCGATCACTCCACGCTCAAGCTCAGCCTCGAGCCAGGCAGTCGCTATGTCGGTGTGCTGGCGGCCTACCGTGATTTACCCCACTCGCAATGGCGTTATGTGTTGCCGGTGACTGCGCAGCGATTGACGCGCGCCGAACTGGTCCTGGATCAAGCCGGTATTCGGTTGGTGAGCCCGCAACCTGCCAAGGCGGGCGACTGACATGCGCAGCCAAAAAGTCATCTGGCAGGAAGGCATGTTGTTGCGCCCTCAGCATTTTCAGCAAAACGATCGTTACCACGACCAGCAACTCAAGCGCCGCACTCAGTTGTTGTGCCCCCACGGCTGGGGTTTCCTGGCCCTGGAAATCGATGTGCAATATCTCAATATGGGCAAGGTCGTTGTCAGTCAGGCCAGCGGCATATTGCCGGATGGCAGCCTGTTCGAACTGGGCGGGGCCATGGAATCGCTGGTGCTGGAGGTTCCGGTGAATACCGGAAAACAGGCGATTTACCTAGCCTTGCCGCTGGCCACAAGTAACTGCGTTGAGGCCCGTCGACCCGAGCAGGTCGATGTGCTCGCGCGCTACAAGACCCTTTCGGTAGGCGTCAGCGATTCCAACGCCGGAGAAGATTCCTGTCGTCAGATAAATTGCGGACAGCTGGATTTTCGCCTGCTGCTGGGGGAGCAAATCAGCGACCAGCACTATGTGAAACTCAAGATTGCCCAAGTACTCAGTTGCACCGAGGAGGGCGTCAGCCTGGATGCCGATTTTAGCCCGACCTTCATTCACCTGCAGGGCTCCAGTTACCTGCTGTCGTGCCTCAAGGAGGTGATCAGCCTGCTTGCTTGCCGGGGGGATGCCATCGCCGAGCGGATCCGCGCCAACGGCACCGCCGCCGGAGCGGAGGTCGGTGACTTCCTGATGCTGCAACTGATCAACCGCACCGAACTGGTCTTGCGTCACTACCTGGACCTAGGTCAGGTCAGCCCTGAAGCGCTGTATCGAACATTGCTGACGATCCTGGGTGAGCTCGCGACGTTTGCCAGCGACAGCAAGCGCGCGCACTTCGAGGGGCATTACCGGCACAGTGATCAGAGCGCCAGCTTTCGCGGATTGATGGAGCCGATTCGCAGCCTGCTGTCCATGGTGCTTGAACAGCATGCCATTGAGCTGGCGCTGCAGCCTCGTCAGTACGGGATATTGGTGTGCCCGGTAAGCGATCTCAACCTGTTGGGTTCAGCGACCTTCATTCTGGCCGCCAGTGCCCATTGTGACGCCGAGGAGCTGCGCCACCGGCTTCCGGCGCACCTCAAGGTTGGCCCCGTAGAGCGGATTCGCGAGTTGGTCAACCTGCATTTGGCGGGCATCAAAGTCAAGCCGCTGCCAGTGGCTCCCCGGCAGATACCGTTTCATGCCACAAAAACCTATTTCATGCTCGAACTCGGTGCCCGGGACATCGAGCAGTTGAAACAGTCGGGAGGTTTTGCCTTCCACGTCAGCGGCGAATTTGCCGAACTGGAATTGAAATTCTGGGCCATCAGGAACTGAGACCATGGACAGGGAATACCCGCAGGATGAAAAAACTGTCCTGCTCGATCGACAGGGGCGCGGGCCGGCGCAGGGGCCGCTAACCGACTTCGCATCGCCACCGCGTTTCGAGCAATTGGAAGACCGGATGATTTACGCCGCCCGCTTGCAGGGCGTGGAGCACTTCAACGTTGGCTTGAATACGCTGGTAGCACCTGCGTGGGCGTTGTTATCCGAGGTCGTCCGGCTTAAGGGCAGCACCGCTCAGGAAAGCCTGCGCGCGCTCAACGAACGGCTGTCCTGCGCGGTCACGCTGTTCGAGACGCGGGCCCGGCACGACGGAGCGCAGAGCAGTGAGGTGATGGCGGCGCGGTATGTGCTGTGCAGTGTGATCGACGAAGCTGTGGTCACCACCTCATGGGGCAGCCAGAGCGATTGGTCGAAGATGAGCCTGCTGAGCAGCTTTCACAACGAAACCTTCGGCGGCGAGAAGTTTTTCCAGCTGCTTGAGCGCATGTCGAGGGACCCCATCAAGCACCTGGCGATGCTGGAACTGATGTACCTGTGCCTGTCACTCGGGTTCGAGGGCAAATACCGGGTCATGGAGCGTGGGTTGTTGCAGCTTGAGCAGGTTCGAGACGCGCTGTATCGGCAGATCCGGCATGTGCGGGGCGACTCCCCGCCGGCCTGCGCGCTGACACCCAGGCCGGAGCAGTCTCGCCAGAAACGACTGAGGGTCGTGCCGGCCACCTGGATTGCGGTGTTTGTCATCGCCAGCCTGTTGACCCTGTATGCGGGATTTGCCTGGGTACTGGGCCAGCATCGCGAGACCGTGCTGCAACCGTATCAACTCGTGGCGCCGGATATTACCCGGACGCCCCTCTAACGCAGGGAGCAACACATGAACGCATTCTTCAGGAGCGCGGGCACCGTGCTGGCCAGGATTTGGGTGTGGAGCCTGTTGCTGGTGTTCGCGGTCGCGATGGCCGTGTGGTTCCTCGGGCCATTATTGGCCGTCGATGACTATCGATTCTGGCAAGCAGCGGCGGCGCGCTTGCTGACGATCAGCGGCCTGTTTTTGTTGTGGGGCCTGGCGATGGTCTATGCCAATTGGCGCCGCATGGCCCGGCAAGGGTCCGTCGACGGTGTTGAGCCGAACCCACGAAAAGGGCGGGTTGAAAACGAGCAGCGGCACCTGCGCGGTCGGTTCAAGGACGCCCTGCACACCCTGAAAAACTCCAGGATTTATGGCGAACGCAGCTTGCGTTGGCGCAATGCATTGCCGTGGTATTTGCTGATTGGCAAAGAGGGTAGTGGCAAGTCCCGGATGTTGGCGGCCAGTGGCGTGCAGTTGCTCCAGGATCGCGGCGAGCCGATGGCGAAGGCGGATGGCGGCGGCACACGTGACTGTGAATGGCATTTCGCCGAAGACGGGGTGTTACTCGACACGTCTGGCCGCTATGTCACCCAGCCAGACAGCCAGGTGGATGGCGCAGGCTGGTCGACACTGCTGGGCCTGCTCAAGGCGCGGCGCCGAACCGGCCCTCTCAATGGTGTGGTGGTGGCGCTGTCGATGGAGACGTTGCTCCATGGCAATGAGCGAGATCTGGAGAATGACGCGCGGGCCGTCCAGAGTCGGCTGCTGGAGATCCGGCAGACGTTGCATGTGGATGTGCCGATTTACCTGGTGGTGACCCAGGCCGACCGTCTGCAGGGATTTGCGGCGTTCTTCGACCGACCGCTGGGCGAGGGCAGTGACGCGGTGCTTGGTGAATGTCTCGCGTCAGGCAAGGGCGGTATTGATACTGGCCAGGTACGCCAGGCGTTTGAAGCGCTGCTTCAGCGCTTGAGCGGTGAACTGGTGCAGCGCCTGCATCAGGAGCGCAACATTGACCTGCGCGGCCGGATGCTCGACTTTCCCCATCAGGCGGCTCGGATTGGCGAACGTCTGAGCCTCTACATCGACGTTGCTTTCTGCGGCCCGCGTTATCAACACACCAACGGCTTTCGTGGTTTCTACTTGACCAGCGCAGAAGGTGGCCCGCAACCCCTTGAGTCTCGCCCGCACTTTATCCAGGGCCTGTTCAGTCGGGTGATTCTGGCGCAAGCCGATCTGGCGGGCCTCGATAGCGAGGAGCAGCGTCGAATCCGCTGGCGCCAGGGTTTGCTGGCCCTCAGCGCGTTAGTGGTGGTCGGGGGGGCGGGCCTGCTTTGGACCCATAGTTACTCTTCCAACCATCAACGCCTGGAGCAACTGCGGGACCTGGCGCGACATCCCGCGCCGGTGCAGCCCGGATCGGATGCGACCCAGGTATTTCTGCCGCTGCTGGACAGCCGCCTGGCGGCCACGCGGGTCTTTCCTGTGCAGGGCAACGCCAGGCTGATTGAACGGGTGGGTTTGTATCAAGGCAATATCAGTCGTCCAGTGCTGGAACAGGCCTATGAGCACGCCTTGAGCCAATGGCTGCTGCCCCAGGTCAGCGAGATGCTGCAAGAGCAGATTCGCGGCAGCCTGGAAGATCGTGAGCGGCTGCAGGACAACCTTCGGGCCTACCTGATGCTCAACCTGCGGGAGCGTCGAGACGTCGGTTGGCTGCGTGAGCGGGTGGCCGGGCATTGGTCTTTGCGTTTTGCCGGTGAGCCCTCCATGCAGAGTCGTTTGAATGAACACTTCGCGCGCTTGCTTGAACAGCCGTTCGTGCACGCGCTCGATGATGAGTTGGTGGCTCACGCGCGCCACGTGTTGCGGGGCGAATCGCTGGTCGATGTGGTGCATCGCGTGCTGCGTGAACAAGCCCGCGGCCTGGAACCGTTGCGGCTTGCAAACGGGGTGGTGTTTGCCGATGACGACCAGCCCATTCCAGGTTTTTATACCCGCAAGTACCTGCGGTATTTCGAAACTCAGGGCGCGCGCCTGGTGAACACCATTGTCCAGGACAACTGGGTGTTGGGGGAGGGGGCCGACCTGAGCGTCATGGACCTGCGGCGGTTGATGGTGGAGCTTGAGCAGCGCTACTTCAGCGAGTATGCCGAGGCTTGGAGCGAGGCGATTGGGCGGGTTCGCCTGCGCGAGATTGACAATTCCAGGCAGGGCGCCGAGCAGCTCGCCAGCCTGACGTCAGCCCAGTCTCCATTGGTGCAGTTGTTACAACAGGTTCGTGACAACACCCGCTTGCCGTCGGCCAATGAACGCCTGGATGACCTGGCTGCCAAACTGCCAGGCCCTGCGGTAGCGCAGGTGCAGACCGCAGTCGGGCTGGCCAATCCCTTGCCCGACACTGCACGGCGTGCCCTGCAGCGTCGCTTCGAGCCCTTGCACCAGTTGCTGGACAGCCACGAGAATCCGGGCACCGAGTTGACCCTGGTGCTGCAGGCGCTCAACGACTTGCACCTGCAATTGGCGACCTTGAATCGCGAAGGTTCGCCGGAGCCTGTCGCCTTCGAGATGGTCAAGCGGCGGACCCAGGGGCAGCAGGATGCACTGGGTAACCTGCGCAACGTTGCCGCCCGTTTGCCACTGCCCCTGGCGGGTTGGTTCGAAAGCCTGGCCGACGAGCATTGGCGCGGCCTGCTCGACCAAGCCTATCGGCATGTGAACCAGCGTTATCAGAGCGAGGTATATGGTTTTTACGCCAAGGCGATCAAGCAACGTTATCCGTTCAATGCCCACGCCAGCAGCGATGTTTCCCTCAACGATTTTCAGGAGTTCTTCAAGCCTGAGGGGATCATGGCGCGATTTTTTGACAGCTACCTAAGGCCGTTTGTCAGCGGTGAAGCGGGACGCTACAGGCTGCGCAGCCTGGATGGGCGCAGCTTGCCCATATCCCGGACGTTGCTCGACCAGCACGGGAAAGCGCAGGTGATCAGGCGCGGTTTTTTTGCCGATGAACCGGCGGACTTGCAGGTTCGTTTCACGCTCGCGCCCTACAGTCTGGACCCTTCGGTGAGTCGCGCGGTCTTGCGTCTGGGCGGTCAGCAGATGGAGTACCGGCACGGGCCGATTGTGCCCATGGCGATGCAATGGCCAACCGAGGCTGAAAATGGTCGCAGCAGCCTGGTGCTGGAGCGGGGCAGCGAACGGCCGTTGGGCCTCGAAAAGAATGCCGGGGCCTGGTCGCTGTTCCGCTTGTTCGACCTGATGCAAAGCGAGGCCTCCAGCGGGCAGGATGTATTGATCCTCAAGGCCGACCTGGCAGGCTTGCGCGCCAACTATCTGCTGACCAGCCGGCGCACTCCCAACCCGTTTCAGATGACGCAGTGGCGTACCTTTCGCCTGCCGGAGCAGCTGTGAACCGATGTCCGGATCGCTGGCGCAGCGCTGGCCGTACGGACCGTGGCAAGCTCAGGTCGCGCAATGAGGATGCCTTTCTCGATTGTCCCCGGCAGGGCTGCTGGGCCGTGGCAGACGGGATGGGCGGGCATCAGGCCGGGGATGTCGCCAGCCAACTGGTGGTCGATAGCCTGGCGTTATTGCCTGGCCAGGGAAGCCTGGACGACCGGGTCGAGGCGACCCGCCGTTGCCTGCAATGGCTCAATCGGCGGTTGGGTGAGGAGTTGACGGTCACCGACCATGGCGGTGATCGCACCATGGGGAGCACGGTCGTGGCATTGCTGCTTCAGGGCGATCGCGCCGCGTGTATCTGGGCCGGTGACAGCCGCTGTTATCTGTGGCGAGCGCAGACGCTGTACCAGCTGTCGCGGGATCACTCGCTGTTCGAACAGTTAATTGATCAGCGGGTGAGCCTGGAGCAGGCCAGGGCGCATCCCGATGCACGGGCGTTGACCCGCGCCATTGGCTCGCGTGATCCGTTGAGGCCGCAGGTATTGGAACTTGGGACTGTGGCAGGGGATGTCTTTCTGCTGTGCAGTGACGGCCTGTACCAGGCGCTTAGCCATGGCGAGCTGGGGCAGGCGTTGAGCCTGGGAGACCCACGGCGGGTCCTGGACCAACTATTTGCAGGCGTATTGCGCGGTGCCGCCCGCGATAACCTGACCGCTGTGGTCGTGCAGTCATGAACGACATAACCCACTTTGCCTTTGCCGAGGCCACGACAAACCCACCGCGTGACGGCGTCCCCGAATTACTCGCCGGACGATACCTTATCGAGCGCGTGCTGGGTGCCGGCGGCATGGGCGTGGTTTATCGCGCCCGGGACCTGCTGTACGAACAGTTTGGTGAGTCGCGTTCCAGTGTGGCGATCAAAGTGCTGGGTGAAACCATCCGTGAATCTGCGGATGCCCACGTGCTGCTGTACAACGAGTTCGCCCTGACCCGCAGCCTTCGCCATGAGCAGGTGGTGCGTGTATTTTCGTTTGACGTGGACGCCCCCTGTCAGATCGCCTTCTTCACTATGGAGCTGCTTCAGGGCATGACCCTGGACCGGCTGCTGCTGGAGTGTCCTGAAGGTTTACCCTGGCGCGAGTTGCAAGGCATCGCCATGCAATTGCTCGATGCGTTGCGTCATAGCCATCAACAGGGTGTGCTGCACGGCGATGTGAAACCCTCCAATGTCATGGTGGGAGAGGGCGGGTTGCGTTTGTTCGATTTCGGCCTGGGGCAGGCGTGCGGACAGGCCCCGGCGGGGTCCCCAGGCTTGAGTCGCAGTCGTTTCAATGCCTGGACACCGATGTACGCCGCGCCAGAGTTGCTGGCTGGCGGAGCGCTGTCGGCCAGTGCCGATCTGTATGCAGTGGCCTGTGTGCTTTACGAATTGGCACAAGGCCGGCGCCACTCCAGTGACCGACCGGCCCGGCCCGGGCAACTGCCTCGCCATTGCTGGCGAGCGTTACGCACGGCGTTGGCGATCGATCCTGAACACAGAACAATCACCCTGGATGAATTACGTGCGGTGATCGGCGATACCCGCCAGGGCTTGAGCCGCTGGTTCTAACCGGGCAAGTCATGCAACTGGCAATATTCCGCCCAGCTCAGGCCTGCCATTTGCGCCACTTCCTTGTGCACTTCAAGGCGCTGGGCCTCGAACTCCGCGGGTGAATGCGCCGTCAGTTTCAGCGTCAGCTCCCAGGCAAACAGGCCTTGTTGCTCGGCTTCTGCCTCGAAGGCTTCATGCAGGCGTTCGGCGCGGTACTGCTCCATGGTTTCCCCCTTGGCCTGGGCCGCCAAGGGGTTCAACGTATTCAGTTCCGCCGCCAGGGCCGGGTGTTCGCTCAAGAATCGGTCCAGGGCTAGCTGGTGGTTTTCGCCGGGTTGGGACAAAGGTTTACTCCACGTTAAGCGAGACGGTCAGTCTGGCTTGGTCATCAAAAAAGTCGCCATGGCCTCATAGGCCGGCAACGTCACCCCATCATTGGCAGCATTGCCCGCCACCGGATGGGAGGCATAACGAACAATCACCATCTCGGCCTTGGGGTCGATATAGATGCTCTGGCCATGCACCCCACGGGCCATGAAGGCACCGTCGGGATTGTGGGTTACCCACCACATGTTGCGATAGCTCCAGCCCTTCAATTGGCCATAACCGGCCTGGGCGAACGCCTGCTTGTCGCCGCCTTGGCGAATAGCCTTGACCACGCTCTCGGGCACGATCTGCTGGCCGTTGAACTGCCCGCCGTTGCGCAGCATTTCAGCAAAACGGGCCAGGTCCCGTAGCCCGGTGTTCAGGCCACCACCGGCAAACGGTGTGCCGATGGAATCGACGGTGAAGTAGGCGTCCTGTTCGGCGCCGAGCCGGCTCCAGATGCGTTCGCTGAGCAGTTGCGCCACATTGCGCCCGGTCGCGCGGGCGATCACCCAGCCCAGCACGTCGGTATTGACGGTCTTGTAGCCGAAGGCGCACCCGTGTTCGCCGCGCTGTTTTACGGTTTGCAGGAACTCGTAGTAGCTGCGCGGCCCGGTGTAGTCCTTGGGTTTGGGCAGCGGGTTGCCGGCCTGGGCGTGGGCCCAGACTTCGGCGTTGGGATCGGCATAGTCTTCGCTGTAGTCCAGGGCGGTGGTCATGTCCAGCACCTGGCGCAGGGTGGCGCTGCCAAAGGCGGAGCGGCCCAGTTCGGGCACGTAGTCGACGATCTTTTTCTGTGGGTCGAGGGTGCCATCGGCCACCAGCATCGCGCCCAGGGTGCCGATCACTGATTTGGTGACCGACATGGCCGCGTGTTGCCCGTCGTCCTTGAGCACCCCGAAATAACGCTCATACACCACCGTACCGCGATGCATCACCACGATGCCATCGGTGTAGGTGGCGTCCAGAGTCTGGCGCCAGCTCAACGGCTGGGTGGCACCCACGGGCTGCACGGGGATTGCATCGAGTCCCGGATCGAGTTTGCGTGGCAACGCCAGCGGCGCACCCAGCCCGCGGGAGACGTTCACCGTGGGCATCAATTGGCGAAAGTGGGCGACACTCCAGCGCATGGCCGGGAAGCGGAAATAGCTGCCGTCTTCAAAGCGTACGGTGCGATCTGCCGGCGGCGGTGCGCCGACCATCCATTGCAGCTTGGCCGGGTCGCTGGCTTGTGCATCCGGGAAGGTCGGGCTGGCAGCGCTGGCCAAGGGGCTGATGAGGCCGAGCAGCGCGCAGGTGAGCAGGAGGGCGATTCGCAGCATCAGTCGAGTCCGTTCGAGGGAGTGTCGCTTTTTACGACAGCCAGTGCGCCGAAGGACGGGCCAACCGGAGGCAATCGACAAGCAGCAGTGCCACGGGACGAATCTGAATAATTGCGCCGCTGGCGGCAAAAGCCTTTCGTTCGCGGTATCAGGGCGTGTAGCGTTACCTTGTCGATAAAGGCAACGGCTCAGGTGTTTTTGCGACCTTGGCATCAGGGACCGAGTGCTATGTGCAGAGGGACAGGTGATGGCGCAAACGCTGTTCAAGCTTTTCTTCACCCAGCGGCTGGCGGCCTTGGCCAGCACCGAGTCGTTGCGGGCCATACGTGAGGGGTTGTTGTGGATCCTGCCATGCCTGCTGGTGTCGGCCGGTTTTCTGATCCTGTCCGAATGCGCCCGTGTGCTGGGCTTCGACCCTCAGTGGGTGGCCTTCCTCGCGGGGCTGCACAACCAGATCAGTTCGGTGATCCCGCTGCTGGTGGCCGCCTCCATCGGTTACATGCTTGCGATCCAGCACCGCCTGCCGCAGCTACCGGTGGCGTTCCTGTGCCTGGCCCACGTGGTGATCGCCACCTTTGTGCTGCGGGATTTCCCCCGTGCTTCGGCGACCTTCGTGCTGTTCATCGCCATCGCCTCGCCGTTGATCAATGTGCCCGCCATCGCCTGGCTGCATCGGCGTCGCTGGACCCGGTTGATCAACGAAGACCTGGTGGGGCACAACCTCAAGGGCACCATCAACATGGTGGTGCCGGGGGCGATCACGGCGCTCGTGCTGGTGCTCTTGCTGTCGTTGCTGTTGCAGATTCCGCAGGTGGCGCAGCTTCAGGGCCCGCAGGTACTCGATGCACTGGAAACGCCCTATGGCAGCGGTCTGTTTGTGACCCTGATGAATTCACTGCTGTGGTTTTTCGGGATCCATGGGGTTTACGCCATGCAGCCGTTGTTTGATGTACTGGATCAGGCTGTCGCGCTCAACAACGCCGCAGTGGCGGCGGGCGAGCCGGTCAAGTATTTACTGAATGGCGGCTTGCTGGGCAGCTTCGCGTTTATCGGTGGCTCGGGTGGCGCATTGTGCCTGCTGCTGGCGATCCTGCTGTTTTCCAAGAGCCGGTCCATGCGATTGGTGGCGATAGCCAGCCTGCCGCTGTCGTTGTTCAATGTCAGTGAAGTGTTGTTGTTTGGCTTGCCGATCATCCTCAACCCGCGCCTGTTCATTCCCTTTCTGGTGGTGCCGGCATTCAACGCGATGCTGGCGCTGGTGGTGGTGCAGATTGGCTGGGTGTCGCCTGCGGTGGTGAGTGTGCCGTTCACCGCGCCGGTATTGTTAAACGCCTATTTGAGCACCCACGGCGACCTCGCGGCGGTGTTACTGCAGGTGGTGTTGCTGGGGGTTGGCATGCTGATTTACGCGCCCTATGTGCGGGCGATCAATCGCCAGGCCACGGAAGGCGGCACGGTGTATTTGAAGTCGCTGGACATGACCTTTCGCGGCCTCGAAGAAAAGGGCCGCTTGCTGGAACTGGACCCGGTAATGGCGTCCCATAAGGCCCAGGCACGCCAGGTCAGCGAGTTGAGCCATATCCAGCAGATCAGCGATTATGAGTTTTACCTCGAATTCCAACCGCAGATTTCGACCCTGACCGGGCTGTGCACCGGTTGCGAGGCGTTGATGCGTGCGCGGGATGCCGAGGGCACGGTGCATTCGCCCTGGGAGTTCCTGCAATGGCTGGCCAACGCCAGGTTGATGCCCGATGTGGATGTGTGGGTGGCGTCCCAGGCTGTGCGCCAGTATCAAAAGTGGCGGAAGGTCGGTTTTACCTTGCCGATGACGATCAATATCTCCAGCGCCACGCTGACCACCCCGGCCTATGGTGACCGGCTGGTGGAGATACTGGCCCAGGCCCATGGGCAGGTGTCGGTGGAGATCACTGAGGATGCGTTGGTGGGGGATATTCAGGGCACCCGGCAGATGATCGAAAAGCTGCAGGCGATTGGCGCCAAGGTTTACATCGATGACTTCGGGACCGGGTTTTCAGCGCTGAGTTATCTGCATCAGTTCCCGGTGGATTTCATCAAGATCGATCGCAGTTTCGTGGTGGCCCAGCATGATCCAAAGGGCGCCCAGGTGTTGACCGGGATGCTGCGATTCTGTGAGGCGCTGAACCTTGGGGTGGTGGTGGAAGGCGTGGAAACCGCCGAGCAACTGGCGTTTTTGCAGTCGGGCTCGGAGCTGATCATCCAGGGCTGGTATTTCAGCAAGGCGTTGCCGGGCGATGAACTGGAGCGGTTCGTGCGCGGGCGTTACGCCCAGATGCAACCTAACGCTCCAGAACCCCTCTGAAGGTTGCGCTCAACGCCCGTAATGTCTCGCGGGAGCGGCCGTCGCTGATGCGGCTGTGCAGCACGATTTCACTGACGGGTAACGCCGGTAATCCGTACTGTTCGCTGACGTCCACGGCGCCCGCCGGCGCCACTCGCCGGGCCAGCGCCGCCACACCCAGGCCGGCGCTGACTGCCGCACCCACCGCCATTACGCCGCCGCCGACAAACACTTCGGTCCAGTCGATCCGCGCCTCATCCAGCGCGCGCACCGCCAAGTGTCGCACGCCGCAGGGCGAGGCCATGGTTGCCATGCGCAACGGTGTACCGGCGGTGTGCTGCCAGGTCGGTGCGGCGAACCAGCCAAAGCGCTCCACCACCAATACTTCGCCGTCCTGGCGGTCGCCTTCGTTGCGCACGATCACCGCGTCCAGTTCGTTGCGGTCAAACGCCGCCACCAGGTCGCGGGACGAAGCAATCCGCACCTCCAGGATCACCAGCGGGTCATAGGCGGCCAGGCGGCTGAGCCACAGCGGCAGATCGGGGCCGGCCACGTGGTCGCTGATGCCAATCACCAGCCTTCGTGGTGCGCCGTTGCCCATGTCACCCAACGCCCGTTCGTGGGCATTGAGCAGCGCGCGCGCGGCGACGATGAACTGCTCGCCCTGGGGCGACAGACGGACATGCCGTGGTGTGCGCACCAGCAGGCGATAACCGAGGCGTTCTTCCAGGCGCTTGAGCTTGAGGCTGATGGCTGCCTGTGATGTATCCAGTGCCTGGGCCGCGCGGGTAAAACTGGTGAAATCGGCGACCAGGACGAAGGCGTGCACGGTGTCGATATCCAGCGGCTTGAGTGCGTCGGTCATTTCAGTTCCTTATCATACCTATATCCGGTGATATCTTGCTGAAATCATGGCCGCTGCGCAAGCTGGGCACTCATCTGAACAGGAGCGCCATGATGTTTGCCAAACAGTATTCACACCGCTTGCCAGCCGATTACGACATGGGTGTCATCCGTGAGCGGGCCGCTCGCCTGGGGCCGTTGTGGGATCATGCCGAGGGTTTGCTGTTCAAGGCGTTTATCGCCCAGGAGAGAGGGCAGGGGCCGGGGGTGGGTAACCTGTATTCGTCGGTTTATCTGTGGTCGGATCCTTTGCAGGCTGCGGATTTCTTGCTCGGCGAGCGCTTCCAGAAGGTCCTCGACAGTTTTGGCCAGCCGCACATTGAGTCGTGGTTACCGCTGGATGTGCAGCGAGGTCCTGCGCAAGACGCCTTGAGCCTGTATCGGGAGGAGTGGGCGCTGGCGCCGGGGGCGGACCGCGTGCAAGTCCTCGCCGCAGAAAAGGCCCGCAACCAGCAGCTCGCGGACAGCAGCGATAACTTCGCGGTGTTTCTGGCGCTGGATGTGCAGGCGTGGAAGCTGGTGCGAATTACCTTGTCGGCCAAGGCGCTGGATGTGAATCATCCGGGCAATGGCTACGAGGTGTTCTACCTGGCGCGGCCCGGTGTGTGAATGCCGGTAGCCGCCGATTTGTCGGCGGCTACCTGTACCGTCAGGAGTTGAGACGCGCCCGAGGCTGGCTCAGCTTGCGCTCGGCCACGGCGCCGAACACCAGGCCCAGGGTGGTCCACAGTACCAGTTGAATCCCCAGGGAGGCCACGCGGAATTTCCACAGCAACACTGCCGAGAATTGTTCCGGCACTTCGTTGATGGCCGGGAACAAGCTACCGGCCACCGACACGATCACGATGTACAGCGCCACACCGAGGATCGCGCCTGCCCATAGGCCACGGCTGGCAATCAGCTTGCGCGCCGCGTTGATCGCAATCACCGCAGCCGCCACCGACACCAGCAGCATCAGGAAGAACAGCTTGGTGCGTTGCGCGATGGTGGCGGGGTCGCCCACCGATGGCGGGTTGGCCGGATACTTCAACCCCGGTACCACGATGATCGTCACAAACGCCGCCAATGCCAGCAGCGCTGCCAAGCCACGGGGACCGACCTTGCCGATGCGGCCCAGGGAGTAGGCGAACACCAGGGCGAAAATGCCACCCAGGGAGACGCTGTACACCACCACGCCGGTGAACAGGCCGAAGGTGCTTTGTACTTCGCGGCTCACCAGTTCTTCTTCCGGCGCGTCGCCGCGCATCTGTGCCATCTGATCTTCGAAGGCGATGGCCTTGTCGATCTGCGGCTCACCAAAAGTCTTGGCGAAGCCGAAGGCCAGGATGCCGGCGAGCAGGCCCACCAGCATCCCGCGAACGAGTAAATGCCCTGTCATGTCGTCACGCTCCAATCAATGGCAGGGGAAACCCAGCAGGTGGCGACCGTCATGCACAAACTCATGCACGTACATGCCTTTGAACACGGCCGTCGCGCCCTGCTCGGCGCCGACGAAGTAAATCGCGAGCAACAGCAGCAGGCCGCCGAAGATCGCCCAGGGCAGGATTTCGCTCAGGGGAATGGACGGTATTGAAACGTCGGAGCCAGTTACAGCGGTATAAGCCATGAGAACCTCCAGGGATGACGCGTCCCGAAATGGATAGCGAGTTGGCTGAAACAGGGTCTGGCTTACGGCTAAAAGGCCGAATACAGTGGCGCGACCGCGCCGGCATTGAACCGGCTTCCTGTTGCAGAATAGTTGAAACATGTTGAAACAACTTCGCAAGTCTACGCTGACTGCCCCTTAAAACCAGAGCGATTTGTCATGCAGGCCACCCGTTTGACCCTTGTTGCCCACGCCAGCACCCGTGCCCAGAAACAGGCACGCTTTGCGCTGGATGAGTCGGTGGAGATAGGCTGGCAGCAGGCGGCGCTTTCCCAGGCGCAACGCTTCAAGCGTGCACCCCGGGTGCTGTGCGGCCCGGAGGCGCGGACCCGGCAGACCGCGGCGCTGTTTGCCGACGATGCTTTGGTTGAAACAGCCCTGCGCGATTGTGATTTCGGCCGCTGGCAAGGGTTGGCGATCGAGGAGGTTCAGCAAGCCGAACCCGAAGCGCTTCAGGCCTGGTTGACCGACAGCACCTCGGCGCCCCACGGCGGCGAGTCGGTAGTGCAACTGTGTGAGCGGGTAGGGCAGTGGTTGCAGTCCCTTGAGCAATCCCCGGGGCATGTCGTGGCGGTGACGCATCCATTTGTGATCCGCGCAGCGCTGCTGCATGTCATGCAATGCCCGCCCGCGATGTTCAACCTGATCGACGTGGAGCCGCTGTCATCCACCGAGTTGCGCTTCAATGGCCGTTGGCGCCTGCGCCTGGAAACTCACGCCTGACGTCCCGAACATGGCAAAATCCGTTCCCCGCACCGAGACCACCCATGAAGACTTTCCCATGAAACGCATCCTGATCATCGGCATTGGCGCCGGCAACCCCGACTACATCACGATGCAGGCGGTCAAGGCGCTCAACCGCACCGACGTGTTTTTCCTGATGGACAAGGGCCAGAGCAAGGACAAGCTGATCGACCTGCGCCGGGAAATCTGCGAGACCTACATCACCGATCACGCCTACCGCTTTGTCGAGGCCGATTGCCCCGAGCGGGTGCGTGGCGATATCGACTACACCACCGCCGTGAAGGACCTGAACCGCGACAAGCAGCAGACCTTCGAACGGATGATCAATGAAGAAATGGCCGACGGCGAAGTGGGCGCATTCCTGGCCTGGGGCGACCCGGCACTGTACGACAGCACCATCCGTATCCTGCAGGCGATCCTGGCCAGCGGCCGTTGCGAATTCGAGTTTGAGGTGATCCCCGGGATCACCAGCGTCCAAGCGTTGGCGGCCCAGCACAAAGTGCCGCTGAACCGCATCGGTCGCTCCATCGAAATCACCACCGGCCGCCGGTTGGCGGCGGGGCAGGCGAGTGATGCCGACACCCTGGTTGTCATGCTCGACGCCGAAGATTCCTACCGCACCGTGGCCGATCAGGACTTGGATATCTACTGGGGCGCCTACCTGGGCACACCGGATGAAATCCTGATCAGCGGCAAAGTGGCCGAGGTTGCCGAAGAGATTGAACGTGTGCGCAAGGCGGCGCGTCAGGCCAATGGCTGGATCATGGATACCTATTTGTTGCGCAAACCCTAGAGGTTGATGCTCATGCTCAAACTGATTGCCCTGACGGTGGCGCTGTTTACCGGCGCCGCACAGGCCGAAGACGTATTGCACACCGACCTGCCGCTGCCTTACCTGGAACAGACCCAAAGCGATGCGCGCAACGAGCCGCTGGTGATCTTCCTGCACGGTTATGGCAGTGACGAGGCCGACCTGTTCGGGCTCAAGGACCGCTTGCCGTCGACCTGGACCTACCTGTCTGCACGGGCACCGATGCCGGTGGAGGGCGGGGGGTATCGCTGGTTTCGCAAGAAGCCGGGCGATGGCGACTTTGATGGCGAGACCGCCGATTTGCAGAGCAGCGCCAAGCTGATCGAAGACTTCGTCGCCCGGGCCACTACCAAGTACCACGCCCAACCTGAGCGGGTGTTTCTGGTGGGGTTCAGCCAGGGTGCGATCATGTCGTACGAAGTCGGGTTAAGACATCCCGAAACCCTGCGCGGGATTGCGGCGTTGAGCGGCAGCCTGCTGCCGGTACTCAAGGCCGAACTCAAGCCGGATGCGCGCCTGGGCAAGTTGGCGATTTTCATTGGGCACGGGACGCTGGACCAGGCGCTGCCTTACTACTCGGCAACGCGGGCCAACGAGGTGTTGCAGGGGCTTAGCCTCACGCCGGAATTCCACGGTTACCCGGGGATGATTCATACCATCGGTGAGGCGGAGTTGCTGGACTTGAAGCAGTGGCTGGAGAAGAGCCTGCGTTGAATCCTGCGATGTGAACGCGATAAAAATGTGGGAGCTGGCTTGCCTGCGATAGCGGTGTATCAGTCGCCTGAAGCAGTGACTGGTCAATCGCTATCGCAGGCAAGCCAGCTCCCACATTGGATTTTCATTGCCAGATAAAACCGGTTATTTACCGCCGATAATCTGCTTCACCAACAGTGCATGACCGGCTTCATCATCCGCCCGGGAAATGGCCTGCACCACCAACTGGTGGCTGCCGGAGCCCGTGAGGAAAGTGGAGCTCAGCGTCTTGCCACCGCCCATGGTCGCAGTGCTGTCGACCTGGCGCAGGGCCAGGCCCTTGACGGTGAGTTTCTTCTCGGCGCCTTTCTTGAAGTCCGGCAGGGCCGCGCTTTGTTCCTTGACGAAATCCGCCACGGCGCCGTCGAGGAACTGCGGGTCGTTGTCCTTGATCAGGCCGGCGACACTCGGTTTCTCAACCACAAAAATCACGCTTTTGGTGGCCTGGTCGCTGTACATCGTGCCGCTGGCGCCCGCCGTGCCGTGTTCGGCATCACCGGCCGGCAGTGGGTCGGCCTGGTAGGACTTGGGCAGGTTGAAGCTGAACTTGCCGTCCAGGGTGGAGATGGTCTGGGTGGCGGTTTTCTGCGCCGCAGGCTTGCTGGCGGCGAGGACTTGGCTGGCGCCGAAGCCGGCGGCCAGCGCGAGGGCCAAGAGGGCTGCGGTCTTGCTGAGGGTGGCCATGAAGCTCTCCAGGGATGAACGAAATTGCGCCGTATTCTGTCAGAAATTTCGCAAGATCGTTCATCTCCATCCTTACACCTTGTCGGACTCTTCCTCGAGTCGGTCCATCTCAAACAATCGGGCCAGTTCCGTCCGGGCTTCCTGGGCCGACTGCATCACCTTGGCCGCGTCGTCATACACGGCGTGTTGGGCCGCCAGCAATTGCAGGTCATGGTTTTTGAAGCGGCTGATGCGCGCGTCGGCCTGGGCTTGGGTCAAGCCAAGGCCCACGAGTGTGCGGCGGCTCATTTCCAGGCTGGAGTAAAACGTCTCGCGCACCGGTGACGCGTCGAGGTCCACCAGGCGATGTACGTGCTGGCGGTTACGGGCGCGGGCGATGATCTTCATGTGCGGGTAGAGGCTGCGCACCAACTCGGCGGTCTTGATATTGATTTCGGGGTCGTCCATGGCGATCACGAAGAATTCAGCCTGGTCGACTTTCGCCGCGTGGAGGATTTCCGGGCGCTGGGGGTCGCCGTAGAACACCGGCATGCCGCCGAAACTGCGGGTCAGCTCGATGGTTTCCACCGAGGTGTCGAGGGCGATAAACGAGATGTTTTGCGCCCGCAGGATCCGCGCCACGATCTGCCCCATACGGCCCATCCCGGCGATCACCACCCGGGGTGCATCGCTTTCGATGGCGCGGTATTCCTCGGGCACTTCCACCGGCTTGACCTTGGGCTTGAAGAGCTTCGGGCAGAGCAACAGCAGCAATGGGGTCAGGGCCATGGACAGGGTGATGGTCAGCACCAGGATGTCGTAGAGGTGCGGTTCGAACAGGCCCTGGTCGCGGCCGATCTTGAACACCACGAAGGCAAACTCACCGCCAGCCGCCAGCACCACACCCAAGCGCAGCGCGCTTTCACGGTTCAGGTCACCGGCCAGTCGGCCCACGCAAAACAACAGCGGCAATTTGATGGCGATCAGCAGCAGGGTCAGACCCAGCACGATCACCGGCGCACTGAACAACAGGCTGATATTGGCGCCCATGCCCACGCTGATAAAAAACAGGCCCAGCAGCAGGCCCTTGAACGGTTCGATCTGCGATTCCAGCTCATGCCGGTATTCGGAGTCTGCCAACAGCAACCCGGCGAGGAAGGCGCCGAGGGCCATGGACACGCCCACCAGCTCCATCAGCCATGCCGTGCCGATCACTACCAGCAACGCGGTGGCCGTGGACACTTCCCGCAGCCCGGTCTTGGCCACGATGCGAAACACCGGCCGCAGCAGATAGCGCCCGCCGATGATCACCACGGCGATGCTGCCCAGTACTTCCAGGCCATGCTGCAGGCCTTGGGAGGTGGTGGCGGGGTGATCGCTGCCGGCGAGCAGCGGCACCATGGCGATCAGCGGGATGGCCGCGATGTCTTGGAACAGCAGGATGGCAAAGGCCAGGCGCCCGTGGGGCTGGTTAAGCTCCTTGCGCTCGGCCAGGCTTTGCAGGCCGAAGGCGGTGGAGGAGAGTGCCAGGCCAAGGCCCAGCACAATCGCACTGTTCCATGACTGGCCAAACAGGAACAGCGCTACCACACCAATCACCGTGCCCGTCAGCAACACCTGCGCCAGGCCGACACCAAACACCGCCTTGCGCATCACCCACAAGCGCTTCGGTGACAACTCCAGGCCGATGATGAACAGCAGCAACACCACCCCCAGTTCGGAGAACTGGCTGACGCTTTGTGGATTGCCCACCAGCCCCAGCACCGAGGGGCCGATGATCACGCCGGCCAGCAAATAACCCAACACGGCACCCAACTGCAGGCGCTTGGCCAAGGGCACGGTCAATACGGCAGCGAACAGGAATACAACCGCCGCTTGTAACAGGTTGCCTTCATGGGGCATTGGGGACTCCAGGATCGTTTTGCTGAATCAACAGGGCGTTATTAGAGCGCTTTTTTGCGTGGTGAAATCTGAATTTTTGCGCGGCTCAGAGCGTTCAACTCCGCGTTCATTGGACGTCGTCCGGTTTCTGGGCGGCACTCGCCAAAGTATTAATACCATTTATTTCAATGAGTTTTATGCACGCGGCTAACGTTGTGACAAACAGGATCAGTTGTCACCACGGTCAGGTATTTCGACGTCGATGCGTGTTTGGATCTGTATTTGGGCTTCTACGCATTCATGGATGAAAGGCTTTGACCACAAGGAGTTTCACGTGGAAAGAAGACTTGCTGCTGCCGCTGTACCTCGTATTTCTCCTCTTAATCTTGCTATTCGCCTCGGTATTGCCGGCCTGGTTCTAGGCTTGGCGAGCCCGCAGGCGATGGCTGCTTGTTCGCCGGCAAGTCCCACGGCAGGCGCCACGGTCACCTGTACCGGCGTGCCGAGTTTGCCGCTGTTCTTGAACACCTTTGCCAGTGCGGTCAACGGCCTGACGGTTAACGTCAACAGCGGCGCGCAGATGAACGCGACCCTGGGTGGCCAGGTGCTCAACCTCACGGGCAATAACCTGACCCTCAATAACTCCGGCACCATCGACCCGGCGCTGCTTGGCCTCGTGACTGTGTTGAGCGGTGGTGTGACGCTGGGGAATACGGCGGCGAGTAACGTCACTATCAACAACACCCTCACCGGGATCATCAGGGGCACTGGGGATGTGCTCGGGTTGAACCTGACGAGCCTCGCCGGCATGGCGATGAATGTCGTCAACGGTGCGGGTGGCGTCACCAATATCACCAACAACGGCACTATCGGCTCGAACGCGTTGCTCAACTTGACGCTGTTCTCTTCGGATACGCCGGTGGTAGCGGTGCAGGGTGGCTCGCAGGTCAACATGGTCAACAACGGCACCCTGACCGGACGTGTGGCCTTCGAAACGTCCAGCACCGGCAACACGTTCATCAACACCGGGACGATCTCCGGTGGCGTCTCCATGGGGGCGGCCAGCAGCAACACATTTACCGCCGTGACCGGTTCGACCATCACCAATGGTGGCGGGGTGGGGCTCAGCCTCGGTGGCCTGATCGGCGTGAACCTGACGTTTGCGCCCACCGGGCAAGTTGATGGCGGGGCCGGGGGCAACAACTCTTTGATCCTGCAAAACACCATTGGTGTGGGCGGTGGCACGAGCGGTGCGGGCACGGCGTCCAGCGCCAACTACGTGAACTTCAACAACCTGACGGTCAACAGCGGTACCTGGACCTTGCAAGGGCCGCTTGTCAGCGGCAGCACAACCCTCAACGGTGGCGTTGCGTCGTTCAACAACGCCCAGTCGTTCGGCACGGGCGTGCTGACGTCCAATGGCGGGGTGATCCAGGCCAGCAACGCCGGGTTGACCCTCAATAACCTGATTTCCCTGGGCAGCGGCGGGTTGACGGTTCAGGGGGCCAATGGTTCGACGCTGGGAGGCGTGATCTCCGGGAGTGGTGGTTTGACCAAGGCCGGTACCGGGCAGTTGAGCCTCAGTGGTGCCAATACCTATGCCGGCAATACCACGATCAATGGCGGCTCGGTTCAGGTCCTCAACAATCAAGCCTTCAGCACCGGCTCTGTGACATTCGCGGGTTCGGCGTCGTTGAGTGCGCCGGGCACCATCAGCCTGAACAACCTCATCACCCTCAACGGTGCCATGACGGCTACCGGAGCCGGGTCCTTGACCCTGGGAGGCGTGATCAACGGGGCGGGTGGGCTCAGCAAGAGTGGCAGCGGCACCCTGACGCTAAATGGCAACAACACGGCCTTTACAGGCCCTTCTAACCTGAACACCGGCACGTTGGTATTAGGTAATAACAACGCACTGGGTACCGGTGTACTGAACGTCAATGGCGGCGCCAATCTTGATACCGGCGCCAATGTCACCCTGAACAACAACATCATCCTCAACGCCAACCTGGCCACGGTCGGCAGCAACGCCTTGACCCTTGGGGGTGTGATCTCGGGTGTGGGAGGGATTACCAAGAATGGCGCCTCGACCCTGACGGTGACAGGCAACAACACCCAGAGCGGCCCTACCACGCTCAACGCCGGCACGCTGCTGGTGGGCAACAACAATGCACTGGGCACCGGCGCCCTGAACACGGCCGCCAGCACGACCCTGGATGCCACCACGGCGGTGATACTGGCCAACACGGTGTTCATGGCGGCGGACTTGACCATCGGCGGCACTCAGGCCCTGGGCCTCACAGGCGCAATCAGCGGAGCGGCCGGCCTGATCAAGAACGGCACTGCGGCGTTGACCCTCGGTGGCGCCAATACCTACACCGGCAACACCATGCTCAATGCCGGTTCGCTGATCGTCGGCTCCAATACGGCGCTGGGTGCAGGCGGCATTTTGAACACGGCCGACGGCACCACGCTGGACGCAAGCACTAATGTTTCCCTGACCAATGGCGTCGGCGTAACCGGCAACCTGAACATTGGCGGGACCGCCGGCCTGACCCTTGGGGGCGTCGTTGCGGGCAGCGGCGGCCTGACCAAAAACGGCGCGGCCAATCTGGTCCTCAACGGTGCCAACACTTTCCTCAACGGCGTAACTCTCAACGCGGGCACGCTGACCGCCGGTAATAACGCGGCCTTCGGCGTCGGTGACCTGACCGTCGCGGGTGCGGCCTCGCTGGACAGCAGCGCCAACGTGACCCTGGCCAACAACATCGCATTAAACGCCGACTTGAGCGTGGCGGGCAGCAACGCCTTGACCCTGGGCGGCGTGCTCAGTGGCGCCAACCAACTGATCAAGAACGGCGCGGCCAACCTGACCCTCAACGGCGCCAACACCTACCAGGGCGGCGCGACCCTGAACGCCGGCAGCCTGACCCTGGGCAATGCCACGGCACTGGGCACTGGGGCATTGACGGTGGGCGGCGCCAGTAGCCTCG
This sequence comes from Pseudomonas sp. Xaverov 83, assembly GCF_019352905.1. Lineage (NCBI taxonomy): Bacteria > Pseudomonadati > Pseudomonadota > Gammaproteobacteria > Pseudomonadales > Pseudomonadaceae > Pseudomonas > Pseudomonas sp. Xaverov 83. Next base: position 142,044 of record NZ_JAAAFU010000083.1, on the reverse strand, counting down.
ACAGCACTGGCGCGTTGTCCCTGGGCAATGCGATCAACCTCAATGCCAACCTGACCGCCGGCGGGGCCAACCCGTTGACCCTCGGTGGTGTGATCGCCGGCGCGGGCGGCCTGATCAAGACCGGCGCCTCGAGCCTGACCCTCAATGGCAACAACACCTACACCGGCACCACGGCGCTGAATGCCGGGACCTTGATTGTCGGCGCCAATACTGCGTTGGGCACTGGCGCGCTGAACGCGTCCAACGGCACCACCCTGGACGCCAACACCGCCGCCACCCTGGGCAATGCCGTCAACCTCGGTGGCATCCTGACCCTCGCTGGCAGCAATGCGCTGACCCTCGGCGGCAACGTCAGCGGCATCGGTGGTTTGATCAAGAACGGCGCGGCCGACCTGACCCTCAACGGCAGCAACAACTACCAGGGCGGTACGACGCTCAACACCGGTAAGATCATTGTCGGCGCCAACAACGCCTTGGGCAGCGGTGCGTTGACCACCGCCGCCAACACCAGTTTGGACGCCAGCACCGCCGTCAGCCTGAGCAACCAGATCGGCATGACCGGCCCGCTGACGATCGGCGGTACGGCGGATCTGACCTTGGGCGGCGTCATCAGCGGCAACGGCAACCTGGTGAAAAACGGCACAGCCAACCTGATCCTTAACGGCGTCAATACGTTTATCGACGGCACCTCGTTGAACGCCGGCACGCTGACCGTCGGCAATAATGCGGCCCTCGGCACCGGCAGCCTGGCAGTCAACGGCGCGGCGACGCTGGACAGCAATGCCCCGGTAGCACTGACCAACAGCATTGCCCTGAATGCCGACCTCACCGTCGGCGGCACTCAAGGCCTGACACTGGGCGGCCTTATCGGGGGCACCGGTCAGTTGATCAAGAACGGTGCGGCTAATCTCACCCTCAACGGCATCAATACCTACAGCGGCGGCAGCACCCTCAACGCCGGTACCCTGACGCTGGGTAACGGTGCGGCGCTGGGCAGCGGTAGCCTGACCGTGGGAGGCACCTCCACACTGGACAACAGCGCGGCGCTGACCCTGAACAATGGGATCATCCTCAACGCTGATTTGAACGTGGCCGGCAATAACAATCTGGCGCTCGGCGGCGTGATCAGCGGCGCTGGCGCCCTGAACAAAAATGGCTTGGCAGACCTGACGCTCAGCGGCACCAACACCTTTACCGGCGCCTTGAACATCCTTTCCGGCAGCGTCACTACTGCCAGTACCGGCGCACTGGGCAATACCTCCGGCGCCAATGTCAGCGCCGGCGCGTCGCTGATCATGGGCAGCGATGCCAGCCTGGCAACCCTTGCCGGCAGCGGTGATGTGCAGGTCAGCGCAAGCAACACCCTGTCGGTGGGCGGCCTCAATTCCACCAGCACCTTTGACGGCGGCCTGAGTGGCAGCGGCGCCCTGGCCAAGGTCGGCACCGGCACCCTGAACCTGACCGGCATCAATGGCCTCACCGGCGACACCAACGTCAACGCAGGCACCTTGAACCTCAGCGGTTCGCTGGGCAGTGCCAATGTCAACGTCAATACCGGCGCGACTTTCACCGGCACCGGCTCGGTACTGGGTGCGCTGAACGTCAACAATGGCGGCCACCTGGCCTTGAGCAGCGGCAATACGCTGTCGGCCGGTTCGCTGGTGATGTCCGGCAGCGGCAACCTGGACGTAGCGCTTGGCGCACCGTCCACCACCTCGTTGCTCAACGTTGGCGGCAACCTGACCCTCGATGGCAACCTGAACGTCAGCGATGCCGGTGGCTTCGGCGTCGGGGTGTATCGCTTGATCAACTACACCGGGGCGCTGACCGACCTGGGCCTGAATGTCACCGGCGTGCCGGTGGGCTTCGGCCTCGGCGACCTGGTGGTGCAAACCTCGGTGGGCAATCAGGTGAACGTACTGGTGGCGGCGCCGAACGCCAATATCCGCTTCTGGGATGGCAGCCAGACTATCGCCAACGGCGTGGTGGACGGCGGCACCGGCAGTTGGACGGCTGGCGGCACCAACTGGACCTCGGTCAATGGCCTGGTCAACCAGCCATGGGCGGCTGATTTCGGCGTATTCCAGGGTGCGGCGGGCACCGTGACGGTGGTAGGCGGGCAATCGTTCACCGGGCTGCAATTCGTTACCGATGGCTACAACCTGGTGAGCGGCGCGGCAGGGCAGTTGACGGCGGTGAACGGCACTGGCGGCAACACCGCGATCCGTGTCGATCCGGGGTCCACCGCGACGATCGGTGTGGGGATTGACGGCAGTGGCACCCTGGCCAAACTCGACAGTGGCACCCTCGTGCTCAATGGCGCCAACAGCTACACCGGAGGCACCGAGCTTCAAGGCGGGACATTGGTGGTGGGCAGCAACACGGCCCTTGGCAGCGGACAATTAAGCACTTCGTCCGGCACCACGCTGGACAGCAACACCGCCGTGTCCCTGGCGAATGGAGTGAGCCTGCTCGGCAACTTGACGGTTGGCGGCAGCAATGCGCTGACCCTCAATGGCGTGATTGGCGGCGTCGGTGGCTTGATCAAAAACGGCGCGGCTAACCTGACCCTCGGTGGTAACAATGCCTTCCTCGGTCCGGTTGCGCTGAACGCGGGCGGGCTGATCCTGGCGTCGAATTCGGCACTGGGCAGCGCCACACTCAATGCCGCGAACGGCACCACGCTGGATTCGGCCACTGCAGTGAGCGTGAACAACGCGATTAACCTGGCCGGTAACCTCGGGGTCGGCGGCACGGCCGACCTGACCCTCGGTGGCGCTCTCAACGGCGCCGGCAGCCTGACCAAAAACGGCGCGGCCAATCTGGTCCTGAATGGCGCCAATGGTTTCCTCGGTGGAATCACCTTGAACGCCGGGACCCTGACGGCGGGGAACACTTCGGCGCTGGGCCTGGGTAACTTGACGGTGGCAAGCGCTTCGAACCTGGACAGCAACACGGCGTTGAGCCTGGCCAATAACATCGCCCTGAATGCCAACCTAGGCGTTACCGGCAGCAATGACCTGACCCTCGGCGGCGTGATCAGCGGGGCAGGCGGCGTGAGTAAAAACGGCGCGGCGAACCTGACGCTCAATGGCACCAATACCTATACCGGCGGCACCACGCTGAACGCCGGTACCTTGACTCTCGGCGGTGCAGCGGCACTCGGCTCAGGCACCTTGACCGTGGCCGGGCCTTCGACGCTGGACAACAGTTCGGCGCTGGTGCTGGCCAACAACGTCACGGTCAACGACAACCTGAGTGTGACCGGCACCAACAACCTGACCTTGGGCGGCGTGTTGGATGGCGCTGGCACCCTGACCAAAAATGGCGCAGCCGACCTGACCCTTGGCGGCAACAACGCCTTCAGCGGCAATTTCAATGTACTCGGCGGTAGCCTGACCACCACCAGTGCGACGGCGCTCGGCAATAACGCCGGCTTGATCCTGGGTGCCGGTACCCAGCTCAATCTCGGGGCTTCTGCCAGCCTTGGCAGCCTGACCGGCAACGGCACCGCACTGATCGGCGGCGGCAATATCCTCAGCCTGGGTGGCGGCAACCAGAGCAGTACCTTTGACGGGGTACTCGACGGTGGTGGGCAACTGAACAAACTCGGTACCGGTACCTTGACCCTCAGCGGCATCAACACCCTGACCGGCGACACCAGCGTCAACGGTGGCACCCTGAACGTCAGCGGCTCCCTGGCCAGCGCCAATGTCGCGGTCAACAGCGGCGCGACGCTCACGGGCACCGGCAGCCTTGGCGGCGCCGTCACCGTGGCCGATGGCGGGCACCTGGCAGGCTCGACCGGCAGTACCTTGTCGGTGGGCTCGCTGGTGTTGTCGGGTAACTCCAACCTGGATGTCGGGCTGGGTACACCGGTCGTCGGCGGCGGTAATGCGTTGATCAATGTTGGCGGTAACCTGACCCTCGACGGTAACCTCAACGTCAGCGATATCGGCGGCTTCGGCAGTGGTGTGTACCGCATCATCAACTACACCGGCGGCTTGACCGACAATGGCCTGGTGATCGGCGCGGTGCCCGGCAGCGTGACGCCGGGGGATCTGCAGGTGCAGACGGCAGTCGGTAATCAGGTCAACCTGCTGGTGACGGCACCGAACACCACTGTGCAGTTCTGGGACGGCGGCCAACTGGTGGGCGACGGCACCGTTCACGGCGGCAGCGGCACCTGGGGCACCGGTACGACCAACTGGACCAATGTGGACGGTACCGTCAATCAGGCCTGGGGCAACAGTTTCGCGGTGTTCCAGGGCACGGCGGGCACGGTCACGGTCAACGGTACACAAAGTATCACCGGCCTGCAGTTCGCCACCGACGGCTACAGCCTGGTGGACGGCACGGCGGGCGCGTTGAACCTGGTCAATGGCGGCACCGGGAATGCGGCGATTCGTGTCGACCCTGACAACACTGCCACCATCGGCGTGGCCATCAACGGCGCCGGCACGCTGGGCAAGTACGACACCGGCACCTTGGTACTCAATGGCACCAACGGCTACACCGGCGGCACTGCCCTCAATGGCGGCAAGCTGGTGGTGGGCAATGACAGCGCACTCGGCACCGGCGTATTGACGACGGCCAACGGCACCGCGCTGGACAGCAACACGGCGGTCAACCTGGCTAACGCGGTGGTTGTGAACGGCGCCTTGAATGTCGCCGGGTCCAACGCCTTGACCCTGGGTGGTGTGGTCAGTGGCAGCGGCAGCCTGGTCAAGAACGGTGCGGCCAGCCTGACCCTCAATGGCAACAACACCTTCAGCGGCGGGACGCAGTTGGCGGCAGGCACGCTGATCCTCGGCAATAACAATGCCTTGGGCAGTGGTGCCCTGGGTGTTACCGGCAATTCAGTACTCGACAGCACGGCGGCGTTGCAGCTCAATAATGGGATCAACCTCGGTGCGCAACTGGGCCTCGCGGGCACTCAAGACACCACCCTCGGTGGCGTCATCAGTGGCACTGGCAGCCTGGTGAAAAACGGCAATGGTTCACTACTGCTCACCGGTGCCAACACCTACAGCGGCGGCACCACCTTGAACGGCGGTATCACTTCGGGTGACACCAGCAGCCTGCAGGGCGCGATCGCCAACAATGCGACCCTGACCTTCGAACAGGCGGCGGATGGCACCTACACCGGCAACCTCACTGGCGCCGGCGTGCTGAACAAAAACGGTACCGGCGACCTGCTGCTCAGTGGCAACAACACCTTTACCGGCGATACCAACGTCAACGCCGGCGGCCTGTTGGTCAATGGCACGTTGAACAGCGCCAATGTGCTGGTGGGCAGTGGCGCCTCCCTGGGCGGTTCGGGCCAACTGGCGGGTACGGTCACCCTGGCGAACGGCTCGACCCTGACCGCAGGCACTGGCGGCACCCCGTTGTCGGTAGGCGGTCTCAACTTGTCGTCGGGGACCAACCTGGACTTCAGCCTCGGCGCGCCGGGCGCTTCTACCTCGGTGGTGAATGTGGCCGGCAACCTGACCCTGGACGGCACGCTGAACGTCACCGACGCCGGCGGCTTCGGCACCGGGGTTTACCAACTGTTCCGCTACGGCGGCAGCCTGACCGACAACGGCCTGGCTTACGGCACGCTGCCTTCGGGCATCCTGCCGGGCGCGCTGACCTTGCAAACCGCGCTGGCCAATCAGGTCAACCTGCTGGTGCAAACCACGCCGGGGCAAGTCCAGTTCTGGAACGGCGGCACCACCAATCCTGACGGCACGATCACCGGCGGCAGCGGGACGTGGGGCCCGGGCACCAACTGGACCGATCCGAACGGCACCCAGGGCCAGGCGTCAACCAACCAGTTCGCAGTGTTTGGCGGGCAGGGCGGGACCGTGACAGTGGAGGGTAATCAGGGCTTCACCGGTCTGCAGTTCCTCGATCCGGGCTACTCGCTGGTGGCCGGTGCAGGCGGCAGCCTGAGCCCGACCAATGCGCCGGACGGCAGCTTGGCCGCAGCACGGGTCAACGCTGGCGTGACCACGCAGATCGATGCGCCGCTGGTGGGCACGGGCGGCATCAACAAGCTGGATGCCGGTACCCTGGTGCTGACGGGCGCCAATACCTACACCGGCGGCACCACCGTCAGTGGCGGGACCTTGGCCGGTAACACCACCAGCCTGCGGGGCAATATCCGCAACAACGCGCGCTTGCTGTTCACGCAACTGAGCAGCGGTCAATTCAACGGAGTGCTCAGCGGTACCGGTGCGCTGGTCAAGCAAGGTGCGGGTACCCTGCTGCTGACCGGCAACCAGCCGTTCAGCGGGACGGTGGCGGTGGATCAGGGCGTGTTGCAAGTCGGCAACGCGGCCAATCCAAATGCAGTGTTCGGTGGGCAGGTCACCGTGGCTAACGGTGCCGGGCTGACGGGCAATGGCAGCGTTGGTTCGCTGGTCAACCACGGTGCGGTGGCCCCGGACAGTGGCAAGCTGAGCGTCGCCGGCAACTTCACCAACGCCACCGATGGCGCGCTGAACCTGGTTATCACCCCATCGGCTGCCGGGGCCCTGGCGGTAGGCGGCACGGCGGACCTGGCGGGCACGCTGAATGTGGTCAACCTGGCGCCGTATGCCGGGCCAACTACCTACACCTTGTTGACCGCCGACGGCGGGGTCACCGGAACGTTCGCTACCACCAACCTTGAGAACCTGGCGTTCCTCAATACCGCGCTCAGCTACAGCCCGAACCAGGTTGCGCTGGCGGTCAGCCGCAATAATGTCAGCTACGCCAGCGTGGCGGCCACCGGCAATCAGCGGGCGGTAGCGGCAGCACTGGGCAGTGGCGCAGCGGTGGGCGGTGCGGCGGTGCAAAACGCACTGCTCAACGGCAGCGTCGCCGGGGCTCGCGCCGCGTTCGACAACCTGTCGGGGGAAATCCACGCCAGTACCGCCAGCGCCTTGCTCGAAGACTCGCGTTACATCCGTGATGCGGTCAATGAGCGCCTGCGCCAACCCGGCTGCTACCGTAAGGACGATCCCCGCAGCAGCCTGGCACCGAGCGAAAACCAGCTGAGCAGCGCCGGTTGCCAAGGCGAAATGGTCGGCTGGGCACGTGTGCTGGGCACCTGGGGGCATATGGGCGGCGACAGCAACACCGCCAACCTGGATCGCAACCTCAGTGGCTTCCTGCTGGGTACCGATAAACAACTGGATGACGCCTGGCGCGCCGGTGTTGCCGCCGGTTACACCCGCAGCGACCTCGACGCCAAGCACCGCAACTCCAGCGCCGACGTCGACAGCTATCACCTGATGGCCTACACCGCGTACCAGCAGGAAGCGTTCGCCGCACGGATGGGCGTGGCCTACAGCTGGCACGACATCGAGAGCAAGCGCGACGTAGCGGTGGGTGGTGTGGGTCAACGCCTGAAGGCCGACTACAAGGCGCGCAGCGCGCAAGTGTTCGGTGAAGTCGGCTACACCATTCAAACCGGCAGCGTCGCCCTGGAACCGTTCGCCGGCCTGGCCTACGTCAACTACGACAGCGACACCATCAAGGAGAAGGGCGGCTCGGCTGCCCTGCGCGGTGATGCCGATCAAGACGTCACCTTCTCCACCCTGGGCCTGCGTGCCGGCCAGACCATCACTTTGGGCAACGGCTCGAAAATCACACCGCGGGGCAGCATCGGCTGGCGTCATGCCTTTGGTGATACCAAGCCGGATGCCGACCTGAGCTTTATCAACGGCGGTGGAACTTCATTCAGTACCCAAGGTGTGCCGATTGCCAAGGACAGCGCCGTGCTGGAAGCCGGCATCGACTATCAGATCAGCCCCAACGGCAAGCTGGGCCTGGGCTACTCCGGCCAGGTCTCGCGCAACGACAAGGACCATGCGATGACCATCAGTTTCTCCCTCGGTTTCTGATCAAGACCGAGTCTCTTCAACCGCCCGAAAGGGCGGTTTTTTTATGGGCGGATAATCGTGCGGGAATAATCTACAAACACTTTCCCGGGGAAAACGGGAGGCTGTGTGCCCCTCAGGCTTCTACAGTTATGCACTTGAGTTTATATTCCATGGACGGAATATTTGCATGAGTTGGGACGTTGAATATACGGACGAGTTTGGAGGCCGGTGGGGCGATCTGGATACGAAGGGTGCCTTATTGCTGATAGGCGGGGACAAAACAGGACGAGGCCGCTGGTATGACGAATACGTCCCGCTGGCTGAGACCTTGTATGACGAACATTTGGAAACACTGCGTAAAGAGGGCCGTCACCATGGCTAAAAAATTCAGTGAGCTTCAGGCTCGCATGACACCGCAAGCTCGGGCCGATGCAGAGCGCATCCTCCAGCAGCACCTGAAAGAAATGCCTCTGCATGAACTGCGCAAGGCGCAACAGATGAGCCAGGACACGTTGGCCAAGGCGCTGAATATCAACCAGGCGGCAGTGTCCAAAATGGAACGTCGCACCGACATGTATATCAGCACGCTGCGTAACTACATTCGTGCCATGGGAGGGGAGTTGGAGATTGTCGCCACGTTTCCTGATGGCCAGGTAAAGATCGAAAACTTTGCCAACTGAGTCAGTTTTTCCGTCAACGCCCGGCCCTGTGCCGGTTTTTTTGTTATCTGAATACCTGTCGCCATTGTGCAGCTTTATAGACAATACTTGGCATTTTCGCCCTATCGGCCATCGCCATGAACCAACTCCTCGCCATGCGTGCCTTCGTCCGTGTCGTCGAAACCGGCTCCTTCAGCCGCGCCTCCGACCAGTTGGCACTGCCGCGCTCCACTGTCAGCAAACTCATCACCGACCTGGAGAAGCACCTTGGCGTCAAGTTGATGCACCGCACCACCCGTGCGTTGGCGGCGACGCCGGAAGGATTGGAGTACTACAACCATGCGCTGTGCCTGGTGGCAGAACTGGATGAACTGGACAACGCCCTGCGCGGGCAGAAGCTCAAGCCCAGTGGTCACCTGAAGGTGGATGCGCCGGCGTCCTTTGCCAATTGCCTGTTGATTCCTGCGCTGGTGGATTTTCATCGCGAGTATCCCGACATCACCATCGCCCTGGGCATCAGCGACCGCGCCGTGAATATCGTGGGGGAGGGTGTGGATTGCGTGCTGCGGGTTGGCAAGCTGGATGATATGGCCATGATCGGCCGCAAGGTTGCGGACCTGGAATATGTCACTTGCGCTGCGCCGGGCTACCTGGAACGCATGGGTACGCCCGAGTCTCCCGAAGACCTCGAAAAAAACCACCTCAAGGCCGGCTATTTTTTTGCCGGATCGGGCAAGCCGGAACCGTTGATTTTCGAGCAAGGCACGACTCGGTACGAGGTAGGCCAGTGCGCCTTTTCGACCAACGAAGGCAATGGCCTCAAGGAAATGCTGCTCGCTGGCCTGGGCGTCGGACAGCATTTCAAGTCCATCGTTGATTACTACGTCGAGACTGGCCAACTCGTCCCGGTGCTGGCGGACTGGACTCGGCCCGCCGCCCCGTTGCACATCATCTACCCACCCAATCGACATCAGAACGCCCGGCTGAAGGTGTTTATCGACTGGGTGATCGAGCGGTTCGGCGTCAGGCAATAATCGCCGTCACGCGGATTTCAATACGCATCGCTGGCAGTCCCAGGGCCTCCACCCCCAGTTCGGTCCAGATCGGCGCGTGATTGGGCATGTAATGGCGGTACCACTTGACCATCTGCTCGTTCACCTCGGGAGGAAAACCGCCCACGTGGTAGGAGTTGACGTGGATCACATACTCCCAGCCGGCACCTGCTTCTGCCAGGGTGCGATCCAGGTTGTGAAAGGCCAGGGCGATCTCGTCAGTGAGGGATTCGGGAATCTGAAACTGGTCATCCCAGCCGCCCTGGCCCGAGGTTTCGACACGGTTTCCGATTTTTACGGCCTGGGCGTAATGCAGGGTTTCCCGTGCAATGTCGCCGTAACCGGGTGTGATGAAAAATTCGGGCTTGCTCATGGTGTTCCTCGGTTTCAGTGGTTGACCCGACAAAGGTTAATGGACTGAATCTGCGAACAAAATCCACGTTTTCTGTCATCACTGTGCAGGAATATGGATAGTCCGAGTATCAGTTTTTCACATTCCCGCAGCCCGCCCTTTGTTACTATCGCCCTCCGTCGTCGCCAGGAGTCACCGCCACATGCAACACCAGTGGGATGAAATGCACCGTACCCGCAAGCCCACGTTTGTGTTGTGTGGCGAGCCCCAAGGGGAGGTGCTCAATCTCTACGTGCACGGTTATTCGGCGTTCTTCAACCAGCAGCAACTGGGCAATTTCTCCCGGCAGCTGGCAACCATCGAAGGCTCTACCAACCTGATGCTGTTCTGGCCGGCGGGGCACTTCCTGGAAAACCTGTTTGCACCGTTCAAGGATGTGATCGCTTCGATGCTCGGCGGTGGCGCCCTGGGTGCGGCGACCATCGGGGTGGGCAAGGCGATTGCCTATTTCCTCGACCACTACAAAAGCGTCGAGGCGCGGGTGGATGAGGTCGCTAAAAGCCTGCTGCCCGAGTTGGCCAAGTACCTGCACGGCGAGTCGATCAAGGTGCGGCAGATCAACCTGATCGGCCATTCCCTGGGCGCGCGGCTCCTGGTCAAGAGCCTGCTGGCCAGCCCCGAAGTGGCGCGTGAATTGCAGCTGAACAACCTGTTGCTGATGGGCGGCGCGATTTGTACGTCCAGCCCTTGGGACCTGGTGTCGGCGCCGCTCAAGGGACGGGTGATCAACTGCCATTCGAGCAAGGATTGGGCGCTGGCGCTCAAGCCCGACACCGAGCGTTGCATCGGCCGTTATGCCATCCCGCTGACACCCGCGCTCAAGGCCAAGGTCGCGAATGTGCACCTGGCCACTTTTGACCATGCCGCTTACTGGCCGCAGTTGAAGACAGTGGTGCAGTACACCGACCTGCTGCAGGAGCGCCGGGGCATGATCCGCGCCGATCAGCGTAGCCCTGAAGTGCGCTTTGCCGAAGAGGATGTCGACCTGTTCCCGCTGCTGGTGCAGGCGCGGCCGGAGGAGTTGAAGTTCTTCGCTGAGCTGATGGCGCAAAAGCGCAGTGCCTCGATCGACGCCACAGTGCGCGAACCCTTGAAGCTGGCCATCGAGTTGCAGCGCATGGGCGGCGATACCTTTATGAACCTGGCCCGGGGGCATGGCGTGAGCTATCGCGAAATCGCCCAGGACGTCGCGCAGCGGGTGGGTATCAAGTTTGATGAACCGATCGAGAAGGTGGCCCTGGCGGATCTGGAACTGCAGGTCGCCGAGCGGCTGATCGAGCAATACAAGGACAAGCTCAGCCAGGCCGATCGGCAAGTGTTCGAGGCGGAACTGCAGGCTGCGGCGCAAAAGGAGCAGGGCTTTTTCAGTCGTTTCGATGTCGGACGTTCCGCCACCACCGCCCTGAGCGGCACTGCGTTGGCCGGGTTGACCGGGTTTATCCTGCGCCGGGGCGCGGCCACGGCCATTCCTGTGGTAGGGCAGGCGCTGGCGGCGGCGATGCTGCTGGTCTCCGGCGTGCGGGCGTTTTCCGGCCCGGCATATTCCATCACCACCCTGGCGGTGCTGGTGATCGGGGTGATTCGCGAGCGTCTGGAGCGTGAGGCACTGAACCAGGAGATGGATCTGGTGGTCCAGGTGGTAGAGGCATTTGATCTGCCCCGGGAGACGGTGATGCGTACCGTCGCGTCTGACTGATAAGCTGCGTTCACGTCTTGTGTGAAAGCCTGGTACCCCGCGTGAAATTCAGCCTGCCCAAAATCGCTACTGCACCGTTCTGCCCGCCGGAAGTCGCCGGTTCCATCGTCGTTGATCCCCGTGCGTCGTTTTTCAAGCGCGTGCTGAAGTTCGCCGGCCCCGGTTTGCTGATCTCCATCGGCTACATGGACCCGGGCAACTGGGCCACCGCCATCGAGGCCGGTTCGCGCTACGGCTACAACCTGTTGTTTGTGGTGTTGCTGGCGAGCCTGGCGGGGATGGCGGTGCAGTGTTTGTGCTCGCGGCTGGGTATCGCCACCGGCAAGGACCTCGCGCAGCTGAGCCGCGAGCGCTACAGCCGGCGTTCGTCATTTGTGCAGTGGATCCTCGCGGAAATCTCGATCATCGCCACCGACCTCGCTGAAGTCCTCGGCTGCGCCCTGGCGTTTCACCTGTTGTTGGGGGTGTCGCTGACCACCGGGATTGTTATCACCGCCTTTGATACGTTGCTGATCCTGGCCTTGCAAAATCGTGGTTTCCGCCGGCTGGAAGCGATCATGCTGGCGTTAGTGGCGACCATCGGCGTGTGTTTCTTCATCGAGCTGGTGCTGATCAAGCCTTACTGGCCGGATGTGTTCCGTGGGTTCACCCCGTCGCTGTCCGCCATCAGCGATGCCGCACCGCTGTACCTGGCTATCGGAATTCTGGGGGCCACGGTGATGCCCCATAACCTGTACCTGCATACCTCTATCGTGCAAACCCGCCTGTTCGGCAAGGATTTGGCCAGTCGCCAGGACGCGGTGAAACTGGCGCGTATCGACACCATCGGTTCCCTGGCCCTGGCACTGCTGGTCAATGCGGCGATCCTGATACTGGCCGCCGCCGCTTTCCACCAGACCGGTCACACCGACGTGGTGGAAATCCAGGACGCCTATCACCTGCTCGACCCGCTGGTGGGTGGTGCCTTCGCCAGTGTGCTGTTTGGTATTGCGCTGTTGGCTTCTGGCCAGAGCTCCACGTTCACCGGCACCATCGCCGGGCAGGTGATCATGGAAGGCTATCTCAACCTGCGCATTCCCTGTTGGCAGCGACGCCTGATTACCCGTGGCCTGGCGCTGATCCCGGCGTTCCTCGGTGTGTGGCTGATGGGCGACGATGCCATCGGCAAGCTGTTGATCCTCAGCCAGGTGGTATTGAGCCTGCAGTTGCCATTTGCGTTGTACCCGCTGATCCGCATGACGGGGGACAAGCGCCTGATGGGGCCGTTCGTGAACAGTGTGCCGACGCGGCTGTTGGCTTGGAGTTTGTTCGTGGTGATCAGCGGGGCGAATGCCTGGCTGATCGGGCAGTGGTTGTTTTGAGCGAAGTTATTTACGTCAAGACGGCCAATGATGTGTATTTCGCCACTATTGGGTCGGCGGTCACTAACTTCATCGGCTCAATGATAGCCGTCGCAATGATGAGCCGATCAAACGGGTCCCTGTGATGGTGTTCAAGGTCCTTGACCGCGATGGCATGCTCCGGGGTTATGGGCAGTTCCACGTAGCCGCTTTCCAGGCAGTATTCGCGAATTTCGTCCAGGTTGACGTTGAGCTTCCCGAGCCCGACCTTTATCGCCAGCTCCCAGAATGTGGCGGCACTGACGTAAATTTCAGCCGCGTTCTCGATCAGCTTTCTGGCCTTCGCTGACAGTTTTGGATCATCGCTCAGGGCCCAAAGCAGGATATGGGTATCCAGCAGTATTCTCATGGGTGGTTTCCCTCAAACGCATCCAGCATGTCGTCTGGCAATGGCGCATCAAAGTCATCCGGCACCACCAGTTTGCCCTTCATTGCGCCGATTCGCCGGCCTGTCGGTTTCCCGACAGGAACAAGGCGAGCCATCGCGCGCCCATGCTTGGCTATGGTGATGATTTGGCCGGCGGCGGCATCATCGACCAATTTTGATAAATTATTTTTTGCTTCACCCAACGGTACGGTAATCATTTGGTCTTCCCGAGGTTTTGGCCAAATATAGCCAAAATTTCGTAAGCAGGCAAAGATCAACCGACTGCTGGTGGAAGGTGATTTTTGCGGGGACGATTGTAGGTTTCCGAACGGGTAATGACTGGCATCCATGACGTCTCTCCTGAAGGAATTCGTCGAAGTCTGCCCGAGAGCAAGAGGTTTTTGACCCATGTTTTGGAAAATCAGATCGGACTTACTTAAGGGGGGACTTTTCCCGACAGTGCGGGCCGAATAGTTTCCCACGGTTACTCAACGGTCCCAGTACGGCACTGCCCCAAAACACTCGACGAAGTAGTCGATCACCGTCCGCACCTTCAACGACAGCCGCCGACTGCCCGGCCACAGCGCCGCAATCTGTTGCGGCTCCAGGGTCGTCGCAACTTCATAGTCGGTCAGCACCGCCTGCAGCGTGCCGGCACGCAGCCCTTCGCCGATCAACCAGGATGGAAACACCACCAGCCCCAGGCCCTGCTCGGCGGCGTGGGTCAGGGTGTCGGCGTGGTTGCCGGTGATCGGGCCCTTGACGCTGTAGGACGTCCAGTCGTCCTGGTCGCGGCGGAAGAACCAGCGTTGTTGGCCGGTGACGCCCTTGTAGGCAAGGCACTGGTGGTTCACCAGTTCGTCCGGATGGCGCGGTGTACCGAAACGTTCCAGGTAGCCGGGGCTGGCCGCAAGGCGGAAGCGCTGCGGGGCGAAGATTCGCGCCTGCATGCCGGAATCGTTCAGCACGCCGATGCGAAACAGCAGGTCGGTGCCGTCTTGCAGCGGGTCGACGTAGGTGTCGGTTTGCTGGATATCCAGTTGCAGCTTCGGATAACGCCTGCACAACTCCCCAAGCCACGGCGATAGATGGCGCTGGCCAAACACCATCGGCGCATTGATACGCACCAGGCCGCTGGGTTCGCTTTCCTGTTCCTGCAATGCCTGGCCGGCGACTTCCAGTTGCTCCAGCATCAACCGCGCATGATGCCCAAGCAGGCGCCCGGCTTCGGTAGGGCTGACCGCACGAGTGTGGCGGTACAGCAACTGTTGGCCAAGGGCCTGCTCCATCAACTGGATTTGCCGGGAAATGGAGGAGGGTGCCAGCCCTTCACGGCGTGCGACTTCGGAGAAACTGCCGTAGTCCAGTACTGCGACAAACAGGCGAAGCGCCTTGAAACTCAGTTCGTTCAAGCCCTGCATCATGACTCCATGCTGTGCGCATTGCGCAAAGGTGTTGTCGGCATGCTCCCATTTATCGCACAGCAGCGCCACCGGATAATGCACGCCATTGTTCCTCTCTCTAACGCGCAGGTGATGTATGCAGGCTTCTTCAGTGGCGGGTGTGGCTCAGGCCAGGCCCAAGACGTTTCTTCGGTTGTTGCTGTTGCCGCTGGTGATTTTCGCCGGCATGGGTTTGTCGGTTGAGGCCGGCTTGCTGGGCCCGCTGGGTGTGCAGGTGGGGCACTTGTGGGCGACCTTGAGCATCTTCGGCGTCGGCTCGGCGATCCTGTTTTTGCTGTTGCTGTTCAGCGGTCCACAAAAGGGCCCGGCGTTGACCGATCTGCCGCGCTGGCAACTGATTGGCGGCTTCCTGGGGCCGATGTACGTGGTGGTGTTGACCCTGGCTACGCCACATATCGGCATCGCGATGACCATGATTGCGATTTTGTCGGGCCAGGTAGGCAAGAGCGTGTTGATCGACCACTTCGGCTGGTTTGGCACTGCCCGCAAGCGGGTCAACGTTGAGCGCTGGATTGCACTGGCGTTGATTGTGGTGGCACTTGTTCTGATTGCACGAGGTTAAGGCGATGAATCTGATTCTGTTGTTGGTGTTGGTGGTGGCCGCCGGTGCGGTGTTGAGTGTGCAGGCCGCTATCAACGGCCGCCTCGGACAGGCGGTGGGCGTATTGCGCAGCAGTCTGCTGACCTTTGTGGTGGGCGCGATCAGTACCGGGTTGCTGATTCTGTTCTTCGAGCCAGCCCATGCAGTCAGCCTGCTGGACGTGCCGAAGTGGCAACTGACCGGGGCGTTGTTCGGGGTGGTGTACATGATGGTGATGGTTGGCGCGGTACCGATTGTCGGCACGGCGGTGGCGACAGTGGCGGTGATTGTCGGGCAGTTGGGCATGGGCATGTTGATCGACAACTTTGGCTGGCTGGGCAACCCGGCGATCGAACTGTCCGGCAGCCGGATCGTGGCGATGCTCTGCCTGGCGCTGGCCCTGGTGTTCATGTATCGCAGCAACGCTCGTCGGGCTGACTGAAGGGCCTTTGAACCTTGAATGATTGCCTGTAGTCACTGCTTGAGGTGCCGGCGTTCGCCGCATCTGGACGACCACGAAACAGGAGTCTGATCATGCAAGAGAAAACATGCGCCTGCCCCCACTGCAATTGTCAGTTGGGGAAAAACGCGGTGATGAAGGATGGCAAGGGGTATTGCTGCCAAGGCTGCGCCGAGCATCATGCCCATGGTGAGCCTTGTGCTTCTGCGACCGGGTGCGAGTGTGCCAAGTCGGCACATGGCTAACGCGGACGGCCTGTAGGAGCGAGCTTGCTCGCGAAAAACCTGAGAGCGGCGCGGGGCACCAGATGCCCCGCGTTATCGTTAACGACCTTCGCGAGCAAGCTCGCTCCTACAGGTTCAAGCGGTTTTCAGGCGGTGGGGCGCGCATCCGAGCGGCGCCATTGCACGTTTTGGATGCCGAATTTCTCGGCCTGGGGCTGGCTCGTCTTCTTCACCTGCTCCCGGGCAAAGCGCCCGATACGGCCTACACCGGCATCGCAGCTTGCCCAATGCCAGGCTTCGGCGTTGTCGAGTTTTTCCAGACGGATGATGAACGACTTGGGCTGGCCATGCAGCGTGTAGTCGATCACGAAAAGTTTTGCGTTAGTCATGGATCCGTTAACCCTCCCTGTGTCTTTAAGTGACCCTCCTGACGCGGTAAAAATTCACTCGGATTATCCGCCGCAGGTCTTATCATGGCTCTCCAGCCCTGAATGATGTGCCCTCCATGGCCCTTGCCGCGCCGCCCGACCTCAGCAACCACGCCGTCCCCGTGCAACCCTTGGCGCGTACCTACCCACGCGGGTTGTACGTCGAGCCCCATCAGCACGATTGGGGCCAGTTGCTTTACGCCATGAGCGGCGTGATGTGGGTCGAGACACCCCAGGAAGCGCTGGTGGTGCCGCCCCAGCGCGCGGTGTGGCTGCCGCCAGGTGTCGAGCACGGGATTCGTGTGGTGTCGGACTTGCAGATGCGCAACATCTACCTGCGCCCGGCGCTGGCGGCGACCCTGGACAGCCAGGTGCAAGTGATCGAGGTCGGCGGGCTGCTGCGCGAACTGATCGTGGCGCTGGTGGAGCAGGGCGACCAGGGTGACCAGGTCTACTACGAGGCCGTGGTCGGCCTGGCCTTGCTGGAACTGCAACGGGCCCGGCGCTCGCCGATCCGCATTGCCTTGCCCGTGGGCGCCGACCGACGCCTGACGAGTGCCTGCCAGGCGGTGATGGCGTCGCCTTCCCTGGACATTCCTTTCGAACAGCACGCCGAAGCGGCCGGTGCCAGCGTACGTACCCTGGCCCGGCTGTTTCAGAACAGTCTGGGCATGGGCTTTGCCGAGTGGCGCCGCCAGGTGCAGTTGGCCACTGCCGTGGCCGAGTTGATCCAGGGCCAGCCGGTCAGCGCTATCGCCCGTTCCCTGGGGTATTCGCCGAGCAGTTTCAGCGACATGTTTCGCCGCGAACTGGGGATGGCGCCGTCGCAGTATCCCGTCTGAGGCTTGGCCGAAATCCTGAAGCAGTTGGCCGATGCTTCGGATTTGGCTTCCCTACACTGACCGCATCAACCCTTGCTGCGGAGTGTTCCATGAATTACCTGATTTCGCTGGCCATCGGCCTGTTGGTCGGCGTGATTTACGGTGCCCTGGACTTTCGCTCGCCCGCGCCTCCCGCCATCGCCCTGGTCGGGCTGATGGGCATGTTGATGGGCGAGAAGCTCTGGCCCATGGGCCGGCAAATGTTCAGCGCCTGGTTCTCCTGAAACCCTTTTTAACCTCGATGGATATTGGCCATGAAAGCACTGCAATTTTCCGCCACCGGCGATCTCGCTGCCCTCGCTTACGTCGACGTCGCCACCCCGGTGCCGGCAGCGGGTGAAGTCCTGGTGCAAATCAAGGCCGCCGGGTTGAACCCCAGCGATGTGAAGAACGTGCTCGGGCGTTTTCCCTACACCACGTTGCCACGCATTCCCGGGCGGGACTTTGCCGGGGTGGTGGTGGACGGCCCGCAGGCACTGGTGGGCCAGGAAGTCTGGGGCACCGGTCGCGACCTGGGCTTTTTCGCTGACGGTTCCCACGCCCAGTACCTCACCGTGTCGGCCAAGGGCGTGGCGCACAAGCCCAGCCATTTGAGCTTTGCCCAGGCCGCCAGTCTCGGCGTGCCGTACACCACGGCGTGGGACGCCCTTGAGCGCAGTGGTGTAACTAAAGGCACGCGTTTGCTGGTGATTGGTGCCAACGGTGCCGTAGGCAGTGCGGCTTTGGCCCTGGCGAAAATCCGTGGGGCCCAGGTGCTCGGGGCCGTGCGTCGGCCGGAACAGGTCGAGGCCTTGCGCGATCAGGGTTTCGAGGGGCTTTTACTGGGCCAGCCGGAAGCGCTGGGAGGGCAGGTCAACGCGCTGTTCGGTACGGGCGCCGATGTGATCTTTGACACCACCGGTTTCTGGCTGCCGGCCGCGGTGGCGGCCCTGGCACCTTTTGGCCGTATCGCAATCATTGCCGCGCCGGTGGACGGGCACGTGCAACTGCCGGCCCTGGCGTTGTACCGCAAGGGTGGTTCGGTGGTGGGGATCAATTCGTTGCTCTACAACTGCGAGCAATGCGCCGTGATGCTGGAGCAATTCGGGCGGTTCTTCGATGAGGATTTGCTGCCGCTGCCGACGGGTTTGCGGGAAGTGTCGCTGGCCGACGGTGTGAAGTGCTTTGAGGAAGTGAACCAGGGCAGTGCAGACAAGATTATCTTCCTGCCCTGACCCGCTCATTGTGGGCGCGGGCTTGTGTGGGAGCGGTGGATCAGTGCCGAATGTATTGGCTGACACACCGTATTCGCGAGCAAGCCCGCTCCCACATTTGATCTTTATTCAGGCTTCGGGAACGCCTTTTTCCCACGCCGACCAGTTCTTCAGAATTGCCTGCACCAGCGGATTACCGGTGCGGTACAGGTTTTCCAGCGCCGGCACAAAACCCCCCTGGTCCGCGTACTTCAACAGGTTGTCCACTTCGCTGTAGCCCGGGTACGGCCGATCAAAGTCGGAACCTGCCCGCACCACCGCCAACCGCTTGATATCCACCAACCCTTCACGGCTGGCGCGCAGCAACGCTTCGTAGGTGGAGTTGTCTTCCTGCTGGGTGGTGCAGTACACGCCCTTATTGTCCGTCAGCAGCTTGGTCCAGACCTCGGCGCGCTCACTCAGACGAGTCCCGGAGAACCAGGTATTGCCCGCCAGGGTATCGCACTGGGTGACCTGCGGCGGCTGATTGGCCGGCGCATACGGATAGTGTTTGCGCCAGGCAGTGGACTCCTTGCTTTCACTGAGCTCGACTTTCTGCGACAGCGCAAACGCTTTGGCTTGCAGCTTGGGATTGAGCTCGAACACTTCGGTCTTGTAGTCCAGTGGCGGCTTCTCGTTCGGCCCCTTGGTATTGATGCCGATATAGCCGGTCGGCCAATCCTTCGGCGCGTCCCGTGAATCCAGTTCCCACTGGGTACCGAATTCCACCAGGTAATGCGCCCACGCGGCGGTGCCGATGGTGCCGTGGTGCGGGTTGATCCCGGCAATCCCGGCAATCAGGAAGTAGCTTTGGCGCAGATCGAATTTGGGCGACAACGCCAGTGCCAGGGTCGAGGCGGCGGCGTTGGTCTGGCCCATGCCGGTCACCAGCAGGCACACGTCCTGAGTGTTGCAGCGGATCACCGGATATTCGGCCGACAAGCCCGGCACGCGAACTTCCTGCTTGAGCTCCAGGCGGTCGATCCAGTTCTGCGCCTCGGGGGCGAACATGGTGATCAGCATCACCTTGGGCTTGATCGGGGCCGGTGCATCGGCCAGCACGACCTGCGGCAACAGCGCCCCGGCGGCCAGGCCGATGGCGATTGAAAGGCGGGTAAAGGTCTTCATCTACTGCTCCTTGTTCACACTCAGAATTGATAGCCCACGCCGGCGTAGTAACCCCAGCCGTTGGAGCGGGCGCGGAAATTACCGTCGCCAAAGTTCAGCTCGCTGCCGTCTTCCCAGTTGCCGCCGTTGTGGAAGTAGCGGCCGACCAGGGTGAAACGCAGGTGAGTGAACGAATACAACAGCACGTTTGTTGCAACCAGGGCGTTGGCGGTGCGCGCAGGGTTGTCTTTGTGCAGGTCCGAGCCGAAATCGTAGTTGGTGAAGCCGATATAGGTCAGCGACGCACCATTGTCGAAGCTGCCGATGGGCACGATGTATTTCATCTGTGCACGGTAGCCGTCCCACGAATACTCGTTGCTGGCGCCGTAGTTTTCCCACTGGTAACGGCCGTAGAAGTTGGCCGACAGGTTGACCCGCGAGTGGGTCTCGATGTCGGTGCCCAGGCCGCTGTACAAGGTGTTGGCGCGGTTGTCCTTGTTGCTGCCGTGGTCGTAGATCCAGTCAAACGCTACATACCATTCCTTGAACGGGCCGATGGCCAGGCTGCGGCCGGCGAGATAGTCGATGGAGATACGCGGCTCGTGCTCCATGAACACCGGGGAACCGTGGTCCCACGCACCTTTGTCATTGCTGTTGCCGATGCCGAAGATCTTCGGGATGTCGACGTAGCCATACAGTTCGAACGGGCCCTTGCGGCCGAAGTATTCGTACTCCAGGTACACGTCATCCGCGGGTTTGGGGCCGAAGCTGATGTCTTTGCTGCCGATCACCGTCAGGTCCTGATTGAACCAGTCCGACAGGTACACGCCTTTTTTTGAGGGGCTGGCTTCCGGGGCCAGGGTTTCGCCCTGTGCTGAGTCATCGGAGGGTTTTTCCTGCGCCAAAATGGGTGCGCTGAGTACTCCCGTAACGGTAGCCAGTAGCAGGGAAACAGCAAAAGGGGTGGCCGACACGGGCCGTCTGGAAGTGGGTTGCATTGAAAATCCCTGTTCTTACGCGGTTGTGGCCCGATTCCTCGGGTTGAGGTGAACCTGGTGTCCAGGTTCGTTCCGCAAACGTTTGCACAGGTTGTACCAATTTGTGTCAATTGCATGAAGGAATTGAGAAAAGTGCGATTTAGTCGGCCTTATGGTCAGAAACGTAACGGAGCTGATGAACGCGACTGTGGCATCCTGCGGGACCTCGCACTGGGAGTCGTCCGATGTTCGATCACTATTTGAAACGCTGGAACCTGACACCCGAGGGTGACGCCATCATCACCCCCGGCAGCGACCTGCTGCCGGTGCGCTGGGACGGGCAGCCGGCGATGCTCAAGATCGCCCGCGAGCCTGAGGAAAAGCTCGGCGGCGAGTTGATGACCTGGTGGGCCGGCGAGGGCGCTGCCCGAGTGTTTTTGCATGACGGCGATGCGGTGCTGATGGAGCGCGCAACAGGCCCGGGTTCGCTGATGCACATGGCCCTCAACGGCCAGGACGATGAAGCCAGCCGCATTGCCTGCGCCACCGTGGCGTTGTTGCATGCCCCGCGCTCGTCGCCACCGGCGGGCTTGCACTCATTGGAGCACTGGTTCCGCTCCCTGTGGCTCGCCGCTGAGGGCAAAGGCGGGCGGATACGCGAGTGTGCCGCCACGGCCCGCAGCCTGCTGGCTTCACCTCAGGAACCGGTGGTGCTGCACGGTGATGTGCACCACGACAACATCCTCGATTTCGGCCCCCGGGGCTGGCTGGCGATTGATCCCAAGCGGGTGACCGGCGAGCGCGGCTATGACTACGCGAATTTGATCTGCAATCCGGATTTGCCCACTTGCACCGATCCGGCGCGATTTGCACGCCAGGTCGAGATCATCGCCGGAGCCGCGGGCCTGGAGCGCCAGCGCCTGTTGCAATGGGTGGTGGCGCACGCCGGCTTGTCGGCGGCGTGGTTTCTGGAGGATGACCAGCGACACCGCGCCGATAGGGAGCTGGAAGTGGCACGCCTGGCTCAGTGCGCCTTGGTAAACGGCAGCGCCTGATCACCGTTGCGGTTGAACAGGTACATCGCCGTCTCCCTGCGATACTCGCTGGGTGTCTGGTTCATCTCGATGCGAAAGTGCCGGTTGAAATTGGAGAGGTTGGCGTAGCCCACTTCAAAGCAGATATCGGCCACTGACATTTCGCTTTGCAGCAACAGTCGGCAGGCGCGCTGCACCCGGAACTTGCGCATCAGGTCGATAAAACCGTGGCCGGTGACACGTTTGAAAAACCGCGAGAAGCCCGGCTCGCTCATGTCCAGTCGTTGGGCGATCACCGACAACCGCAGGTCGCCGGTCAATTCCGTCATCAGGTAGTCGAAAGCCTTGTGGATGCGCTCCGAGCTGCGGGCGTCCAGGCTTGGCGTGTAACAGGCACTGGCCAGGCAATGGGCTTCCCCCGACCGCGCCTGCATCAAGGTGTGCAGCAACTGGATGAACAGAATCAGGCGCGCCAGCCCCTGGGCGGGGCCGATGGATTCGAGGAGTTGCGCGGCCTTCAGTGCCGTCTCGCCGGTGAACTCCAGGCCGCGCCGGGCCCGGTCAAACAGGCCTTGCAGGTCGCCCAGCTCAGGCAGCGTGTTGCGCAGGGCCAGCAGCGCCGCACCGTCGAACTGCAACACCACATCGCGCCCCGTCAGGTATTCGCCCGGGGCCAGGTCGCCGATCCAGTCGTGGGGCAGGTCGGGGCCGATCAGCGCCACATGGCCGGCGCCAAACGCACCGATATAGTCACCCGCCACCAGCTTGCCGCTGCCCTGGCGGATCAGGTGGATTTCGAATTCGGGGTGATGGTTCCAGCGGGCGAGTTCGAACGGATAGTCATGTTCGTACCAGCGAAAGCCATGCTCGGGCTCGGCAAGAATCACTTCCAGCTCGGCGGGGCGCTGCTCGAAAAGGGCGGATCGGCTTGCAGGCATGGGTTTGGCCCTTTTGGGCTTTTTGGAATGGCACCAAAATACGCCCTTTGGCCAAGCAGCCGCTACCCCGGGTTTTGCCCGCCACTGATACTTTTTTGATCCAGGCGGGCGCGGTTAAAAAAGTATCAGCCGGGCATCCGCCAGTCGTTTGTCCGGCCCAGGGCAAGCTGCTGTAATCGGGCCGTCAACAACAAAAACAATAAGTGAAAACCGCCATGTTCAAGATACCGAAAGCGCTGTTCCTGCTCTCCGGCCTCACACTCGCGATGGCCGCCCATGCGGCCGAAACCGTGACCATCGCCACGGTCAACAACAGTGACATGATCCGCATGCAACGCCTGTCCAAGGTGTTCGAACAGCAGCACCCCGAGGTGAAGCTCAATTGGGTGGTGCTCGAAGAAAATGTGCTGCGCCAGCGCCTCACTACCGACATCGCGACCCAGGGCGGCCAATTCGACGTGCTGACCATCGGCACCTATGAAACCCCGCTATGGGGCGCCAAGCACTGGCTCGAACCGATCACGCCACTGCCCGCCGATTACGACGTGGAAGACATCTTCCCCGCCGTGCGCCAGGGCCTGTCGGTGAACGACACCCTCTACGCCTTGCCGTTCTACGGCGAAAGCACCGTGACTTATTACCGCACCGACCTGTTCAAGCAGGCCGGCCTGACGATGCCGGAACATCCAACCTGGACCCAACTGGGCGAGTTCGCCGCCAAGCTACACCAGCCCACCAAGGACCAATACGGCATGTGCCTGCGGGGCAAGGCTGGCTGGGGTGAAAACGTCGCGCTGCTGAGTACCATGGCCAATGCCTTTGGTGCGCGCTGGTTTGACGAACAATGGAAACCCGAACTGACCAGCCCGGAATGGACCGCGGCGGCAAACTTCTACGTCAATACCCTGAAGAACTACGGCCCGCCGGGCGTCTCCAGCAATGGTTTCAACGAAACCCTGGCGCTGTTCAACAGCGGCAAATGCGCGATCTGGGTCGACGCCAGCGTGGCCGGCTCGTTTACCACCGACAAAACCCAAAGCAAAGTCGCCGACAGCGTGGGCTTTGCCGCCGCGCCTACCGAAGTCACCGACAAGGGCTCGTCGTGGCTGTACGCCTGGTCCCTGGCGATCCCGGCCACCTCCAAGCACAAGGACGCCGCCAAGGCCTTCATCACCTGGGCCACCTCCAAGGAATACATCCAACTGGTGGCGGACAAGGAGGGCATCACCAACGTCCCGCCGGGCACGCGCCAGTCCACCTACAACGCGGCCTACCTGGCCGCGGCGCCTTTTGCCAAGGTGACCTTGCAGATGATGCAACACGCCGACCCGGCGCACCCGTCGGCCAAACCCGTGCCGTACGTGGGCATCCAATACGTGACGATCCCCGAGTTCCAGGCCATCGGCACCTCGGTGGGCAAGCTGTTTTCGGCAGCGCTCACCGGCGGCATGACCGTCGACAAGGCACTGGCCGAGGCGCAGTCCACCACCGAGCGCGAAATGAAACGCGCCGGCTACCCGAAATAACCACCTCAGGGACACTGCATTCATGAAACGACTGGAAGGTAAAAGCGCGCTGGTCACCGGCAGCGCCCGAGGCATTGGCCGGGCGTTTGCCCAGGCCTACATCAACGAAGGCGCCACCGTCGCCATCGCCGATATCAACCTGGAACGGGCACGGGCTACCGCCACGGAGCTGGGCCCGAAGGCCTACGCGGTGGCCATGGACGTCACCGACCAGGCGTCCATCGACGCCGCGATTGCCGCCGTGGTGGCGCAGGCCGGCAAGCTCGACATCCTGATCAACAACGCTGCTCTGTTCGACCTGGCACCCATCACCGACATCACCCGCGACAGCTTCGACCGGCTGTTCTCGATCAACGTCGCCGGTACGCTGTTTACCTTGCAAGCGGCGGCCAAGCAGATGATCAAACAGGGCCATGGCGGCAAGATCATCAACATGGCCAGCCAGGCCGGGCGCCGGGGTGAAGCTCTGGTGGCGGTTTACTGCGCGACCAAGGCGGCGGTGATCAGCCTCACGCAGTCGGCGGGGCTGAACTTGATCAAACAGGGGATCAATGTGAATGCCATCGCACCGGGTGTGGTGGACGGTGAGCATTGGGACGGGGTGGACGCGATGTTTGCCAAACACGAAGGGCTGCCGCTGGGCGAGAAGAAAAAGCGCGTGGGGGCCGAGGTGCCGTTTGGGAGGATGGGCACGGCGGAAGACCTCACCGGGATGGCGGTTTTCCTCGCGTCCAAAGAGGCCGATTACGTGGTTGCCCAGACCTACAATGTCGACGGCGGCAACTGGATGAATTGAGCCGGACGCATCTCCTTGAACCACCGCAGATCAAAAAATGTGGGAGCGGGCTTGCTCGCGAATGCGGAGTGTCAGTCGCCGGATATGCTGACTGATACACCGCATTCGCGAGCAAGCCCGCTCCCACAGTTTGATCTTCATTGCTCAGGGAAGGGGGCTTGGTCTTATTCGGCAAAGCTGCGATCAAAGAAGTACACCGCGCCAGGCTTCAGGTTCTCCACTGTCGCCTGCGGCCGTCCGCCTTCGCCATGCTTCTTGCGGCCCGTCTCCCGCAAGAAACCGGCCTCAGTCAACTTCAGCAACCGCTGGCGAATACTGGTCTTCAGCACCGGCCGCGCCAGCACCAGCGAGAAGATCGTAGTCGCCTCCGGTGCACTGAACTCATTGCCCAAAAACATCAACGGCAAGCTGCTGTACAGCGACTTGGAAAACAGTCTTTCCTGCACCGCCGCCACAATCCCGTTGTGATCGAAAGGCAACTTGACCGCGCTACCCGCCACCGCATCCAGCGAGAACCAGCGCTGATGCCCGGCCAGCGTCACTTCATCAGCCGCGATCGCCAGGTAATAGGTCGACGAAGACCAGCAGCGCGGATCACGAAACGCATCACCCACCGTACCCACCTGCTCGCACCAGGCCAGCGCCAGGCCGACCTTGTCACTGGCCCGCAACCGTTCCACGGCATCCTGAAGGCTCAGATCTTGCACGCCGCCATTCACCACCACGCCCGGCAACGCCCAGTGTCCGGCGAAGGGCTCGGCTTCGCGCTGGTTGAGCAGGATCTTCAACTCCCCGGAGGCACGACAATAGAACAGCACGCATAAGTCCACGGTGTGCAGGTAGGCGCTAAGGGGTGGGGCGTGGTCTGGCATGTCGGGTCCTGTTGGCAGCGGTGGGGCACAGTCTAACGGATCAAGCGGCGATGTCGTGTACTCGATCCAGCATAGGTAAATAAATGTTTCTTGCTATGAAAGTACATGACGTGTACTTTTGTGTCCAGGCCACAGGAGAACACGCACATGACCGTCTCTAAAAACGCTATCGCCTCATTCGACGTCGACGCCCAGAAGAGCTTCACGCCACTGTGCCCCAATGAATTGCCGGTCGCCGGCGGTGACGAGATCGGCGCCGAGCTCAATTACATGGCCAGCCTCGCCGGGCGACGTGTCGGCAGCAAGGACGCCCACACCCCGCACGCGCCCTGGGTGGTGCAACACCACAGCGACATGCTGAAACCCACCGGGCTGGTGCACGCCGACGTCACCTGGGTCGCCCACTGCGTGCCGGGCACCGAGGGTTTCACCCTGCTGGACGAACTGCCCACGCCCTATGACTACGACTACTTCATCTGGAAAGGCGTCGAACCCGACCTGCACCCCTACGGCGCCTGCTACCACGACCTTCACGACAAACTCTCCACCGGCGTCATCGAATACCTCTACTCCCAGGGCATCCGGCGCGTAATCGTCGGCGGCCTGGCGCTGGACTACTGCGTCAAGACCACCGCCTTGCAACTGCTGCAGGCGGGTTTCGAAGTGATCCTGCACCTGCCGGCGTGCCGTGGCATCAGCGAGGAGGGCGGCGTGCAGGCGGTCAACCATCTGCAACAAGTAGGCGTCGTCATTACCCGCAATCGGGAAGAACTGGCCGCGATGGCCGCGCGTTAAGGAGTACCTCATGGAAAGTGCATACGACTACGAGAACAGCGTGATCCAGGGCTTGCTGGACACCGACTACTACACCTTCACCATGATGCAGGCCGTGCTGCACCAGCACCCGAATGTCGATGTGGAATACCAGTTCATCGTCCGCTCCAAAGAGAAACTCGGGCACCTGATTCCCGAGCTGCGGGCCGAGCTGGAAAAACTCGCCGGCCTCAACATGCGCGAAGGTGAACTGCGCTTTCTGTTCAACCAGCGCCGGGAATACCTGACCCCGGATTTCGAGCGTTTCCTGGGCCTGTTCCGCTTCAACCTGCGCTATATCCACGTCAGTGAAGTCGACGGCCAACTGAACATCCGCGTGGTTGGCCCGATGCTGCACTGCATCATGTTCGAACAGCCGGTATTGGCCCTGGTCAGCGAACTGCGCAACCGCGCCAAATACCCCGACGTGACCCTCGAAGACGTCACCCGCAAGCTCTACCAGAAGTTCGACTGGCTGGAGAAGAATCTCACCCGCGACGAGTTGGCGGACCTTCGCGTCTCGGACTTTTCCACCCGCCGTCGGTTGTCGTTCAAGGCCCAGCGCGAAGTGGTCGACATCATGCGCCGCGACTTTCCCGGCCAGTTCATCGGCACCAGCAACGCGCACCTGGCCTACGAATTCGACTTGCCGCTGATCGGCACCATGGCCCACCAATGGCTGATGGTGCACCAGCAACTGGGCCGGCTGCGGGAAAGCCAGAACGCGGCGCTGGAAAACTGGGTGCGCGAATACCGTGGGCGCTTGGGTATCGCCCTGACCGACTGCATTAGCACCGACTTTTTCCTCAAGGATTTCGACCTGTACTTTGCCAAGCTGTACGACGGTTTGCGCCAGGACTCCGGTGACCCGATCGTCTGGGCCGACAAGGTGTTGGCCCGCTACAAGGAGCTGGGCATCGACCCGATGACCAAGGACCTGATGTTCTCCGATGGCCTGAATTTCGAGAAATGCCTGCCGATCCTGCGGCACGTGCGAGGCAAGGCCAAGTTCGGCTTTGGCATGGGCACCAGCCTGGCCTGTGATGTCGACGGAGTGGAGCCGCTGAGCATCGTGATGAAGCTGGTGCGGGTGCATGGCGAGCCGGTGGTGAAATTCTCCGATGACCCGATCAAGAACGTCTGCGAAGACGCCTCGTTCCTGCAGTATGCGGCGCAGGTGTTTAACGTCGGCAACGTCAATCCGCAACTGGGGGTGTGACATGGACACACAGGCACGTATCGCACAAGAACTGAAGATCAACCGGCTGCTCGGCAAGGGTGGCGAGGGCGCTGAACTGCAACGGCGCATCGACTTCATCAAGGGCACTTTGCGCCAGTCCGGCTGCCACGCATTAGTGTTGGGCATCAGCGGCGGCGTTGACTCACTGACCGCCGGGCGCCTGTGCCAGTTGGCGGTGGAGCAACTGCGCGACGAGGACTACGAGGCGCGCTTTATTGCCATGCGCCTGCCCTATAAAACCCAGGCGGACGAACGCGACGCCCAGGCCTCCCTGGAATTTATCGCACCGGACCAGATCGAGACGCTGAACATTGCCGCCTGCGTCGACGGGCTGATGGGCAGCCTGTCTGCCGGGCAGGCCAGTGCTGAACGCATCGACTTTATCAAGGGCAACGTCAAGGCCCGGGCGCGGATGATGGCGCAGTACGCCGTAGCGAATTTGCACAATGGCCTGGTGGTGGGCACCGACCACGGCGCAGAGGCGTTGATGGGGTTTTTCACCAAGTTCGGTGACGGCGCCTGCGACCTGGCGCCGCTCTCAGGGCTGACCAAGACCCAGGTGCGCCTGCTGGCCAGCGCCCTTGGCGGGCCACGCCACTTGGTGGCCAAGGCACCGACTGCTGACCTGGAAGAGCTGGCCCCGGGCAAGCTGGATGAGCTGGCGTATGGTTGCAGTTATGACGAGATCGACAGCTATCTGATGGGCGAGTCGGTCAGTGAACGGGTGAGGGCGATTGTCGAGAGCGCCTACCTCAAGACGGCCCACAAGCGCGCGCTGCCGTTCGTTCCCGACTAGAGGCGGCGCAGGAAGGATTTGACGATTTGCTGGGTGGCCTGGGTGGTATCCAGGTCTTCCAGGCGCGTGTAGGGATGCCACTGGCATTCCTTTATTTCGCTCAGCGGCCGGGCTTCGTCGATATTCACCACCGACGCCTCGAACACATGGTGCAGGGTGTCGCTGGCCTTCAGCTCCTGCAATAACAGCAAACCGTCCACGTTCAGCCCGGTTTCCTCTTCCAGTTCTCGTGCGGCAGCACCTGCCGGGCGCTCATCGCGCTCGACCTTGCCGCCGGGCAGTGCCCATTTCGATCGGGCTTTACGCACGAACAGGATGTGCCCGTCGTGCTCGCAAATCACCGTGGCCCTTATTTTCATCGTCTGTGCCCCCGCAGCTGGATGATTGTCATAAAAGTGTAATGCAATTGTCATGCTGAGTCTTTCTCCGGCAGGGTGGAGAGGGGGCCGGAAAACACCGATACTGCCCCATCGAAAAAACTCACCTGAAGGAGATGCAGATGAACACCGTACGCTGGGGCATGATCGGCTGTGGCAGTGTCACTGAACTCAAGAGTGGACCCGCCTTCTACAAAGCGCCAGGTTCGGCGCTGGTGGCTGTGATGGGGCGCCGCGAGGAAGCCGTGCGCGATTATGCGGCACGCCATGGCATTGCCCGGTTCTACACCGACGCCCAGGCGCTGATTGACGACCCGGAAGTGGACGCGGTCTACATCGCCACGCCACCCGACAGCCACCTCGAATACAGCCTGATGGTGGCCGCTGCCGGTAAGCATTGCTGCGTCGAGAAGCCCATGTCACTGAATGCCGAGCAAAGCGCGCTGATGCAACGCACCTTCGAACAGGCCGGGCTGCACCTGTTTGTCTCTTATTACCGGCGTTCCCTGCCGCGCTTCCAGCAGGTGCGGGACTGGCTGCAGGACGGGCGCATCGGCGAGTTGCGTCATCTGACCTGGACCCTGTGCAAGCCGCCATCAGAAGACGATGCCAGCAGTGCCAACTGGCGCACCGACCCGGCGATTGCCGGCGGCGGGTATTTTGCCGACTTGGCCAGCCACGGTTTTGACCTGTTCCAGTACCTGGTCGGGGATATCGTCGATGTGGCCGGGTTTACCGCGCGCCAGGCCGGGCGCTACGCCGCCGAAGATGCCGTCACCGCCTGCTGGACCTTCGCCTCGGGCGCGTTGGGCATGGGCTGCTGGAACTTTGTCGCCGACCGGCGCGAAGACCGGGTAGAGATGATCGGCAGCAAGGGTCGCATCACGTTCTCGGTGTTCGATGAAGCGCCGTTGCGGCTTGAGGGCGAGACCAGCGAGGTGCTGGAGGTGCCCAACCATGCGCATATCCAGTGGCATCACGTACTGGGGATGAACGCGCATATTCGCGGCGAGAGCAAGCACCCGGCGCTGGCGATCGAGGCGTTGAAGACCGACCGGGTCATGGACCGGGTGCTACAACGTAACCCCAACCTGGCGGTCTAGCGGTGCTTTGATTTTGTCTTTTTAAGGAATGAACGGATGAAAATGAAAGCAGCCTGGATTGTGCTTTGCCTGGCATTGGCCGGGGCCGCGACGGCAGCGCCGCGGGCCCAGGGGCAAGCCGGGGAGTTTGATTTTTATGTGTTGTCGCTGTCCTGGTCGCCAACCTTCTGCCTGACGCACCCGGACGACCAGCAGTGTTCGGGCAAGGGCTACGGGTTTGTCCTGCATGGGCTGTGGCCGCAGTACGCGAAGGGCGGCTGGCCGGCGTCGTGTGAGCCGCAGTCGCGCTTGTCGGATGCAGACTTCGCCCGGGGCAGGACGCTGTTCCCGTCGCCCAGACTGCTCAGGCATGAATGGGCCAAGCACGGTACCTGCAGTGGGCTTGAGGCGTCAGCCTACCTGGACAAGACCGACGCGGCGCTGGGCGTGGTCAAGATCCCGCAGCAGCTTGAGCCCTTCAATGTCCCAAGCGGCCTGGGCGCGCGGGACATCGAAGCGCTGTTTCGCGAGAGCAACCCGGCCATGGGCAACCACGGCCTTGCAGTGATCTGCAAGGGCGCGGTGCTGACCGAAGTGCGGGTGTGCCTGACCAAGGACCTGGCATTCGCCGGCTGCCCGCGTAGCGTCAAGAGCCAGTGCCGGGATGGCGACATTCGCATCCCGACCCAGCGTTAAGCGGATTCAAGCGGGCCCATAACCGTTATGGGCCTGCTCGATCTCTTCCACCAAACGGTCAATGCCCGCCAGGCGTGCCCGGTTGTCATGGTCCCAGGGATGAAACCCGGGCTTGAAGTAATGCAACCAGGGCAGCGCCATGCGCGGGAACACACCCTTGGGCCCGTAAAGAAACTTGAGCATCCGCCAGAAACCCTTCACATGCCCACCCGAACGCCGGTCGGCAAACAGCAGGCGCAGGTGAAAATCAAAGACCACCACCCAGAACAGCAGCGTGGTGGTCAGCATGGTCCCGGTGCGTAGCAAATAACGTTTGGGCCCAGGCTTGATCACGCTGTTCCACACATCAAACGCCACCGCCTTGTGCTCGGTTTCCTCCAGAGCATGCCAGTACCACATCTGTTGGTACCCCTTGACCGAGTCACCGAACCGCGAGGGATCGCTGAGGAGGATTTCCGCGAGCATCGCGGTGTAATGCTCCAGAGCAATGGTCACCGCCAGATTGAACGAGGCGGGCATGTATTTCTTTTGCGCGTCGAGGATCATCTTCAGCCGGCGATCCAGGGTATGCGCGGGCAGTCCGGCGGCTTGTAGCAGGTCGTTGTAGGCCACGTGCTCGCGGCTGTGCATGGCTTCCTGGCCGATGAAACCCTGGATTTCCTTCTTCAGTTCGGGGGCTTCGATGCGCTGGCGGTAGTGGCGTACGCTGTCCATGAAGAACAGTTCGCCCTGGGGAAACAGCAGCGACAACGCGTTGAAAAAGTGCGTGATGAACGGGCCTTGTTCATGCCAGTTCTTGATGCGTTCGGCGGGCAGGGCAAAACGGAGGTCGCGGCGAATCGGCAGCATGGTCGGTACTCCAGTTCAGAGACGGTGCTCTTCGTTGGTTTCAAGGACGGGCGAGGGCGCACTGCGTTGTTCCGGCGCCATGCGTTTGCTGGCGAACACCACCAGCGCTTGATAGGCGGCCGGCAGGCAGCGGGCGAGCAGGTCCAGGAAGTAGGCGTCGCGGCCGATCAGCACGCGGCGTTTGTTTTTGCGGACTCCGCTCAGGATCACTTTGGCGGCCTGGTCGGCGTCGGTGATGAACAGCTTTTCAAAGTCGGCCCGGGCCTGCTGTTCGCTGTGGATCAGAAAGCCGGTCATGTTGGCGTCGATCCGGCTGCTGCGGCAGATGTCGGTGCGGATCCCGCCGGGATGCACGCAGGTGGCCGAGACCCCGCTTTTTTGCAAGTCGAGTTCCTGGCGCAGGGATTCGGTAAAGCCACGCACGGCGAACTTGGTGGCGTTGTAGCCGCTCATGCCCGGCTGGGCGAACAGGCCGAACACGCTGGAGGTGTTGATCACATGGCCGTCGCCGCTGGCCTTGAGGTAAGGCAGGAAGGCCTTGGTGCCGTAGACCACGCCCCAGAAGTTGATCCCGACGATCCATTCCAGGTCGCTGTAATCCACGCCTTCGACGGTGCTGGACAGCGCGACGCCGGCGTTGTTGAAGATCATATTGATCTGGCCATGCTCCGCGGCGCAGCGGGCCGCCCACTCTTCCACCGCCTGGCGGTCGGAAACGTCCAGCACCTGCGAGGTCACCAGCACTGGCGCAAGCACCTGGGCCTTGATCAGTGCGACGGTCTGCTCCAGGCCCTGGCTGTTTTTATCCGCCAGCGCCAAGTGGCAGCCTTCACGCGCCAACGCCAGGGCCAACGCGCGGCCCATGCCTGACGCCGCGCCGGTGATGGCCGCCACGCGGCCGTTGAATGACTTCATGACAGGCTCCCTTCTGCGGTGGTGTGGGGATTTGCGGCCGGGCGCGGGGTGGAAGGTACCGGCACCAGATTGGCGACGTAGTCCTTGAGGGCGAAGTGCCGGGTGACCTGCTTGAAGCGCCAGGTGGAGCCGGGCCACAGCGTGGTGTTCTTGCCGGTGCGCGGGTCCAGGTACCAGCTCTTGCAGCCGCCGGTGGACCAGATGGTGCCGTTGAGTTTTTCCTGCAGCCTGGCGTTGTAGGCCAACTCTACCGTTGGCTTGACGTCCACCGTGGCGATGCGATGGCGCTGCATTTGTTGCAAGGCATCGAGGATGTAGGTGACCTGGGCCTCGATCATCAAAATCATCGAGTTATGCCCCAGCCCGGTGTTGGGGCCAACGATCAGGAACAGGTTCGGATAACCCGGCACCGTCGTGCCCAGGTAGGCATGGGCACCGTCTTGCCAGGTGTCCATCAGGTCGATGCCGTGGCGGCCGATGATGCAGTTGCGGGGCAGGGGATCGGTGGCCTGGAAACCGGTGCCGAAGATAATGCAATCGGCCGGGTGCTTGATGCCGTCGGCGGTGACAACCCCGTCGGCCTCAATGCGCTGCACGTTGTCGGTCACCACCTGCACGTTACTGCGCGACAGGGCCGGGTAGTAGTCGTTGGAGATCAACACGCGCTTGCAGCCGATGGTGTAGTCCGGCGTCAGGGTCTTGCGCAGGGAAGGGCGGGCCACTTGTTTGTGCAGGTGGCGCACGGCGATTTTCTGCACCATTTTCATCAGGCGCGGGTGCAGGGCAAAGCCCACCACGCGGCCTTCCAGCGCCCAATAGAACGCACCGCGCACCAGGCGCTGGGTGAACGGCAGGTGTTTGAAAGCCCAGCGCTCGACGCGTGAAATCGGCCGGTCGGGCTTGGGCATGATCCACGGCGGGGTGCGCTGGAACAGGTCCAGATGGGCCACCTGCGGCGCGATCTGCGGCACGAACTGAATGGCACTGGCGCCAGTGCCGATCACCGCCACGCGTTTGCCCTTCAATGAATACTCGTGGTCCCACTGCTGGGAGTGGAAGCGCTTGCCCTTGAAGCTGTCCAGGCCCGGAATGTTCGGCAGTGCCGGGCGCGACAAGCCACCCATCCCGGATACCAACACCCGCGCGCTGACCTGACGGCTATTGCTGAAGCTCAGGCTCCAGCGCTGTTGTGCCTCATCAAACACGGCCTTCTCCAGGCCCATGCCAAAGCGCAGGAACGGCGCCAGCCCGAAGCGTTGGGCGCATTGTTCCAGGTAGGCGCGAATCTCCGCCTGTGGCGCAAACTGCCGCGTCCAGTCCGGGTTGGGCGCAAAGGAAAACGAATAGACATGGGATTGCACGTCGCAGGCGCAGCCGGGGTAGTGGTTATCGCGCCAGGTGCCGCCGAGGGCGTCGGCTTGCTCGGCGACAAAGAAGTCGTTGAACCCGGCTTCCTTGAGTTTGATCGCCATGCACAGCCCGGCAAATCCGGAACCGATGATGGCAATGTCGACGGTGTCATGGGCATTCATAGGCTGTCCCTCGTGGGCCGGTGGCGCCTTACGGGTTTCGACATCGGATGTGCTCCTTGTTTTTGTTTTGGCTTTTTAGATAGAACACCATTGCAAAGAAAAATTGAATTATTTATTTTAAAAAAGATTTTAAATAATCTACCTGAAAATATCGTCTAGGCTACGACCCAGTTCCTCAAGTGCGACTTATCCGACGGACGAGAGCTTTTACGCACGCAGTTAGGTCCAGGGGTGGACGATGGCTGAGGTCTTGACCAATACCGGTCGGGCCGCCAGCAACGCAGGGATGCAGAGGACCGAGCTATGGCTGTCGAATGGGTTGTCGCTGCGGGTGTGTTTGTAGGGTTAAGCGTAGTGTTGTGGGGCTTCAGTGCCCGGATGACACGGCGTATAGAAGCCGCTGTTCCGATCAACGGGCGCTTTCTGGAGATCAACGGCGAGCGCTTTCATTATGTAGACGAGGGCAAGGGCCCGCCGCTGGTGATGATCCACGGGCTGATGGGCAGCAGTCGCAACCTGACGTATGCCTTGTCTGCCCAATTGCGTGAGCACTTTCGGGTGATCACCCTGGATCGTCCGGGTTCGGGCTATTCCACTCGGCATGCCGGGACGGCCGCCGACCTGCCTGGCCAGGCCCGGCAAGTCGCGAGCTTTATCAAGACTCTGGACCTGGATAAGCCATTGGTACTGGGGCATTCCCTCGGCGGGGCGATTTCTCTGGCGCTGGCGCTGGATCATCCCCACACGGTGTCCGGATTGATCCTGGTGGCGCCGCTCACCCATCCCCAGCGCATGCTGCCGCTGGTGTTTATGTCCTTGGCGATACGTCCGGGATGGTTGCGGCGCTACATGGCGCACACCCTGACCATGCCTATAGGCCTGCTGACGAAAGGCTCGGTGGTCAAGGGCGTGTTCGCCCCCGACCCCGCTCCGGAAGACTTCGCCACCCGCGGCGGAGGATTGCTTGGCATGCGGCCCGACAACTTCTATGCCGCCTCCACCGAGATCAACCTGGTCAACGATTTCCTGCCGGACATGGTCAAGCGCTACCCGCAATTGACCCTGCCCATCGGGTTGATCTATGGCGCGCAAGACAAGGTGCTGGACTTCCGCAAACACGGTCAGGCCCTGGCCAGCCGGGTGCCGGGCCTCAAGCTGCAGTTGGTGGAAGGGCGCGGGCATATGTTGCCGATAACGGCTACCGAGCGTGTCGCGGCCCTGGTCGAGCAGGTGGCCAAGCGTGTCCGGCCACCGGAAAGCGCCACGATTTTGCATCCGCCATTTGCCGTGGCGAGCAAATAATTGTGCGACTGAACTCGCGGTTCCACGCCGTCAATGCTTGCCCTAGACACCTGACCAAGCGGCTGAAAAAGAGACTGCCCGGTCACGTTCAAAAGGGTTCAAGAATTTAGTTGACGACCTAACGATTCCGCGCTATTTATTTAAAAAAATTATTTCAATGTCTAATTTGAAACAATTTTTGAAATGCCTAAGAGCGAATAAAATAATGAAAAAAACGCCTTTTATCGCATGGTTGAATTCTCGGAGCAGTCATCGCTCCGTGTACCTGTCTAGTGTTGATTTTTGCTCCCTGCCCACCTGCCGCGTACGGAGGTTGCCATGAATCAGACCCTGGCTGCCCCGAACGTCTGGACCGACGGCAAACGCCACCTGTGGTGGCTCGGCATTATGCCCCTGGCAACCCCTTTGCTCTCTGGCGCCCTGGCCATCTCCACCGGTGTGCAACAGCTGTGGTGGGTTGGCGTACTGGTGATCTTCGGCCTGATCCCATTAATCGACGGCCTGCTGGGTGAAGACGTCAGCAACCCGCCGGAATCCGCCGTCAGCAACCTTGAATCCCAAAGCTACTACCGCTGGATCGTCTACACCGGCGTGCTGTTTGTCATCTCCTCGGTGGTGATCACCGGGTGGCTGGCGGCCGGTGGCATCGACTGGATCATCGGCGGCGGTCTGCTGCACGCTACCGCCACCCTGGACCCGTCGAGCTGGCTGGCCAAGACCGCCGCGTTCATCACCGCTCGCACCCAACTGCACGGCGAAATCAGCTGGTTCACCTACCTGGGCATGGCGATGTCCACCGGCGCCGCCACCGGCATCGCCATCAACACGGCCCATGAACTGGGGCACAAGCCGCGCCTGCTGGAAGTCATCCTGGCCAAGATCACCCTGGCGCCGACCTTCTACGGGCACTTCTACACCGAACACAACCGTGGCCACCACGTACGTGTCGCCACTCCGGAAGATCCGGCCAGTTCGCGGTTGGGGGAGAGCTTCTGGGCCTTCCTGCCACGCTCGGTGTGGTTCAGCGCCCGCTCGGCATGGAACCTGGAACGTGAGCGCCTGCGCAAACTCGGCCTGCCGGCCTGGCACTGGAAGAACGGCGTACTCAGCGCCTGGATGTACAGTGTGGTGTTGTGGGGCGCGATGATTGCGTGGCTGGGCGCGGCAGTGATTCCGTTCCTGATCATCCAGGGCATCTACGGTTTCTCGCTGCTGGAAGTGGTGAACTACGTCGAGCATTACGGTCTCAAGCGCCAGAAGTTGCCCAACGGTCGTTATGAGCGCTGCTCGCCACGGCATTCGTGGAACAGCAACCGGATTGTGACCAATATCTTTCTGTTCCAACTACAGCGCCACTCTGACCATCACGCCAACCCAACCAGAAGTTATCAGTCCCTGCGTCACTTTGATGAATCGCCGCAACTGCCCTACGGTTATGCCAGCATGATTGTCTGGGCTTATGTACCGTACTTGTGGCGACGACGCATGGATCACCGAGTCCTTAATCACTATGCCGGGGATATCACCCTGACTAATCTTCAACCGTCACAACGTTTGAAGTACCTGGAGAAGTACAGCAACACCACCAGACCCTTCTAACGTAAATCAGTCAGTTGTAGGGCGTACTCGGGATCTGTGTATCGCGCAGGTTCTCATCGCCCAGGCTTTACCGGTTTCGAGTACGGCTTAGTTGCAAGACAGTTGTTTGACCCGAACAAAAATAAAATTAAGGGAAGGACGTACACCATGCAAAACCCTGCCAAGTTCACGACGCACATTGTATTGGCCGCCCTGGGCCTGATTGTTTACCACCAGGCCCAGGCCGCCCGTATCGAACCCGCCGGCAGTGCGTTTACTGCCCAGGGCCCCATCAGCTTTTCCAAGGGCGCGCTGATCAGCGCGGACTGCACCATCAAGGTCGCCGGCAAAGTGGCGGCGGATGGCTCGTCGGTGAATGTCGACAAAGTTGAATTCGACGGCGGCCTCAAGTGCAGCCGGGTGGAAGCGATCAACTTGCCGTGGGTATTGGTGGCTAAAGATACCAAGAGCGGCTCGATGTCGAAGATTGCCGTCGATGTGCACGCCTTTGGGTTGGGCGGTAAATGCGGGCCTTCTACCGCCGATGGAACTTGGGATAACGCCACTGGCAAGTTAGAAGCGGCCAATGTGCCGATCGGCGAAGACTGCACGATTAAAACGGTGTCGATCAAGATGCCGCCGACTTTCAAAGTTGTTGAGTAACAGTTAGGCGTTGTAACGGTAATCGAATTGAAATTTGGCTGGAAAGGGAAGTTCTGCAGATTCACCGTGACCTCTCGATCATGGCCATTACCCCTGGCGAATTGACTCGCCATAACATGTGAGGAAAAACAATGAAAAGCTTGAAAACCCTCGTTTGTGTAGGTTCGTTTGCGTTGTGCTTCGGCGCAGCTTCGATGGCCAATGCGGCCTATACCATTGCTCCGGCGGGTTCGCCCTTCGCAACTACCGGCAGCATTACTGTGAAGTCGCCGGCGTCGCTGCAACAGCCTGTAACTTGCAATATTGCGTTTTCCGGCCAAGTGGCGGCTGATGGTACCTACGCTCAGATCAACAGTGCGACCGTCAATGGCAGCAACCCTCTGTGCGGTGTTCCAAAACTGCTGAACCTGCCATGGAAACTGCAAGTGACCGCCGGTGCCAACCCAAGTTACACCGGTACCGTGTCGGTGAACTTCTCGGTTGTCTCTAACTGTGCATCGGCCGCCGTGCCAATTGCAGTGACCTGGAACAACGGCTCCAACCTCCTGAGTATTGCGACACAACAGGCAGTTGGGTCTTGCACCATCACCGCTCTGACTGCAACACCGAACCCAGCATTCGTCATTTCGCCATAAGTACTGCTCCGCGCAAGACGTGATGATCACACGTTGAAATAAACAGGTGCCTCGTCAGAGGCACCTGTCGAGGTAAGCCCGATCGGGGTTAACGCCCGTGATGGAAAAAATAATAAGGAGTGGAGCATGAATAATAAGAAACAACAGGCTCAAGCGTTTCTCGGCCTGGCATTGTTGGGCGGGCTCATGGCCGCGGCAGGGTCGGTCCAGGCCGGCGGCTTCGCGACTCCGACCTATGGTGCCCAAGGCTGGGGCCGTGCCTTCGGGGGTGGCTCGCTGTTTCAGAACGATCCATCCGCGGCGTTCAACAACCCGGCGGCCATGGCCTTTATTGATCGTAACGTCGCCGAGCTCACCGTCAACTATGCGCGGATCAACATCAAATACAAAGGCACCGAAAAGGACTACGCCGGCAATGCGCCGCAGCTGGTAGACCCGGATACGCTGGCCGGCACGCCCAATGACAACAAAGGCGGGCAGGGCGGCTTCACCGCTTGGGTACCGACCGGATTTGCGGTGATGCCGATTGGCGATCGCTTCGCCTTTGGTCTGAGCCAGGTGGTTCCCATGGGTGCACGTACTACATGGGATTCCGACTGGATTGGACGAGATTTTGCCGTCGACACGCGCATTGAAACCGTTGGCCTGACGGGCGCGCTGTCGTTCAAGGTGAATGATCAGTTTTCCATTGGCGGCGGTGCAATTGTTCAGCACACCAAAGGCTTCGTCAGCCAGAACATAGACTTGTATTCCGCGGCGGCCGTGTCTCCGATCGGACTTCAGTTTCCTTCCGGCGTAGGCCATTCGCTGATTCGCGTCAAGGTGGACAATACCTCCGTCGGCTGGTTTGGCGGCCTGGCCTGGAAGCCTACAGACAAAGATACCTTGGGCCTTGCCTACCACGCCAAGATCAAGAACAAGCTGGAGGGCAAATACAATATCTACGCTGACCCCTTGAGCCAGTCGCTGATCGAGGGCGGTCTCCCAGGCCTTGCCTACCCAGGTCTGGACCTGAAGCTCAACGGTGCCAACGCCAGCACACAACTTGATGTCCCGGCCAACGCCACCATCGACTGGGTTCACCAGTTCAGTGATCGTTTCAGCCTGGGTGCCAGTGTCATGTGGACCCAATGGTCGTCATTCAAAGCGCTGACCTTGAAGTCTGACGGCAACCAGATTGTGTCGATTCCTTATAACTACAAGGACGCCTGGATGGTCTCCCTCGGCGGTGACTATAAACTCACCAACGATCTCACTGTGCGCGCCGGTGTGGCCACGGACCAGACGCCAACCCGTAACTCCACCCGTGACCCACGCATTCCGGATGGTGACCGGATCTTCACATCCCTGGGCTTTGGCTACAAAGTTCGTGCAATTCCGGGGTTGGGTATCGACGGTTCCTACTCCCACCAATTCGTGGAAAAAGCCAAGCTGCAAACCCACAACCAGGATCGTCTGGGGGCAGCCACCCTGGATGGCAAGGCGGACGCCTATGGGGACGTAGTCAGTATGGCGATCTCCTACGAGTTCTGATCCACCGTTGTGGCGTGTGTCGGTGTCAGCCTGCAGTCAGCGCATCTTTCTGCACATCTCACACTGGTATTGCATCGACGGGTCGCCCACGCGACCCGTTCCGATCCCTTTTTCACTGACCTGAAAGGCTGATTCACTCAGCCGCTATTTTTTTGCCCAAGCATTAAATAAAAATTTCAAAACAAAATTTGAATTTATCTTTTCAAGTTTGTAGTGTGGCTTTACGTCACAGGTCATTCCGATCTGCTCGGGCGTTGGCCGTACCCTGAATTGAGTAGAGGTATCCCCATGGTTATCTGGTTATTGGCGGGACTCGCAGCAGCGATTGCCCTGGCGTATCGACAAGCCGCTGCCACCCTCTGGCTGGGTGCCGGCCTGGTCTGGCTGGCGGTCGGTTACCTGTTCAACGTGGTCGCCGGTTTCGGCGTCAGTGTGGTGGCAGTGCTGGTGGTATTGCCCGCGCTGCTGCTGACGATCAAACCCCTGCGCCGCGCGCTGTTGACCAGCAAGGCCCTGGGCCTTTTCCGCAGCATCATGCCGGCGATGTCCGACACCGAGCGCGCCGCCATCGAATCCGGCACCGTGTGGTGGGACGCCGAGCTGTTCAGCGGCAAACCGCGCTGGGAGCGCCTGCTGCAAGCCGCACCTGCCAGCCTCAGCGCTGAAGAACAGGCTTTCCTCGACAACGAAGTAGAGACCCTGTGCGACATGTCCAACGACTGGGAAACCACCCAGGTCTGGCAAGACATGTCCCCCGAAGGCTGGCAGTACACCAAGGATGCCGGCTTCCTCGGCATGATCATTCCCAAGCAGTACGGCGGCAAAGGCTTCTCCCACTATGCGCATTCGCAAGTGGTGATGAAGCTCTCGACCCGTTGCTCGGCGGCGGCGATTTCGGTGATGGTGCCCAACTCCCTGGGCCCGGCAGAACTGCTGCTGCACTACGGCACCGACGCCCAGCGCAACTATTACCTGCCACGCCTGGCCCGTGGCGAAGACATCCCGTGCTTTGCCCTGACCAGCCCGTATGCCGGCTCCGACGCCGGGGCGATTCCAGACCTGGGCATCGTCTGCAAGGGCCTGCACGAAGGTGAGGAAGTGCTGGGTTTCCGCGTGACCTGGGACAAGCGCTACATCACCCTCGGCCCAATCGCCACGGTGCTCGGCCTGGCATTTCGTGCTGAAGATCCTGAGGGTTTGCTCGGCCAGCCCGGCTCCCTGGGTATCACCTGTGCGTTGATCCCGACCACCCATCCGGGGGTGAACAGCGGCCGGCGTCACTGGCCACTCAACGCCGTGTTCCAAAACGGCCCAACCACCGGCAAGGATGTATTTATCCCGCTGGAATGGGTAATCGGTGGCCGCGAACAAGTCGGCAATGGCTGGCGCATGTTGATGGAATGCCTGGCGGCTGGCCGGGCGATTTCGCTGCCGTCGGCCAACGTCGGCCTGGGCAAGGTGGCCGTACGCGGCACCACCGCTTATGCGGCGATGCGCAAACAATTCGGCCTGCCCATCGGCAAGTTCGAAGGCGTGCAAGCGCCCCTGGCACGCATGGCCGGGCATCTGTATGCCTGCGACGCAGTGCGCAAGGTCTCGGTGGCGTCGCTGGATGCCGGTGAAAAGCCGTCGGTGATCTCGGCCATCGCCAAATACCACGTTACCGAGCGGGCGCGGATCATCGTCAACGACGGCATGGACATTGTGGCCGGCAAGGGCATCTGCATGGGGCCCAATAACTTCCTCGCCCGGGCTTACCAGCAAAGCCCCATCGCCATCACGGTGGAAGGCGCGAACATCATGACCCGCTGCCTGATCATCTACGGCCAGGGCCTGATTCGTTGCCATCCCTATGTGTTCCGCGAGATGGAAGCGGCGCGCAACACCGACCGGCGCAAGGCCCTGGTGGATTTCGACAGCGCGATGTTCGGGCATCTGAGCTTTGTGCTGGCCAATACCGTACGTGCAGCGGTGCATTCGCTGACGGGCGGGCGGTTGATTTCCGTGCCTGGCAAAACCGATCCGGCGCTGGCGTCCTACTACCGCCAGGCCAATCGGTTGTCGGTGGTACTGGCGTTGATCTCGGACATTTCCATGGGCGTGCTGGGTGGTGCCCTCAAGCGCAAGGAAAGTATCACCGGGCGGCTGGGAGACATTCTGTCCCAGCTGTACATCCTGTCCTGCGTGCTCAAGCGCTTTGAAGATGATGGCCGGCCCCAGGCAGATTTGCCGCTGGTGCATTGGGCGGCCCAGGACGCGTTGCTGCGCGCCCATGAAGCCCTGGCTGAAGTGCTCGACAACTATCCGTCGAAAGCCGCAGCGACGGTGGTGCGTGGCTTGAGCTTTCCGTTTGGCATTCCACTGCGCAAACCGTCGGATCGCCTGCTGGCGCAAGTGGCGGAACTGGTGCAAGCGCCGGGGGAAACCCGTGACCGCTTGCTGGGCAATTCCTACATCCCGCGGCCGGAAATCGACAAGCTGGCTTATGGCGAACTGGGCTTCCGCCTGTTGCCACAGGTGGAACTGATCGAGGCGCGGCTCAAGGGCGCGATCAAGCAAGGCCTGATCGAACCGATGCCGATTTCCGGTACTGCGTTTACCCCGTGGCGGGTCAAGGCACGGGCGTTGGACCTGATCAGCGACGACGAAGACAGCTTGCTGGCGCGCTATGTGGAATACGGCGATCACGCGATCCAGGTTGACGACTTCCCGCAGGACTTCGGCTTGCTGGAAGCCTTGCAACAGCGCCAACAGGCGCTGGAACAGGCCGCCAAACCGACCGCCAGGCGCCGCGCCAATCAAAGCGAAAACGCGCCGGTCAACTGATTGGAACTGGAGGAACACGGTCAATGTGGGAGCTGGCTTGCCTGCGATAGCGTTGGTTCAGTGCCAGATGTGTTGGCTGACACACCGCAATCACAGGCAAGCCAGCTCCCACAGGATCGGGTTTCCATGGCAACACCGTGTTGTGAGTGAATTTATCCATGAGTGATAGCTACCTCTCGTTCGTCAATTCCCCTTGGGGCCGCTGGCTGGCCCAGACTGCGGGCCTGCCGCAACCCCTGGCGCTG
The DNA here is from genome assembly GCF_019352905.1 of Pseudomonas sp. Xaverov 83. Taxonomy (NCBI): domain Bacteria; kingdom Pseudomonadati; phylum Pseudomonadota; class Gammaproteobacteria; order Pseudomonadales; family Pseudomonadaceae; genus Pseudomonas; species Pseudomonas sp. Xaverov 83. The sequence goes on along the minus strand of NZ_JAAAFU010000083.1, from coordinate 99,005 downwards.
CAACGCCATCGCAGCGGCCAACAAGGCCTGGCCAACCCGGTGATCGTGGCCGGGGCAGGGCGCCTGGCTGCTGAGATCCAGCGCATCTTCAGTGCTACCGACACGGTGCCCGCCACCGCCGCGACCCTCAAGGCGCCCTCTACAGTCAAGGTCCAGGGCGCGGTGTTCGACGCCAGCGCCATCGCCGACCTCAAGCAACTGGACGAGCTCTACGCATTCTTCCACACCAACGCCAAGCGCCTGGGCCAACACGCCCGGGTGGTGGTGCTGGGCACCGCGCCTGAGCTGTGCAAGGACTTGCCGCAGGCCATCGCTCAACGCGCCCTTGAAGGGTTGGTGCGCTCACTGGCCAAGGAGCTGCGCCGGGCGATCACCGTGCAGTTGATCTACGTCGCACCGGGTGCCGAAGGTGCGCTGGAAAGCAGCCTGCGGTTCTTCCTGTCGCGGCGCTCGGCCTATGTCTCGGGGCAGGTGGTACGCCTTGAGAAACCGGTCGACACCCAAGCCGAAATCAATTGGGACAAACCCCTCGGCGGCCGCCGTGCCCTGGTCACCGGCGCATCCCGTGGTATCGGCCTGGCAATCGCTCAGGTGCTGGCCCGTGACGGTGCGCAGGTGGTCTGCGTGGATGTGCCCCAGGCCCAGGAAACATTGCAACAAGCGGCCAGCAGTGTCGGTGGTACGGCACTGGCGCTGGACATCACCGCCACCGACGCTACGCAGCAGTTGCAAGCCCATGTCAGCCAACACGGCGCATTCGACGTGGTGGTGCACAACGCCGGGATCACCCGCGACAAGACCATCGCCAAGATGACCGAAGCGGCGTGGCGCAGCGTACTGGCGGTCAACCTGGAAGCGCCGCTGCACCTGAGCATTGCCTTGCTGGAAAGCCAAGGCCTGAACCCGGGTGGGCGGATCGTGTGTGTCTCGTCGATTTCCGGCATTGCCGGCAACCTCGGGCAAAGCAATTACGCCACGTCCAAGGCCGGTGTGATCGGCCTGGTCCAAGGCCTGGCACCGCAAGCGGCGGCGCAGCAAGTGACCGTGAATGCGGTGGCCCCTGGTTTTATCGAAACCCAGATGACCGCGAAGATCCCGCTGATGATTCGCGAAGCGGGGCGGCGGATGAATTCCATGTCCCAGGGCGGGCAACCCATCGACGTGGCGGAAACCATCGCCTGGCTGGCGCATCCGGCTTCCGGCGGGGTCAATGGCCAGGTGGTGCGGGTCTGCGGCCAAAGCCTGTTGGGAGCCTGACCTATGGACTATGTGACGCAGATTATTGACCCCCCGCCATCACGTTCGCGGCTGCTGCTGGACGGGGTCCTGGCCCTGCGCAAACCCAAGGTGGAAGGGGCGCCGACGTTACCGAAAGACCGCCTGGTGCGTTCGGCCGTTGAGCTGTCTGCCCAGGGAATTGCGGCCTACGGGCGGGCCTGCGGTTTCCGCCGCGAGCAAGGCGTGCCGCTGTCCTATCCCCATGTGCTGGCGTTCCCGCTGCACCTGATGCTGCTGACCCGGCCGAGCTTCCCGTACCCGGCCAGCGGCATGGTGCATTTGGCCAATCGCATCCGCCAGCATCAACGGCTCGAGGAGGGCCAGGCCCTGCGGCTCGAAGTGTATTGCGAGCGCTGGGTGGCCCATCCCAAGGGCCAGGCCTTGAGCATCGCCACCCGTGCCTACAGTGCGGGCACCCTGGTGTGGGAGAGCGACAGCCTGTACCTGCGGCGTGACGTTAAAACCCCGGTCGGCGAACCGTGGGACGACGTGCTGCCGTTGCAGGAAGAAGGTTTGCTGCGTACCCAACGCTGGGTGCTGCCGGCCGACCTGGGGCGGCGTTTCGCCAAGGTCTCGGGGGATTTCAATCCGATTCATACCTCGGTGATCGGCGCCAAACTCTTCGGCTTTCGCCGGGCCATCGCCCATGGCATGTGGACCCTTGGCCGCGCACTGGCCGCCCAGCAACCGCCGGGTGGATTGGACCAGGCCGAAGCCCACTGCGACTTCAAGTTGCCGATCTTCCTGCCCGGCCAGGTCGCCTTGTGGAACGTCCCGCCAACCGGCCCGCGCCGTGAGTTTGAAGTGCGTAATTTCGCCGGTGACAAACCCCATATGCGTGGGCTGTTTATCTGGAATGAGAACCCTCGATGAGTGACTACAGCTTCAACCCGGCCCCGACCCGCCGCGTGGCGATTATCGGCGGCAACCGCATTCCGTTCGCCCGTTCCAATACGGTGTATGCCCAGGACAGCAACCAGGATTTGCTGGTCGCCGCCCTGCAAGGCCTGGTGGATCGCTACAACCTTCACGGCCTGCGCCTGGGCGAGTTTGCCGCCGGTGCGGTGATCAAGCATTCCCGGGATTTCAACCTGGCCCGGGAAAGCCTGCTGTCCACCACGCTCTCTCCCGAAACCCCGGCCTACGACCTGCAACAAGCCTGCGGCACGGGCCTGGAGGCGGCGTTGCTGGTGGCGAACAAGATCGCCCTCGGGCAGATCGAAGTGGGCATTGCCGGCGGTTCCGACACCACCTCCGACGCGCCCATCGGCATCAACGAGTCCCTGCGCCGCACGTTGCTTTCAGCCAACCGCGCCAAAGGCACCGGCGCCAAGTTGAAGGCCTTGATGGGTGTGCGTCCGTCGATGTTCTTCAAGCCGCTGCTGCCGCGCAATGGCGAACCGCGTACTGGCCTGTCCATGGGTGAACACTGTGAAGAAATGGCCAAGCGTTGGCAGATCAAGCGCCTGGCCCAGGACGAACTGACCCTCACCAGCCACCAACGGTTGGACGCGGCCTACAAGCAGGGTTTCTTCGACGATTTGATCAGCCCGTATCGCGGCCTGGCCCGGGACAACAACCTGCGGGCCGACACCAGCCTGGAGAAACTCGCCGGCCTGTCCCCGGCCTACGACCGCCAGAACGGCACGCTCACCGCCGGCAACTCCACGCCCCTGACCGATGGCGCCTCGGTGGTGCTGCTGGCCAGCGAGGAATGGGCCGCCGAACGTGGCTTGCCGGTTTTGGCTTATTTGCGAACCGGTGAAACCGCAGCGGTGAATTTCGTCGACGGCACCGAAGGCCTGCTGATGGCCCCGACCTACGCCGTGCCACGCATGCTCAAGCGTGAAGGTCTGACGTTTGCCGACTTCGACCTGTTCGAGATCCACGAAGCCTTCGCCGCCCAGGTGCTGTGCACCCTCAAGGCCTGGGAAGACCCGGACTATTGCCGCGACCGCCTGGGCCTCGAGGCGCCGCTGGGCAGCATCGACCGCGCCAAAATGAACGTCAACGGCGGCTCCCTCGGCTGCGGTCACCCGTTCGCCGCCACCGGTGGCCGGCAGCTCGCGGCACTGGCCAAGGCCATCCACCAGCGGGGCGGCGGCCGAGGCTTGATTTCGATCTGCGCGGCGGGTGGGTTGGGCATTACCGCTATCGTCGAAAAGTAGTTCCCACCATAAAAACAACAAGGAGACTGCCATGAACGCTGTAAGCCTGGAACAGACCGAACGCCTCTGGTTGAACGCTTACCTGCCCGGCGTACCGGCAGACATCGACGCAGGCATCGAGGACTATCCGTCGTTGCGCGAAGTGTTCCTGGAGCACCTGCACAAATTCAGTGAACGCGTAGCCTACGTCAGCATCGGCACCGAGATGACCTATGCCGACTGGGAGGTGCAGGGCATCGCCTTTGCCGCGTGGCTGCAAGCCCAGGGCGTGAAGAAGGGCGACCGGGTGGCGCTGATGATGCCCAACTGCTTGCAGTACCCGATCTGCCTGCTGGGCACGATCCTCGCGGGCGCCGTGGTGGTCAACGTCAACCCGCTGTACACCGCCCGGGAGCTGCAGCATTTGCTCAAGGACAGCGGAGCGGAGACCCTTGTGATCTTCGAAAACTTCGCCCACACCCTGGAGAAGGTGGTCGCGGCCAGCACCGTCAAACGTGTGGTGATTGCCGCCATCGGCGATCTGCTGGGCACCTTCAAGGGCGCGGCGATGAACTTCATCCTGCGCAGCGTGCAAAAGCAGGTCCCGCGCTTCAATCTGCCGGGCGCCGTACGCTTCAACCAGGTATTGAAACAGGGGCGCGGCCAGACCCATTTGGCCGTGCCGATGAACCGCGAAGACCTCGCCTTCTTGCAATACACCGGCGGCACCACCGGCGACGCCAAGGGCGTGATGCTCAGCCATCGCAACATCATCGCCAACCTGTTGCAGGCCAAGGCGTGGGTGGGTGATCAGTTGGACCAGAACCAGCAGGAAACCAACGTCACGCTGCTGCCGCTGTACCACATCTTTTCCCTGACGGTGAACTGCCTGATGTTCATGTGCCTGGGCGGGCGCAACATCCTGATCGCCAACCCGCGGGACGTGAAACGGGTGCAGATGATCCTGCGCAAGGAGCGTTTCAACGGGATTGCCGGGGTGAACACGCTGTTCAATGGCCTGCTGGAAAACAAGGAATTCTGCGCCCGGGACTTTTCCGACCTGCGCATGGTGATTGCCGGCGGCATGGCCACCCACACCGCCGTGGCCAAGCGCTGGAAGGAAGTCACCGGCTTGCCGATCATCGAAGGCTACGGCCTCACCGAGTGCTCGCCGGTGGTGAGCATCAGCCCCATCGACATCTCACGCATGCGCGAGATGGAATTTACCGGCAGCATCGGCGTGCCGCTGCCGTCGACCTGGGTGCGGTTTGTTCGTGAGGACGGTGAACTGGCGGAGCTGGGCGAGCAGGGTGAACTGCAGGTACGCGGGCCGCAGGTGATGCAGGGTTACTGGAAACGCCCGGCGGAAACCGCCGAGGTGCTGGATGCCGAAGGGTGGCTGTCTACCGGGGACATCGGGGTGATGAATGAGCAGGGCTTCATTCGCCTGGTGGACCGCAAGAAAGACATGATCCTGGTGTCCGGGTTTAACGTGTACCCCAACGAAATTGAAGACGTGGTGGCGTTGCATCCCGGCGTGGCGGAAGTGGCGGCGATTGGCGTGGAGGATGGCGTGACCGGCGAGCGGGTGAAAATCATCGTGGTGCGTAAGGACCCGAGTTTGACCCAGGAACAGATTCTGGCCCATTGCCGGGAATACCTGACGGGGTACAAGGTGCCGCGGTTTGTGGAGTTTCGTACGCAGGAGTTGCCCAAGACGACGGTGGGCAAGGTGCTGCGCCGGGCACTGCGCTAAGCCCGAGTGAACGCGGTCAAAAATGTGGGAGCTGGCTTGCTCGCGAATGCGGTCTGTCAGTCAACATCTCCATCGACTGTTCCACCGCATTCGCGAGCAAGCCCGCTCCCACATTTGATCTTTGGTGGCTGAAAGGTCGCCGTCAGTCGTCGAACCCCACCTGCTCATGAATCTCATCGACCTTCAATTCCAGCCGATACGCCACGGCAATAAACAACGCCTGGCACAGGCACAGCGTCGCACTCAGTGATCTGAACGCAAACGACGAGCCCTCATTCACCAGCAACACCGTGCTCGCCCGCTTGGCCAGGGGCGACAGGTTGCTGTCCGTAATAATCAACGTCTTGGCCTGATGGTGCTGGGCAATCCGCAGGCAGTGCTGGGTTTCCTTGCCATAGGGAGTAAAGCTGATGGCAATCACCAAGTCATTCGCCCGCACACTGCGCATCTGCTCGCGATAACTGCCGCCCAGCCCCGACACCAAATGAATCCGCTTGTTGGTGTGCTGCAGGTTGTACACCAGGTAATCCGCCACGGCGAACGAACGGCGCACGCCCACCACGTAGATATTGTCGGCATTCACCACCAGGTCCACGGCCTTTTCAAACGCCGCGTCATCCAGCTCTAGCCCCAGGCGCTCGATGCCGGACAGCGTGGCGTTCACACATTCGCGCGCCAAGTCGCCGCCGCTGGCTTTCTGCGACTTGTTGGCGATCATGCTGCGGATGCGTTGCTGGTAGTTCTGCACCGGCGTGGTCTTGTGGGTGTAGGCCTCGCGGAACAGCGCCTGCATTTCACTGAAGCCACTGAACCCGAAACGCTGGGAAAACCGCACGATGGCCGACGGGTGCACTTCGCATTCACGGGCGATGTCGCTGATGCGGTCGACCATGATCCGGTCGCTCTGCTGGCTCATGTAGCTGGCGATGCGCTTGAGCTGGCGCGGCAGGCTCTCGTATTCATCGGTGATCAGCTGCAACAACCGCTCGGCGTTCAGCGGCGGGCTGGCGAGTGCGTCTTCCGGGGCGCTCTGGGACATAGGGAATCCTTCTGGCTTGTTCTTATAGGGCGCGTTCAGTCGCCCCTGACAATAAGTCGATGTGCGCAAGTCTACAGGGTAGGCGCAAAAAAATACCTCGGCATCCCGCCCCACGGTACGGCTGAAACGATGCACCGTGGCTGGAACACGCCGATGATGGCGTATTGGAAAATATATTCCACGAAAAATATTTATAGAATAAATATTGATTGGCGCCGCCAGACGTTCTAGTCTGCTTGCACCAAGAGCGTATGCCGCCACCACGACGGCACACGCAGGCTGATAAAAATAACAGGAGCCAGCATGGGCCAGACTCGTTTTGCCAGTGGGCGTCAATTGGATCTGATTTGCCTGGGACGCCTGGGCGTCGACCTTTACGCACAACAAGTGGGTGCACGGCTGGAGGATGTCTCAAGCTTCGCCAAGTACCTCGGCGGTTCCTCCGCCAACATCGCGTTCGGCACCGCGCGGCTGGGGCTCAAGTCCGCGATGTTGAGCCGGGTGGGGGACGACCATATGGGGCGTTTCCTGCTGGAGTCCCTGGCCCGTGAAGGTTGCGATGTCAGCGGCATCAAGGTCGACCCGGAACGCCTCACCGCTCTGGTGCTGCTGGGCCTCAAGGACCGCGAAACCTTTCCCCTGGTGTTCTACCGCGAGAACTGCGCCGACATGGCCCTGCGCGCCGAAGACATCAGCGAAGCCTTCATTGCCTCCAGCAAGGCGCTGCTGATCACCGGCACTCACTTCTCCACCGACGGCGTGTACAAGGCCAGCATCCAGGCCCTGGACTACGCCGAGCAGCACAACGTCAAACGCGTGCTCGACATCGACTACCGCCCGGTACTCTGGGGCCTGGCCGGCAAGGCCGACGGTGAAACGCGGTTTGTCGCCGACCAGAATGTCAGCCAGCACGTGCAGAAAATCCTCCCGCGCTTCGATCTGATCGTCGGTACTGAAGAAGAATTCCTGATTGCTGGTGGCAGCGAAGATTTGCTCACGGCACTGCGCACGGTACGTGGCCTGACTTGCGCAACCCTGGTGGTCAAGCTCGGCCCGCAGGGCTGCACGGTGATCCACGGTGACATCCCGGCCCGCCTCGAAGACGGCGCCATCTACCCTGGCGTGCGGGTGGAAGTGCTCAACGTCCTGGGCGCCGGTGATGCCTTCATGTCCGGCTTCCTCAGTGGCTGGCTTGAAGACGCCAGCGACGAGCGCTGCTGCCAGTTGGCGAATGCCTGCGGCGGCCTGGTGGTGTCGCGCCACGCCTGCGCACCGGCGATGCCGACCCGTGCCGAACTCGATTACCTGTTCAACAGCCCGGTGCCGATTACCCGTCCGGATCAGGACGCGGTGCTGCAACGACTGCACCAGGTCAGTGTGCCGCGCAAAGTCTGGAAGCAGCTGTTTGTCTTTGCCTTCGACCACCGCTGGCAGTTGGTGGAACTCGCCCAAAAAGGCGGCCAGGACCCGGCGCGCATCAGCGCCCTCAAGCAACTGTTTATCCAGGCCGTGGAACGGGTTGAAAGCAAACTGGCGGAGCAGGGCGTCGAAGCCGATGTGGGGGTTCTGGCTGACCAACGCTTCGGCCAGGACGCGCTGAACGCTGCCAGCGGTCGTGGCTGGTGGATCGCCCGTCCGGTGGAAGTCCAGAACTCACGGCCGCTGGCCTTTGAACACGGCCGCTCGGTGGGCAGCAACCTGATTGCCTGGCCGCAGGAGCAAATCATCAAGTGCCTGGTGCAGTTCCATCCTGACGACGAGCCGCTGCTGCGCCTCGAACAGGAAGCACAACTCAAGAGCCTGTACCAGGCATCCCTGGTCAGCGGGCATGAGTTGCTGCTGGAAATCGTGCCGCCCAAGGACCATCCGTCCACCTATCCCGACGTGCTCTACCGCAGCCTCAAGCGCCTGTACAACCTGGGCATCTACCCGGCGTGGTGGAAGATTGAGGCGCAGTCGGCCGCAGACTGGAAAAAGCTCGACGAACTGATCCAGGAACGCGACCCCTACTGCCGGGGCGTGGTGCTGCTGGGCCTGAATGCTTCCGCCGAATGCCTGGCCGATGGCTTCCAGCAAGCCAGCCAGAGCCAGACCTGCCGCGGTTTCGCCGTGGGCCGCACGATTTTCCAGGAGCCAAGCCGTGCCTGGCTGGCGGGGGAGATCGACGATGAGGGGTTGATTCAACAAGCCCAAGGCATATTCGAACAACTGATCAATGCCTGGCGCAGTGCTCGAAGTTAAACCCCGGTCGTTGAATTGGAATGCAATCAAATGTGGGAGCTGGCTTGCCTGCGATGGCATCACCTCGGTACACCTGTTAGACCGAGTCGCCCGCATCGCAGGCAAGCCAGCTCCCACATAAAGCAGATCTCAGGTCACTCTGAAAAACAATAATAGGTGCAGCCATGCCCGCTATCCGAATTGGCATCAACCCGATCTCCTGGAGCAACGACGACCTGCCGGCCCTGGGCGGCGAAACGCCGTTGAGCACGGCCCTCAGCGAAGGCAAGGACATCGGCTACGAAGGTTTCGAACTCAACGGTAAATTCCCCAAGGACGCCAAGGGCGTCGGTGATGTGTTGCGCCCGTATGACCTGGCACTGGTCTCCGGCTGGTACTCCAGCCGCCTGGCCCGGCGCTCGGTGGCGGAAGAAATCGAGGCCATCGCCAGCCATGTCGAACTGCTGCGCGAAAATGGCGCCAGCGTGTTGGTGTACGGCGAAGTCGCCGACTCGATCCAGGGTTCACCGGTGCGCCTGATGGAACGCCCGCGTTTCCACAGCGAACAGGCCTGGCAGGAATACGCCGACAAACTCACCGAGCTGGCGCGCTTCACCCTGTCCCAAGGCGTGCGCCTGGCGTACCACCACCATATGGGCGCCTACGTCGAATCCCCGGACGACATCGACCAACTGATGCGCCGCACCGGCCCGGAAGTCGGTCTGCTGTTCGACTCGGGCCACTGCTACATGGGCGGCGGCGAACCCATCGAGGTGCTGCGCAAACACATCGACCGCATCTGCCACGTGCACTTCAAGGACGTGCGCAAGCCGGTGGTGCAACTGGCGCGCAACCAGATGTGGAGCTTCCCGGACTGCATCGTCAACGGCACCTTCACCGTGCCCGGCGACGGTGATATCGACTTCGCCGCATTGCTGGACGTGCTGCTGGCCGCCAATTACAAGGGCTGGCTGGTGGTGGAGGCGGAACAGGATCCTGCCGTGGCGCCGAGCTACATCTATGCGAAGAAAGGCTACGACACGCTGCGCGCGCTTCTCAGTGAGAGGGTTGGACAATGAGCCTGTTGGTCAAAAGCAGCAAACGCGGGCAAACCATGGTCGCCCTGGAAGAAGGGCTCCTGGAATACGTGGGGTTTGCCGCCTACCGCCTGAGCCTGGGCGAAACCCTGCCCGTGACGGCCGGTGATAAAGAGCTGTGCCTGGTGCTGCTCAGCGGCCGGGTGACGATTCAGGGCGAAGGCTTCAACTGGGAAAACCTCGGTGATCGCCACTCGGTCTTCGAAGACAAATCTCCCTTTGCCGCCTACCTGCCACCGGGCACCGACGCCCAGGTCACCGCGTTGAGCGACGTACAAATCGCCGTCTGCGCCGCTCCCGGCTCTACCGACGCCGGCCTGGCCCCCCGCCTGATCCGCCCCGAGCAATGCAAGCGCAGCGTACGCGGCAAGGGCGCCAACACCCGCTACGTGTGCGACATCCTGCCCGACAGCGAGCCTGCCCATTCGCTGCTGGTGGTGGAAGTGCGTACGCCCTCCGGTCACTCGTCGAGCTACCCGCCCCACAAGCACGACACCGACGACTTGCCGCACCAGAGCTTTCTCGAAGAAACCTATTACCACCAGATCAACCCGCCCCAGGGCTTTGTGTTCCAGCGGGTCTACACCGACGACCGCAGCATCGACCAGGCCATGGCCGTGGAAAACAGCGACCTGGTGGTGGTGCCCAAGGGGTATCACCCGGTCAGCGTGCCGTATGGCTACGAGTCTTACTACCTGAACGTGATGGCCGGCCCCAAGCGCGCCTGGCACTTCCATAACGACCCGCAGCACAGCTGGCTGCTGGATCTTTAAGCACTTTCCACGGAGAACAATAATGAGCAATGCCCCGGTAATCGGCCATTACATCAACGGCCAGGTGCAGGACAGCAGTAGCGAGCGCTTCAGCAATGTGTTCAACCCGGCCACCGGCGAAGTCCAGGCCCGCGTCGGCTTGGCCAGCCAGAAGACCGTCGATGAAGCCGTCGCGTCGGCACTGAAAGCCTTCCCGGCGTGGTCCGAACAATCGTCCCTGCGCCGGTCGCGGGTGTTGTTCAAATTCAAGGAACTGCTCGACCAGCACCATGACGAACTGGCCGAAATCATCAGCCGCGAACACGGCAAGGTGTTCTCCGATGCCAAGGGCGAAGTCACTCGCGGCATCGAGATTGTCGAGTACGCCTGTGGCGCGCCGAATCTGTTGAAAACCGATTTCAGTGACAACATCGGCGGCGGCATCGACAACTGGAACCTGCGCCAGCCACTGGGCGTGTGCGCCGGCATTACCCCGTTCAACTTCCCGGTGATGGTGCCGCTGTGGATGATCCCGCTGGCCCTGGCCACCGGTAACTGCTTCATCCTCAAGCCGTCCGAGCGCGACCCCTCCGCCAGTTTGCTGATGGCCCGCCTGCTGACCGAAGCCGGCCTGCCCGACGGTGTGTTCAACGTGGTGCAGGGTGACAAGAGCGCGGTAGACGGCCTGTTGCAGCACCCGGATATCGAGGCGATTTCGTTCGTCGGTTCCACCCCGATTGCCGAGTACATCCACCAGCAGGCCACCCAGCGCGGCAAGCGTGTGCAGGCATTGGGCGGGGCGAAGAACCATATGATCGTGATGCCCGACGCCGACCTGGATCAGGCGGCCGACGCCCTGATCGGCGCGGCTTACGGCTCGGCCGGCGAGCGCTGCATGGCGATCTCGATTGCCGTGGTGGTGGGCGATGTCGGTGACCTGCTGATCGAAAAATTGCTGCCGCGTATCGATCAGCTGAAGGTCGGCAATGGCATGCAGAAAGACAGCGAGATGGGCCCGTTGGTCACCGCTGAACACAAGGCCAAGGTCGAAGGTTTTATCGACCAGGGCGTGGCCCAGGGCGCGAAGCTGATCGTCGACGGTCGTGGCTTCAAGGTGCCAGGCGCGGAGGGCGGTTTCTTCGTCGGCGCGACCTTGTTCGATAACGTCACCACCGAGATGAGCATCTACCAGCAAGAGATTTTCGGGCCGGTGCTGGGCATCGTGCGGGTGGCGGATTTTGCCAGCGCCGTCGCCTTGATCAACGCCCACGAGTTCGGCAACGGCGTGTCGTGTTTCACCAGTGACGGCGGCATCGCCCGTGCCTTTGCCCGCACCATCAAGGTCGGCATGGTCGGCATCAACGTGCCGATTCCGGTGCCGATGGCCTGGCATTCGTTTGGTGGCTGGAAGCGCTCGCTGTTCGGCGACCACCATGCCTACGGCGAAGAAGGCATTCGTTTCTACAGCCGCTACAAAAGCGTGATGCAACGCTGGCCCGACAGCATCGCCAAGGGCCCTGAATTCAGCATGCCAACCGCCAAGTAAATTTTTCGAGTGTGGAGCACAACAATAATGAAGTCGCCTCTACGTTTTGCCCTGAACCGCATGGTCGCCCCCAGCCTTTCCCTGCCGGACTTTATCCAGCTGGCGGTGACCCTGAAATGCGACGCCATCGAGATCCGTAATGACCTCAAGGGCATCGAGATTGAAGACGGTACCCCCGCCAGCCGCGTGCGCGAACGGTGCGCGGTGCACGGCATCACCGTACTGTCGATCAACGCGTTGTACCCGTTTGATGTATGGAATGACGAGCGCCGCGCCCAGGCCATCAAGTTGGCGGCCTATGCCCGCGAGAGCGGTGCGCAGGCGTTGGTGATGTGCCCGTTGAACGACCGCGCCGACCCGCGCAACGAAGCCCAGCGCGCAGTCGGTTTGCGCACGGCCTTGAGTGAACTGGCGCCGATCCTGCGGGAATACGGGATTCTCGGTTTTGTCGAACCCCTGGGGTTTGAAGAGTGCTCCCTGCGCCGCAAGCGCGTGGCAGTGGATGCGATCAAGGCCATCGGCGGGCTGGATGTGTTCCGCGTGGTGCACGACACCTTCCACCACCACCTGGCCAGCGAACATGAGTTCTTTCCCGAACTGACCGGGCTGGTGCACATCTCCGGTGTAGAAGATGCCGACGCTCCGCTGAACACGATCCGCGACGGTCATCGCGTGCTGGTGGGCGAGGGCGATATCCTCGGCAATGCCGCGCAGATCGACACGCTGCTCAGCACCGGCTACAGCGGTTACTTGTCGTTCGAACCGTTCGCCGAAAGCGTGCACGGCCTGACAGATATCAAGCAGGCGTTGGGGGCGAGTATCGCCCACCTGCAGAAACGATAAGGGGCACTCCATGACCACAACCCGATTGACCATGGCCCAGGCCCTGGTGAAGTTTCTGGATAACCAGTACATCGAAGTCGACGGTGTGCAGAGCAAGTTTGTCGCCGGCATCTTCACGATTTTCGGCCACGGTAATGTGCTGGGCCTGGGCCAGGCCCTGGAGCAGGACAGCGGCGACCTGGTGGTGCATCAGGGCCGCAACGAGCAAGGCATGGCCCACGCGGCGATTGGTTTTGCCAAGCAGCACCTGCGCCGCAAGATCTACGCGTGCAGCTCTTCGGTGGGACCGGGCGCGGCGAATATGTTGACTGCCGCGGCGACCGCGACCGCCAACCGGATTCCGCTGCTGCTGTTGCCCGGTGATGTGTACGCCAGTCGCCAGCCCGATCCGGTGCTGCAACAGATCGAGCAGTTCCACGACTTGAGCATCAGCACCAACGACGCCTTTCGTGCCGTCAGCAAATACTGGGACCGCATCAACCGCCCGGAACAGCTGATGACGGCGGCGATCCACGCCATGCGCGTGCTCACCGACCCTGCGGAAACCGGCGCCGTGACCCTGGCCCTGCCACAGGATGTACAGGGCGAAGCCTGGGATTACCCGGACTACTTCCTGCAAAAGCGCGTGCACCGGATCGACCGGCGCCCGGCGACCGAAGCGATGCTGGGGGATGCCGTGGCGGCGTTCAAGGGCAAGCGCAAACCGCTGATCGTGTGTGGCGGCGGGGTCAAATACTCCGGCGCGAATGCCGCGCTGCAAGCCTTCGCCGAGCGCTTCGACATTCCGTTCGCGGAAACCCAGGCGGGCAAGAGTGCGGTGGTTTCAAGCCATCCGCTGAACCTCGGCGGCCTCGGTGAAACCGGCTGCCTGGCGGCAAACCTGCTGGCGCCGGAAGCCGACCTCATCATCGGCATCGGCACGCGCTATACCGATTTCACCACCTCGTCGAAGTCACTGTTCAAGCATCCCGAGGTGCAGTTTCTCAACCTGAACATCAGCCCCTGCGACGCACTGAAACTCGATGGCGTGCAGCTGCTGGCGGATGCCAAGGTCGGCCTGGAAGCCTTGGCTGAGGCTTTGGGCGACTACCGGTCCAGCTGGGGCGATCAACCACGGGATGCCAAGGCGCAGTTGGACGTCGAGGTCGACCGCATCTACCAGGCTGAATACCAGACTGAAAACTTCGTCCCGGAAATCAACGACCACATGGACCCGGCGGTGCTGCGCGAATTCATCGAATTGACCGGTTCCTGCCTGACCCAAAGCCGCGTACTCGGTGTGCTCAACGAAACCCTGGCCGACGACGCGATCATCGTCGCCGCCGCCGGCAGCCTGCCGGGTGACCTGCAGCGCAGCTGGCGCAGCAAGGGCGTGAACACCTACCACGTCGAATACGGTTATTCGTGCATGGGTTACGAGGTCAACGCCGCATTGGGCGTGAAGCTGGCCGAGCCCGAGCGCGAGGTGTACGCACTAGTGGGCGACGGTTCCTACATGATGCTGCACTCGGAGCTGGCCACCTCGATCCAGGAGCGGCGCAAGATCAACGTGGTGCTGCTGGACAACATGACCTTTGGCTGCATCAACAATTTGCAGATGGAACACGGCATGGACAGCTTCGGCACCGAGTTCCGCTTCCGCAACCCCGAGACCGGCAAGCTCGACGGCGGTTTCGTCCCGGTGGACTTCGCCATGAGCGCGGCGGCCTATGGCTGCAAGACCTACAAGGTCAACACCGTGGAGCAGCTGCAGGCGGCGCTGGCCGATGCGCGCACGCAAACGGTGTCGACGCTGATTGATATCAAGGTCCTGCCGAAAACCATGATCCACAAATACCTGTCGTGGTGGCGCGTCGGCGTGGCGCGGGTGTCCACCAGCGCGCGCACCGATGCGGTGGCCAAACAACTCAATGAACGCCTGGCCAAGGCTCGGCAGTACTAATAACAAGAGGAGTGTTTTCATGTCGTTGAAGCTTGGAGTTATCGGTACTGGCGCCATTGGCCAGGATCATATTCGTCGTTGCAGCCAGACCCTGCTCAACAGCCAGGTGGTGGCCGTGACCGACATCAACCTTGAGCAGGCTGCCAAGGTCGTCTCGGACCTGAAACTCACCGCCGAGGTCTACCCGGACGGCCACGCGCTGATCAACTCGCCGCAAGTTGAAGCGGTGCTGGTGACCTCTTGGGGCCCGAGCCACGAAGAGTTCGTGCTGGCGGCGATTGCGGCCGGCAAGCCGGTGTTCTGCGAGAAGCCGCTGGCGGTGACTGCCGAAGGCTGCCGCAAGATCGTCGAGGCCGAAGTGGCCCACGGCAAGCGCTTGGTGCAGGTGGGTTTCATGCGTCCCTATGACCAAGGCTATCGCGCCTTGAAAGCCGTGATCGACAGCGGCCAGATCGGCGAGCCGTTGATGCTGCACTGCGCTCACCGTAACCCTAGGGTGGGTGAAAACTACAAGACCGACATGGCGATCACCGACACCCTCATCCACGAGCTGGATGTGTTGCGCTGGTTGCTGGCCGATGACTATGTGTCGGTGCAAGTGGTGTTCCCGCGTAAATCGAGCAAGGCGCTGGCGCACTTGCGCGACCCACAGATCGTGCTGCTGGAAACCGCCAAGGGCACGCGGATTGATGTGGAAGTGTTTGTGAACTGCCAGTACGGCTACGACATTCAGTGTGAAGTGGTGGGGGAGACCGGTATTGCGAAATTGCCGGAGCCGTCCCAGGTGCAGATGCGCAGTGAGGCCAAGCTGTCGAATGCAATTCTGATGGATTGGAAAGACCGGTTTATCGCGGCGTATGACGTCGAGTTGCAAGCGTTTATCGACGGTGTGAGGGCAGGGCAAGTGGGTGGGCCGTCGGCGTGGGATGGTTTTGCGGCGGCGGTGGCGGCGGATGCGTGCATTGAGGCGCAGAACAGTGGGCAGATTGTGAAAGTGGGGCTGCCAGACCGACCGCACTTCTACGGCTAACCACCTGTTCCACTGGAGGAACCCGGCCAGTGTGGGAGCTGGCTTGCCTGCGATAGCGGTGTATCAGGCGACAGTGATGTTGAATATGCCGCCGTCATCGCAGGCAAGCCAGCTCCCACATTTGATCGGGTTCCACCCTCAGATTCGGGAGAGCTTCTAACATGCGCATCGCATTAGACCCCTACATGTACCGCCACCTGCCCCTCGGCCAAATGGTCGACAAGGCCGCCGAGCTCGGCTACCAGCACATCGAACTCTCACCCCGTGAAGACTTCCTGCCGTTCTACAAGGCGGCCCGGGTCGACCGGGCGCGCATCAAGGAGTTTCGCAAGGCCTTGAGCGATGCCGGCGTGCAACTCTCATCCCTGCTGCCCATGTACCACTGGGCCGCCGCCGACGAAGGCCTGCGGGTTGCCGCCGTACGCAACTGGAAACGCGCGATCCAGATCGCCGTGGAAATGGACTGCGAGCTGGTCAATACCGAATTCACCGGCCAGTCCGACAACCCGCTGGTGTGCGAGAACCAGTTCATGCGCTCCATGGACGAGCTGATGCCGGAGTTCGAACGCGAAGGCGTCAAGCTGGATATCCAGGCCCACCCGTACGACTTCTGCGAGCGCAACAACGAGTCGGTAGACATCATTCGCGGCCTCGACCGCGACTGGATCAACTACCTCTACGCCGCGCCGCACACCTTCTTCTATGACGACGGCAAGGGCGATATCGCCTCGATGCTCAAGTACGCAGGTTCCAAACTCAGCCACTTGATCATCGCCGACACCTACAACCACCGCGCTTCGTCCAACCTGCGCTACATCGTCAACCCGCCTGGCGTCACCGCCACCGTGCACCAGCACCTGGACATCGGCCAAGGCGAGGTCAACTGGGAGGCGTTTTTCGGCACCCTGCGGGAAATCAAGTTCGACGGCATCGCCACGGTCTCGGTGTTTGCCTGGGAAGACCGGCCGGATGAGTCCAATCGGATGATGCTGGAGCGGGTCACCCGCGAACTTTGTGTTAGATAGATCGTTCCCACGCTTTGCGTGGGAACGCCTCGCTGGACGCTCCGCGTCCGCTCTTAATGTGACGCAGAGCGTCACGGGCTACATTCCCACGCAAAGCGTGGGAACGATCAAGGAATCGACCCATGCGAATCGGACTGGTTGGATACGGCAAAGGCGGCCGTGTATTTCATGCACCCCTGATAGCCAGCCTGCCGGGGGCGACCTTTGTCGGCGTGGTGACGCGGTCACCCGAGCGTCGCCAGCAACTGGCAACCGATCACCCCGGTGTGAAAGCCTTCGACAGCATCGGGCAGATCACCGAGGCCGGTGTCGACGTGCTGGTGATCTCCACCACCCTCAAGGGCCGTCCGGCCCTGGTGCTGGAGGCCATCGAGCACGGGGTGGCGGTGGTCAGCGACAAACCCTTCGCCAGCAACGCCGAACAGGCCCAGGCCTTGATTACCGCCGCCGAGCGCCAGGGCGTGCTGCTCAGCGTCTATCAGAACCGGCGCTGGGATTCGGATTTCCTGACCCTGCGCAAGCTGATCGATGCCGGCGCCCTGGGCACCATTACCCGCTTTGAATCCCGGGTGGAGCGCTACAACCCAGACTCCGTGGGCAATGCCAGCGGCGGCGGTTTCCTGCGGGACCTGGGCAGCCATCTGGTGGACCAGGCCATGCAGCTGTTCGGCCCGGTGGAGCGGGTCTTCGCCCAGTTGCACTACACCGCCGATGAGCCCAACGTGGATCACGGCTTCTTTGTATCGCTGACCCACGCCAACGGGGTGATTTCGCACCTGTGGGGCAGCGCCCTGCAAAACAGCCAGGCCCCGCGTTTTCGGGTAAATGGCACCGCCGGTTGTTACACCGTCGAAGGGCTGGACGGTCAGGAAGACGCGCTGCTGGCCGGCAAGACCCCGAAAACCGAAGGCGAGCACTGGGGCGCCGAAGAGCACCGACGCTGGGGCTGGTTCGAGCAAGGTCCGGATCGTGAGCGGGTGCCGTCGGAAAAGGGCCGTTGGAATCAGTTCTACAGTCAGCTGCAAAGCGCCGTGGAAGGCCATGGCGAGTTGCCGGTGAACGTCCTGGATGCCTTGGCAACCACCCGTGTACTGGACGCGGCACGCCTGAGTGCCGAGCGTCAGCAGGTGGTGGAAATGGCGGCTGTGGAGCCGCACAGATGAAAAATAGAATAAAATTCTAAAACAGGTTGATATGGAAATTATTTTCCAATAAAGTCATTTCCAGGTTGCATAAAGTACGTTCGGACTCGATTCGGGCGACTCGACAAAAACAAGATCAAAACAACCAGGTACCGTCAGATGAAAATCTTCAACGCTGTACTGCGAGTTTTACGTCCTGCCCTCAAGCCTCGCGGTCTGCCCCGCGCCCGGCCGTTTTACTTCTCCCTCCTGAATGTCCTGTGCGTCGAAAGCAAGGGCTCCCTGGTGTGCTGCATTCCGGGGGCGCCGATCATTCGACTGCCGACCGCTTCGCTCTGAAAAACGCAACGTCCACAAAACCAACAAGAAATTGGAGACAGACCGTTCATGAAGACCCCGATCCGTTTTACCGCGCTGGCCCTGTCCATGATGCTCGCCAGTGGTTTCGCCACGGCAGCCGATATCAAGGTGGGCGTGAGCATGTCGGCGTTCGATGACACCTTCCTGACTTACCTGCGTGAGGACATGGACAAGCAAGCCAAGTCCTACCCAAAGGGTGACGGCGTGCAGCTGCAGTTCGAAGACGCCCGCGCCGACGTGGTCAAGCAACTGAGCCAGGTCGAGAACTTTATCAGCCAGAAAGTCGACGCCATCATCGTCAACCCGGTCGACACGGCGTCTACCGCCAATATCAGTAAAGCGGCCCTCGCAGCGGGCATTCCGCTGGTGTACGTCAACCGTCGTCCCGACCAGACGGATCTGCCCAAAGGCATCGTGGCCGTGACCTCCAATGACGTCGAGGCGGGTCGCCTGCAAATGCAGTACATCGCCGAAAAGCTCGGCGGCAAGGGCAAGATCGTGATCCTGTTGGGTGACCTGGCGAACAACTCCACCACCAACCGAACCAAGGGTGTTAAGGAAGTTCTGGCCAAATACCCGGACATCAAGATCGAGCAGGAACAGACCGGCATCTGGCTGCGTGACAAGGGCATGACCCTGGTCAACGACTGGTTGACCCAGGGCCGTGAATTCAACGCGGTGCTGGCCAACAACGACGAGATGGCCATCGGTGCGTCCATGGCGTTGAAGTCGGCGGGCACCAAGCCGGGCACCGTGTTGATCGCCGGGGTGGATGGCACGCCGGACGGTTTGAACGCGATTACCAAGGGCGACATGGCCGCGTCGGCCTTCCAGGACGCCAACGGCCAGGCCGTAGGTTCGGTGGAAGCGGCGCGCAAGATGGCCAGGCACGAGCCGGTCGAGCAGAACGTGGTGATCCCGTTCAAGCTGATCACCCCGGACAACGTCAAAGACTTCAAGTAGCCCTTAATAACAACAATAAACCGGCAGGGCAGCCACGGCGG
Source organism: Pseudomonas sp. Xaverov 83 (assembly GCF_019352905.1). NCBI lineage: Bacteria > Pseudomonadati > Pseudomonadota > Gammaproteobacteria > Pseudomonadales > Pseudomonadaceae > Pseudomonas > Pseudomonas sp. Xaverov 83. The sequence continues at coordinate 79,824 of NZ_JAAAFU010000083.1, read as the reverse complement.
CCCTGCTGACGGAGTACCCGATATGTTTGCTCAAGCGACTGCTTCGCAAGCCCCGCTGCCGGGCCCTCAGCCCGACGGGCTGATCGAGCCCTACCTGCTGGAAATTTCCAATATCAGCAAAGGCTTTCCCGGCGTCGTGGCCCTGGCCGATGTGCAGCTGCGGGTGCGCCCCGGCTCGGTGCTGGCGCTGATGGGCGAGAACGGTGCGGGCAAGTCGACGCTGATGAAGATCATCGCCGGCATCTATCAGCCCGACGCCGGTGAAATCCGCTTGCGTGGCAAGCCGATCAAATTCGAAACACCGTTGGCGGCGCAGAAGGCCGGGATCGCGATGATCCACCAGGAACTCAACCTGATGCCCCACATGAGCATCGCCGAGAACATCTGGATCGGCCGCGAACAGCTCAACGGCCTGCACATGGTCAACCACCGGGAAATGCACCGCTGCACCGCCGAATTGCTGGCGCGGCTGCGGATCAACCTCGACCCGGAAGAGCACGTCGGCAACCTGAGCATCGCCGAGCGCCAGATGGTCGAGATTGCCAAGGCCGTGTCCTATGACTCCGACATCCTGATCATGGATGAACCGACCTCGGCCATTACCGACAAGGAAGTGGCCCACCTGTTTTCGATCATTGCCGACCTCAAGTCCCAGGGCAAAGGCATCATCTACATCACCCATAAAATGAACGAAGTGTTCGCCATTGCCGATGAAGTGGCGGTGTTCCGCGATGGCGCCTACATCGGCTTGCAGCGGGCCGACAGTATGGACAGCGACAGCCTGATATCGATGATGGTGGGGCGCGAGCTGAGCCAGCTGTTCCCGGTGCGGGACAAGCCCATCGGCGATCTGCTGCTGTCGGTGCGCGACCTGCGCCTGGACGGGGTATTCCAGGGCGTGTCGTTTGACCTGCACGCCGGGGAGATTCTCGGCATCGCCGGGTTGATGGGCTCCGGGCGGACCAACGTGGCGGAAACCATTTTCGGCATCACCCCAAGCTCCGGCGGCGAAATCCAGCTGGACGGCAAGACCGTGCGCATCACTGACCCGCACATGGCCATCGAGAAGGGCTTCGCGCTGCTGACCGAAGACCGCAAGCTCAGCGGCCTGTTCCCCTGCCTGTCGGTACTGGAAAACATGGAGATGGCCGTGCTGCCGCATTACTCGGGCAACGGCTTTATCCAGCAAAAAGCCCTGCGCGCCCTGTGCGAAGACATGTGCACCAAGCTGCGGGTGAAAACCCCGTCCCTGGAGCAGTGCATCGACACCTTGTCCGGTGGCAACCAGCAAAAAGCCCTGTTGGCCCGCTGGCTGATGACCAACCCGCGGCTGCTGATCCTCGACGAACCCACCCGCGGTATCGACGTGGGGGCCAAGGCCGAGATCTACCGGCTGATTTCCTACCTGGCCAGCGAAGGCATGGCCGTGATCATGATTTCCTCGGAGCTGCCGGAGGTGCTGGGCATGAGCGACCGGGTGATGGTGATGCACGAAGGCGAACTGATGGGCACCCTGGACCGCGCCGACGCGACCCAGGAAAAAGTCATGCAACTGGCTTCCGGTATGACGGCGGTCCACTAACGAACAGACGGCACCGGCCCGTTGTGGCCGGCGCAACGCGATAAAAAAAGGTGAGTGGTTATGAACGCGATACTGGAAAGCAAACCCGAGGAAAAGAAGCCCGCCGCGGCGCCGGTCAAACACCGTCGACGCATGCCCACCGAGCTGAGCATCCTGCTGGTGCTGATTGGCATCGGCCTGGTGTTTGAGTTGTTCGGCTGGATCGTGCGCGATCAGAGCTTCCTGATGAACTCCCAGCGCCTGGTGTTGATGATCCTGCAAGTGTCGATCATCGGTCTGCTGGCGATTGGCGTTACCCAGGTGATCATCACCACCGGGATTGATTTGTCCTCGGGCTCGGTGCTGGCCTTGTCGGCGATGATCGCCGCCAGTCTGGCGCAGACTTCCGACTTTTCCCGTGCTGTGTTTCCGTCATTGACTGACCTGCCGGTGTGGATACCGGTGGCGATGGGGCTGGGTGTGGGGCTGCTGGCGGGGGCCATCAACGGCAGCATTATTGCGGTCACCGGGATTCCACCGTTTATTGCGACCCTCGGTATGATGGTCTCGGCCCGTGGCCTGGCGCGTTACTACACCGAAGGCCAGCCGGTGAGCATGCTCTCGGACTCCTACACGGCCATCGGCCACGGCGCGATGCCGGTGGTGATCTTCCTGGTGGTGGCGGTGATCTTCCATATCGCCCTGCGCTACACCAAGTACGGCAAATACACCTACGCCATCGGCGGCAACATGCAGGCGGCGCGCACCTCGGGCATCAACGTCAAGCGCCACCTGATCATCGTCTACAGCATCGCTGGCTTGCTGGCGGGCCTGGCCGGTGTAGTGGCGTCGGCACGGGCAGCCACCGGGCAGGCGGGCATGGGCATGTCCTATGAGCTGGACGCGATTGCCGCCGCGGTGATCGGCGGCACCAGCCTGGCGGGCGGGGTAGGGCGCATCACCGGCACCGTGATCGGCGCGCTGATCCTCGGGGTGATGGCCAGCGGGTTTACTTTCGTCGGCGTGGATGCCTACATTCAGGACATCATCAAGGGGCTGATCATCGTAGTGGCGGTGGTGATCGACCAGTATCGCAACAAGCGCAAACTCAAGCGCTAACGCGGTCCTGAGGTTTACACAGATCAAAATGTGGGAGCTGGCTTGCCTGCGATAGCATCAACTCGGTCAATCTGTCAGATCGAGTCGCCTGCATCGCGGGCAAGCCCGGCTCCCACATAGGCGTTTTGCCACCAACGTTTAACCGTTTGTCTTCTATATAGCTCCACAACACTGAATTTCTTGCTATAAACGCACTCCGATGACCGTTCGCCGAGCCCGTCCTGGTGCCTTTGCGGGTTATCTTGGAAAAAATGCCTGTCATTTCAGTTGCTGAGCCCTCAAGTCGGCCTTAGACTGCCGCCCCTCGTAAATTGAGTGCCGGGTGGCGCTTGAAATGGACGGCGCCTTTCCGAGACCTGCAGAGGTCGGCCGGAACGCTCCCTTATTCGCCTTAATGCACGTATTTTTTATAGAGAAATCAATGACAAAGGAAAAGTTGCTGGCCATGCCGGCGGATGACTACATGAATGCCGAGCAGCACGCTTTTTTCGAGAAGTTGTTGCAAGACATGAAAGTGGAACACCACGAGCGCATCGAGCAGAACCGCATCGCCATTGAAAGCCTGGACACCCCGGCTGACCCGGCTGATGCCGCGTCTGTCGAAGAAGAACGCACCTGGCTGGTGAATGCCATCGACCGCGACCAGCGCATGCTGCCGCAACTTGAGCAGGCCCTGGGCCGTATCAAGGAAGACTCCTTCGGCTGGTGCGATGACAGCGGCGAGCCTATCGGCCTCAAGCGCCTGCTGATCAGCCCGACCACCAAGTACTGCATCGAAGCGCAAGAGCGCCACGAGCAAATCGACAAGCACCAGCGTCAAGCCTGATGCGGTGAACTGCTGGAGCCGGGTTACCCGGTTCCCAGCAGAAAACAGCTGGTTCCCCCCGTTTATTGATCTGCTGCAAGCCCCCCACTAAAGGCCCATGGATAATGGCTACGTAGTGGCGTCTAATGCAGTCACAATAACGACAAGCAGCGGGGTAACGAACATGGCTGGAGACGGATCTCTCATGGGCGCAGCAGTGTCACCCCCTCCGGTGACGCGACAGTTGCCCGGCTGGTTGACGCCGCTCCTGCAAAGTACCGCCCTGGTGCTGTTGCTGCTGGGCCTGGCGTTCGCCCAACTGTCGATTTACCTGTGCCTGCCGGTCGTCCTGCTACTGATCTGGCTACCCCGCCTGACACATCGCACCCCCAGCGCCGCACCTTCCGAAGCCACCGATGCGATTGGCGAGCTGACCCGCGACCTGTCCTACACCACCAGCCATAACGCATTGTCTGCTGCCGGCGTGGCCTATTCGGTCAAGCAACTGGCGGCCAGGCTGCAATCACAATTAGGCGCGGCGAAGCAGATCGTCAGCAGTGCCGAAGTGATGATCGGCACCGAGAAAATCACCTCGGAGCTGAGCCGCCAGGCCCTCGGCGCTGCCAGCCAGGCTCATCAACGCAGTACCGAAGGGCGTGAGGTGCTGGCGCAATCCATCACCCACATGCATCAGCTCAGTCAGCGCGCCAACGACAGTCGCCAATTGATCGAGGCCTTGAGCCAGCGCAGCGAAGAAATCCAGCGTGTCACCCTGGTGATTCAGTCGATTGCCAGCCAGACCAACCTGTTGGCCTTGAACGCGGCGATTGAAGCCGCGCGGGCCGGTGAACATGGTCGTGGGTTTGCGGTCGTCGCCGACGAAGTGCGTGGCCTGGCCGGGCGAACCGCCACGGCGACCGATGAAGTCGGGGTGATGGTGGCGGATATCCAGCAGCGCACCGCCCAGGTGGTGGAGCAGATCCGGCAGTTGTCGGCGGATCTGCAATCCGGTGTCGAACAGGTAGAGCACGCCGGGGAGCAACTGGACAGCATCGCCACCCTGGCGGCGAACGTGGAGGGCCAGGTCAACGAGATCGCCCAAGGCACGGACACTAACCGCGACCAACTCGACAGCCTGTTCCACGCGGTGGAGCAGATGCGTAGCGACTTGACCGTCAGCGACCAGCAAACCCAACAGTTGGCCGCTGCCGCCGTACAAATGGAAGGGCAGGCCGAAACCATCAGCGAGCGCCTCGCCGAGGTCGGCCTGGACGACTATCACCAGCGTATCTATGACCTCGCCCGCGAAGGGGCGAGCCGGATCGCCGCGCAGTTTGAAGCGGACGTCCTGCAAAACCGCATCAGCCTCGATGACCTGTTCGACCGCCACTACACCCCCATTCCCAATACTCAACCCAGCAAGTACCACACGCGCTTTGATGGCTACACCGACCAGGTACTGCCGGCGATCCAGGAAGCCTTGTTGCCTCGGCATGAAGGACTGGTGTTCGCGATTGCCTGCACGCCACAGGGTTATGTGCCGACCCACAACAAGGTGTTTTCCCAATCGTTGACCGGCGATGCCCAGGTGGACGCGGTACAGAACCGCACCAAGCGCAAGTTTGAAGACCGTACCGGGATCCGCTGCGGCAGCCACCAGCAGGCAGTGTTGTTGCAGACCTACACCCGCGATACCGGTGAGTTGATGCACGACTTGTCGGTGCCGATCACGGTCAATGGCCGGCACTGGGGCGGCTTGCGCCTGGGCTATAAACCCGAGGGGCGCTGACTCAGCGAGGCGATTGTTGCAGGTTATGCAAGGGAGCTATTCCGGGGATAGCTTTTTCCAACTGGAGGAAAACCGTAGCATGGCGAACATTGTTAGCCAGCTAACTAATTCTCTGGAGGCGTTCCATGCAAACCAAAGTCGATGTGGCTGTGATGATCGGCAGTGGCGTACCACCCACCCTGCGCGCGCTGGGGCAAAAGGCTTGTTGGGTGGTGTTGCTTAACGGCGAGCAGCGCGGCACGGCGTTTGCCAGCCGCGATGAAGCCGAAGAGTGCAGGGCTGCCTGGGAGGCGCTGTTGCACCTGGAGCAGTCAGACAGCCTGCATTGAAAGGTCAGCGTGGCTGGTGCAGGCGCTGGTTCAACTCATCGACCGCAATTGCCCAGACTGCGTCTTCACGCAGTTCATCTTTGAGAAATTGGGCTTGTTGCGGTGACCAGAAATCCGCGTCAATCAGCTTTACGTCATTGGGCAGGGTGTGTTCGCCGATAAAGGCGTCAATCGCCTCGGGGGACGATTCCAGTCCAAGTTGTTCAAACAGGTCTTCGAGGGTGTAAGTCGGCGCTTCCATATCGTTCTCCATGCGGGCTGATCATCGTATGCATGGGAGGGTTGTGGCGGGGCAGAGTTCGATCGGATTTTCGCGCCGGGTAATCAGGAAGTCAGCGCACCTGAATCGACGGCGGCCTTAAGGGCTTTGGCGGCATCCTTGGCAGCCGTGTGGGCAGCGTCTACGGTTTTGAACCAGCGGTCCTTTTCTACCTGGTGGGTCGTCACGGTGGTCAGGGGAGCCTTGGCCCGCATCACAATCACGGCCTGGAACTCACCGTCTACTTCCCTGGCTTCGCCATGGATGAAAAATTCGCCAATATCAAATTCCGTCACGTATTGCCTTCCCTTGGAGGTGATTGCGCTGATGAAACCTGAACCGCAAGGGGACAAATCTCAATGGACGGACCAGTATGGCAGTTGTTACGCGCTGGCGGCGCAGTAAAGTCAACCAGATGACGAAACGACAACCCAGGCGTTCAGCCTTGGGTGGCGCAGAGGATGGCTTCCAATTGCCTGGCCAGTTCGCAAGCCTCGCTATGGCCACTGCGAAAGCCTTTGACGCGCCCGCTGGGCACTTCAAGAATATGGAAGAAGTTCCTGCCGGCGGGCAACACCCGATAGAGCGCCGAATGCAGGCCACCGTCGTGGGCGCTTAGGGAGTAGAATTGGCCGTCATCCAGAAAAGATGAGCCCGTGTTCGAGGGTGTGGCAATCGGTTGAGGTCGTTGCATAATCAGCTCCTGTCGATTGAACTTGCGGACCCGTTTGCAGTATTTCGGGTGGTTTTGACCCGTGGTGCTGTTTTAGTATTGTCGTCAGCAACCGGCGTCCGGTTCCATCCAAGGCATTAGTTTCTGTGTTGGATGTCGGAAAACTGCATTTTTAAAAGGTTATTGTCTGAAGTGGGTCGGCCAGTGTTCTCTGGTCGTTAAACCTGTGATTTCCTGCAACGCCTGGCGACCTGCGTAAGGTGCGTCGGGCACGCCTGTACTAGTCTTATGGCTTGGCAGCGTGATCTTCTTCAGTTTTTTTCAGTGGATGTGTTGTGTGATCGTGCCGTTTCGGCCGTTTTTTTGTGCTGCCCGCTTGGGCGGACAGCACCCTTTTGATGTGGGGGCGTTTCCTTGGCAGTCAGTAATCTGGATATGCACGCGTTATTCGTGCTGGGTGATTTGCGCGCAAAGTTGGTCAAGCAGTTTCAATCCCGTTTCGTCTACATCACTGAGCAGACACCTGAAGGTATCTACATCGCCGAGATCGATACCGAATCGGCGCTGGTGGTGGACGACAAGCCACGCCTGGAACTCAAGGTCGGTGATCATTTCCGGGCGGCTGTATTGCCCAGTCGCGAAGGCGGCAAGTTCGAGCTGAAGTTTCGCGATATCAAGTTGACGGTGTATGGCCTGGGCGATTACGCCTTTGTGTCCTCGACCGAAGGCCAGGGCATCGTGTTCAAGGAAGGCCACAGTGTGATGTTGGTGTTCGCCGCCAATGAGCAACTGGTAGAAGGCTTGACCAAAACCCTGAAGGCCGTCACCGGCAAGGCCGCCAAATGGCGCAAGGGTGAACTCGTGACCTTCAAGGCCAGCGAGTAATGAGCCAGGGTAGGGCGCAGTTCCACGAGCAGCACCTGCTCGATGCGCAAGCCAGGGCGGCTCAATTGTTTGCCCGCAAGTCCGAGTTGCAGGGCGCCTGGTTGAACTGGGTCGCCGGCCAGTTGTATGAACTCAAGCCCGCCGAATTCGCCAGCATGGTGCGCCGTGAGTTGCAGCGGCTGAACAATCCGCCGTAAAAGCTGCGACATGCCATGTTTGCCGGAACCTCTACTACAGTTGAGTTGACTTAAGTATTCAGAGGCTTCGCGGTGTAACAGCAAAGCCATTCGCTATGGCTGTAGGCATGAGGTGCAAAGCATGAAAGGAATTCGAGCGCTGTTGGCGGCCTCGCTGACGACCCTGAGTCTGTCGGCGTCGCTGCCGGTCTCGGCCGCCCAGGCGCCGATTCATTTTGCAGACCTGAACTGGGAAAGTGGCAGCCTGATCACCGAGGTGCTGCGGGTGATTGTCGAAAAAGGCTATGACCTGCCCACCGACACCTTGCCCGGCACCACCATTACCCTGGAAACCGCCCTGGCGAAAAACGACATCCAGGTGATCGGCGAAGAATGGGCCGGCCGCAGCCCGGTGTGGGTCAAGGCCGAGGCTGAAGGCAAAGTGGTGGGCCTTGGGGATATCGTCAAGGGTGCCACCGAAGGCTGGTGGGTGCCGGAGTACGTGGTCAAGGGCGACCCTGCCAAAGGCATCAAGCCCCTGGCGCCGGAACTGCGCAGCGTGAAGGACCTGGCGCGTTACAAGGACGTGTTCAAGGACCCGGAAGCGCCGAGCAAGGGCCGTTTCCTCAACAGCCCGATTGGCTGGACCTCGGAAGTGGTCAACAAACAAAAGCTCAAGGCCTACGGGCTTGATGACAGCTACGTGAATTTCCGCAGTGGCTCGGGTGCTGCGCTGGACGCCGAGATTGCCTCGTCGATCCGCCGGGGCAAACCGGTGCTGTTCTATTACTGGTCACCTACGCCGCTGATGGGGCGCTACAAACTGATCCAGCTGGAAGAGCCGCCATTTGATGCCGAGGCGTGGAAGACGCTGACCGATGCAGACAATCCTGACCCGAAACCTACACGTTCCCTGGCTTCCAAACTGAGCATTGGTGTGTCCACACCGTTCCAGAAAGAGCATCCGCAGATCGCCGAGTTCTTCGCCAAGGTCGACTTTCCGATCGAACCGTTGAACAAGGCGCTGGCCGAGATGAGCGAGAAGCACAGCCAGCCACGTGAAGTTGCCCAGGCGTTTCTCAAGGATCATCCGGAAGTCTGGAAGGCGTGGCTGACTGAGGATGTGGCCCAGAAGGTCGAAGCCAGCCTGAAGTAACACCGATATAACAGCCCGATTGAGATCAAAAATGTGGGAGCGGGCTTGCTCGCGAACGCGGTGTGTCAGTCGCCAGATGCAGTGACTGGCACACCGCATTCGCGAGCAAGCCCGCTCCCACACTGATCTCATTCTTGCCTTGGAACTTGCCGGGCTTTAGAACTTCGTCTGCACCGCCAGCTCAAACGTCCTCGGCGACCCGAGGTAATACGCCGGCGACACATGGGCAAACTCGGCATACACCTCATTGGTCAGGTTGCGCACCCGACCCGTCACGGAGGTGTGCTGATCCACCTTGTAGGTCAAAAACGTCCCAAGCAAGGTATACGCCGGCACCGTCAGGGTGTTGGCATTGTCGGCATACACCGACGCCACATACCGTGCATCCACACCCCCTTGCCAATCCTCCGCAAAGTCATAAGTCAGCCACAAATTACCCACTTGCCTGGGCACATTGGTCGGCGTGTTGCCCTTGCGCGACACCACGGCGCCGCTGGCAGTTTTCTCGTTGAAGTCCTCGTACTCGGCATCGACCCAGGCGTAGTTGCCCTCCAGCAATAGCTTGGGCGTGACCCGCAACGAACTGGCCAGTTCGATACCCTTGGACGTCTGCGCGCCCACCGGAATGCTGTTGGTCGGGTCCTGCGGGTCGGTGACGGCGAAGTCCTTCCGTTCGATCCTGTAGGCAGCGACGGTGGCCGAACCGCGACCGTCCAGGTAGGCGAACTTGCTGCCCACTTCCCACTGTTTGCCGGTGGACACGTCGAACACCTGGGTGGTGCTGCTCGGCTGTTCGGCGGCGGTGCTGTATTGCACGTAGACATTGGCTTGTGGAATGAACTGATACGTCAGGCCGATGCGCCCGGTCACCGGCTCCCAGCTGCGCTTGACGTGCCGGGGATTGCTGGCAGTGATGTCCCGGTGGTTGGTGACTTCAAGGTCAATCGCGTCGTAGCGCAGGCCCGTGAGCAGCGACAGTTTGTCGGTCAGGCCCAGGCGGTTTTCGACGAACAACGCCTTGGTGGTGACGGCGTTGGTCTTGTCCGGGTCGAAGCCGGGCTTGGTGCCGGGAAGGTCATAGAAATGCCCTGGATCGTAGTTGTTCGGATCCACCGTGTTTTTGGCGGATACGTTCAACGGGTTGTTGGTGGTGCTGTTGACCTTGTACTCAAAGCCGCCCGACCAGGTCGTGCTCAAGCCGAAGAACGTGTCGTCATGGCGCAGCTCGAACTGGTTGCCGTTCTGCTCACCCTGATGTCGCACCTGATAGGCCGTCGAGCGATTCACCGCGCTGTTATCGGCGTTGTACTGGTAGGTTTCCAGGTTGCGATAGTCGCGCTGGCTGTCGAGGTGATAGAGGGTGTTTTTCAGGGTGGTGCTGTCGTTGATCCGGTAGTCGATGATCGAGCGCACCCAGATTGTGCGTTGCTCATAACGGCCGTCGGCCACGTTGTAGTTGTTGAAGCGGTTGTGCTTGTCGATCTTCAACTCGCCGGACTTCGGGTTGAGCACCGGCGTGCCCCAGTAGGGGCTGTCTTCGTGTTCGTCCTGGTATTCCAGGGCCAGGGTGTGGGACAGGTTCGGGGTGAAGTCACTCAGCAGGGAAAACGCCACGCTCCAGGCATCGCGCTGTTGGCGATCGATATAGGTGTGGTTGGTGTTGCGGCTCACGTCCAGGCGCGCGTAATGCTGGACGTCGGCGCCCGGCTCGGTCAGGGCGTGGTTCAGGCCGAAGGCCATCCCGGCGGTGTCGTAGCTGCCATACGTCAGTTGCCCTTCGGCGGCTTGTTCCTCACGGGTGGCCAGCTTGGTCACGTAGTTCAGTGAACCACCGACGGAGCCGGCACCGTTGATCAGCGAAGAGGGGCCACCGACCAATTCGACCCGGTCATAAATCCACGCATCCACCGGGCGAGCCAGGCCGCCGGACACCGCGACGCCATTGAACATCTGGGTAATCTGGCTGCTGGTGAAACCCCGATAAGAGATAAAACCGCCAAACCCCGGCGGCGCGCTGGCGTTGACCCCGGGCAGGGTATTGGCCGCGTCCTGAAACGTCTTGGCGCCTCGGCGCTCGATGTCATTGCGATTGGCAATGCTGATGGACGCCGGAGTTTCCCGCACGCTCAGCCCCAGGCGCGAGGCCATGCCGCTGGACTGATCCAGGGCCAGGCCGGCATCGCCGGGTTGCTCGCCATCAATGGTGGTCGGTGCCAGCTCAATCGCCCAGGTGCTGACAGGCAGGCAGCCGAACAGGCCCGCCAGAAGGGGTAAATGTTTCATGGTTGAATCCTGAAAAACATGGCTTGAAAACAACCCACAGCCGTCCGCACTCCCGCTGGAGGCAGCCGCATGGGCCAATCAAAAAAGCGCAGGTATCAGGCGAGGGCGGGCGGGGCGCGCGGATTAGCCGCAGGCCAGGTGAAGCGGGCAGGAACGTCAGCGCTGGCAACGATGGCCGGCGGCGGCGCATGGGGTTGCGGCAGCACCGCCACATTGAGGCTGGAGTTGAGCGCCGGGCCCATGCCGCCGGTGGAGCACAGCGGGCAACCGAAGGCCTTCGAGAGCGTGGGCAGGGATTCATCGGTGGACTTGTAAGGCGCCGGGGCCTGGGTGCGCGGGTCCACCGTACAGAACTGGCCGCCGATGCCATTGAGCTGCATCCCGACCATTTGCCCATGACCAATGCTGCAGGCGAACACATTGAACAGGACGCAGCAGTAGAGCATCCAGGCAATGAGCGAGCGGTCGGTACGGGCGAGTTTCATGGGGCGGCACTTTATCATCAGCCGCCGACGAATTGCCTGCAAAAAATCTCAAGAGGGCTATCCTCTTCCGGACTTTTCCAAGGATATCCAGCCATGAGCTTTTTTGTCGCGCGATGGATTGTCGGGGTTTTTGGCTTCATCAGCCTGGTGCATTTGTACTGGGCAGCCGGTGGCAAATTGGGCGTTACCGCAGCCATTCCGCAGCTGCCGGGTGAGTTCGCCAGCGGCCCACGGCCCGCGTTCAAGCCGTCGGCACTGGGGACGCTGTTGGTGGGCGTGGGGTTGGTGGCGATTGCGGTGTTGGTGTGTCTGCGGGCCGGGCTGTATTTCGAGCCGGTGCCCAACCATGCGTTGCAGTGGGGGATCAGTGCAGTGGCACTGGTGATGTTTGCCCGGGCGATTGGGGATTCGGAGCTGGTGGGGTTTTTCAAGAAGGTCGGCGGGTCGCGGTTTGCGCGGCTGGATACGTTTTTTTACTCGCCGCTGTGTCTGGTGTTGGGGGCGGGGTTGTTGGTGGTGGCGTGGAGTTGACTGGCTAAAAAATAAAACCACAAAAACCACATAAGCAACAATTCCAACTTGACACTCGCCCACCGCGAGGCGTTTATTGACGTACCCATCGGACTTTTCGTAGACGTCCCAGGATACTCAATGAACACAGATGCCTCGTCGTCCTTTATGCCCAGCGTGCTAGACGCGGCCGACCGTATCCGCCAAGGCACACTCACCCCCGTGCAATTGGTCGAGCAAAGTCTCGAATCCATCAAAACCCACAATTCCACATTGAATGCCTTCGGCGACGTCTACACCGAATCCGCGCTGGAGCAGGCGAGAATCCTGACCGCCGAAGCACAGGCCAACCAGTTTCGCGGCCCGCTCCACGGCATCCCCTTCGGCATCAAAGACCTGTTCTCCACCGCCAACCTGCGCACCACCCGCGGTTCGCTCACCGGCCTGGACAACGTCCCCACACAAGATGCCCCGATCATCCGCCGCCTCAAAGACGCCGGCGCGATCATCCTCGGCAAGACCGCCACCACCGAATTCGGCTGGACCGGCGCCAGCACCTCCCGGGTCTTCGGCAACGGCCGCAACCCGTGGAACCCACAACTCACCAGCGGCGGCTCCAGCTCCGGCTCGGCCATCGCCGTGGCGGCGCGCATGGTCCCCGCCACGCTGGGCTCCGATGGCGGCGGTTCGGTGCGTATCCCCGGTGCCTTCTGCGGTGCATTCGCCCTTAAAGGCTCCCTCGGGCGCATCCCCACCTGGCCCTGGTCCGCCACTGAGATGCTCAGCCACGCTGGCCCGATCACCCGCACCGTGCGCGACAGTGCGTTGCTCTTCGATATCCTCTCTGGGCCCGACCCATTGGATCACCAGGCTTTGCCCGCGCCGACCGAGTCCTACCTGGCGCGCTGCGACCAGCCGTTGGGCCCTTTGCGTGTGGCGTACTGCCCGACCTTGTTCGAGACGCCCGTGGACCCGGTCATTGCCGCCACCGTGGAAGCGGCGGTGCATTACCTCGCCGACGAGCTGCCGGCTACGGTCACCACCTTGACCCTGGACTGGCAAGACCCGCTGGCCACCTTCGAAACCCTGTGGGTTGGCGGGCGCGGGATCGCCTACGGCAAATCCCTGGCCGATCGCCTCGATCAACTGGACCCAGGCTTCGCCGCACTGATCAAACGTTCCGCCGATTACGACTTGGCGGCCTATCTAAAAGCCGTGCAACAACGTGCACTGTTCGCCAATCAGGTACACGCGTTGTTTAACGACTACGACGTGCTGCTGATGCCGACGATGCCGATCCTGCCGTTCGCCGCCGACCGGGTTGCCCCCGAGGGCTGGCCAGGGGAGGAGGGCGCAGTGCCCTGGGCACGCTGGACGCCGTTTACCTACCCGTTCAATATCACCGGCAACCCCGCCGCCAGCCTGCCCTGTGGCTTTAGCCCGTGCGGTTTGCCGATTGGCTTGCAGGTGATCGGCCGGCGTTTTGCCGATGCCCAGGTGCTGCAATTCTGCGCAGCCGTGGAAGCCATCGCCCCGTGGGATCAGCACCTTCCCCCGATGCTGAGTCCCTGATTGATTGCACCCGGAGTGAGCTCAACAGAAGCCCGCCCGTGATAAACGCTTTGTGTTGTCCTGCCCTTTCACACCCTGATGAGTGAGAGGTACCCCGTGACCCTGTCCATGGCCGTATTACGCTCTATGCTCCCTGCTGGACCGGCTTGCGCCGCGTCTCGTCGTGGGTCGCGCAATACCGCCCGCCTGAACCTGCCCTGGAATACCTCTTTTATGCTCAACCAGCCACGTCTCGACGAAATCATGCTCCTGCTCACCCAACACCAGCGCGTCAAGGCGTCGGACCTTGCGCAGACGCTGTTCGTCTCCGAAGAAACCATCCGCCGCGACTTCAAGTACCTGGAAGAAGCCGGCAAGCTGCGGCGTATCCACGGTGGCGCGATCCTGCCGCGGCTCAACGAAGAACAGCCGCTGCAAGTGCGCAGCCGCATCAAGCCCCAGGCCAAGACGCGCATCGCGGTGTGCGCGGCGAAGCTGGTGAGCGAAGGCATGGTGCTGTTTCTCGACACCGGCACCTCGACCTTGGCCCTGGCCCAGCAACTGATTGGGTTCAGCCAGTTGCGCATCGTCACCAACTCCCTGGACATCGCCCGCCTGATCACCGAACAAAGCGCCAACCAGGTGCTGGTGGTGCCTGGCGATGTACGCCGCAACGACAACGCGCTGATTGGCGCCCACACCCTGGAATTCGTCCGACAGTTCCACTACGACATTGCCTTCATGGGCATCGGCGCTGTCGACCTGGAGCTGGGGTTCATGGACTACCAGGAACCCGAGGCGCTGCTGCGCCGAGAGCTGACCAAACACAGCCTGCGCAGCGTGATCCTGGCCGACGACGCCAAGTTCGGCCACCGCACCTTTATCAACACGCTGCCGTTCAGCGCCGTCACGACCCTGGTCACCAATCGTGCGCCGTCCGGCGATTTTGCGACCCGCCTGGAGCAAGCCCATGTCGACGTCCTTTACCCCTGAGTTGCTGTCGCCCAGTGAACAGGACCTTGCAACCTTCGAGGCGCTGTTCCGCGATACCTCAGCCATCGGCGCGACTCAGGCCGGTGGGCTGCATCGCCTGGCGGCCTCGGCCGAAGACGGCGCTGTGCGCGACTTGTTCGCGGCCTGGCTGGCCGAACGCGGCTTTGAAGTGCGCGTGGATGCAGTGGGTAACCTGTTCGGTTTGATTACCTTTAACCCAGACGCGCCCTACGTGCTGTGTGGCTCGCACCTGGACAGCCAGCCGAGCGCCGGGCGTTTTGATGGCGTCTACGGTGTGTTGGCCGGCGCGGTCGCGGTGGCCAGCGTTGCCCGGCAGTTGCGAGAGCGCGGCGAAGTGCCGGCGTGCAACCTGGCGGTGGTGAACTGGACCAACGAGGAGGGCGCGCGCTTCCAGCCCAGTCTGATCGGCAGCAGCGTGTTTACCGGCGACCTGTCGCTGCAAGACGCCTGGGCCTGCCGCGATGGCGACGGCATCAGCCTCAAGCATGCGCTGCAACAGATCGGTTATCTGGGGGAGGGCCGGGTGGCACTGGACGTTGCCGGTTACGTGGAGATCCACGTCGAACAAGGCGACGGCCTTGAGCGCGACGGCCTGGCCATCGGTGTGGTCCGCGACACCTGGGCGGCCCTCAAGCAACGGATTCGTTTTATCGGCGAACAGAACCACACTGGCCCTACGCCCATGACCGCGCGCAAGGATGCCTTGCTGGCCGCCGCCCACGCGATCACCGCTGTGCGGGCCGAAGCCGACCTGCACGGGGCGCAACTGCACAGCTCGGTGGGGCGCCTGGAGATTTACCCCAATTCCCCCAACGTGGTGCCCTCCCGTGTAACGCTGCACGTCGAGTACCGCTCCCCGGACACGGAGTTGCTGGCCGCCGCCGGTGAGCGCCTGGACGCCAGTCTCAAGGCCACCGCCAGCGCCACGTCGACGGACTACAGCATCGAAAGCCGCGCACTGCGTGAACCGACCCACCTGCACCACGGTTTTTCCGAACTGGCCTACAGCGTCGGCCAGCAACTGGGCTTGCCCATCGGCAACAGCGTCACCGTCTCAGGCCACGACGCCATCAGCCTGAGCCGGCATTACCCGGTGTGCCTGCTGTTTATCCCAAGCAGCAATGGCGTGTCCCATAACGAAGCGGAGTTCACCACCGAGGAGGACATGCGCAACGGTTTGCACATGCTGACCGCGTTGTTGCACCGCGCCTGTTCCACCCCCAACGCCTACTGCTGAGGTCTGCCATGTCGAGTCGTTTGCAAGCAAAGTCACGGCTGCTGGGCGCCCTGGAGGCCGCCGGTTTGTCCGCCCATGTGGTGATCGAAGAGGGCACCGCCGGGATTGCCTCGCCGGTGCGGCTGGCCACCGAGTGGACCGGCTATACCGTCACCGCGCCATGGGGGCGGTGTTACGCCAAAGTCTTGCATGACGACATGCGCGCGCTGATCGACATCGAACGCACCGCCCGCGCCACCCAACTGGCGGCGGATTGCGACGTGACGCCCGGCGTGCGCCTGGTGGATGCGGCGGCCGGCGTGTTACTTCTGGATGCCTTGCCCGCCAACGAATGGCGCTGGGCACGCCTCGACGAATTGATGCAGCCCCAGCGTCTGCAAGCGCTCTGGGCCCTGAAGAAACAACTGCACGCCGGCACCTCGCCGGGCTTCACCCGCTCGCCGCTGCAAGATATCCAGCACCTGCGCGAGCTGTGCGTGCGCTACAGCGTGGCCCTGCCTATTGACCACGCCTGGATCAGCACCTGCATTGACCTGGCCTGGACCTCCTTGCAATTGAGCGCCAGCGACTCGGTACCGCTGCACGGCGACGGCGTGGCGAGCAACGTGATGATCGGCCCCGACGGCGCCTTGCAACTGATCGACTTCGACTACGCTGGCTGCGGTGATCCCTGGTACGACGTGGCCATCAGCCTCAACGAGCTGTATGTCTTCGAAAGCGATTGGCGCGAAGGCATCCATGCCTGGGCCGGCGAATGCCGTGAAAGCGACTACGCCCGCTGTCGCTTGTACGCCTTGATCAACGATTGGTACTGGACCCTGTGGGGCCTCTGGGTCGGCGCCACCTCGGCGCGGCCGTTGGAGTTCTCCAAGGTTGGGCAATGGACGCTGTTGCGTTGCCGCCAGAGTCTGCAAGACCCACGGTTTGAAGGTTGGCTACGTCAGGTACAGGAGGGGCAGGCATGAAAGCGTTAGGTGAGGCGTGTACGCCACAAGAGTGTCAGCTGGAAGCGGCGGTGCGCGGGGTTGCCAGTTGGGGCGGCAGCTGCATTCGTTATGAACCGGTCAGCGGCGGGATTTCCAACACCAACTGGCGGGTGGAAGTGGCCGGGGTCGACACCGCGTATTTCTTCAAGGTGCCGGGGGTGGGCACCGAGATGTTTATCGACCGTCGCACGGCCCACGACGCCAGCCTCAAGGCCGCGCAAACCGGCTATGGCGTGCCGGTGTTTGCCTTTCTCGAAGAGTTTGGCGTGGAAGTCTTCGAGTTCATGGAAGGCTGGCGTGCCTCCTCCAACCATGACTTCCTCGACCGCGACGTGCGTCATAACGCGCTGCACGCCCTCAAGGCCTTCAACGACCAGCCGCCGTTGGTGCAGACCAAAACCGTGTTCGACATGATCGCCGAGCACCAGCGCCAGGTGGAGCAACTCAACGGCTGCAAGCCCGCCGACGACGCCTGGCTGCGCCGCCAATGCGACCGCGCCCGGAGCGTGCTGCAAGCCTCCGGCATGGATTTGGCGCCGTGCATGAACGACACCCTGGCGGGTAATTTCATGCTCAACGACCGTCGGCAGATTCGCCTGGTGGATTTTGAATACGCCTCCAACAACGACCGGCATTACGAACTGGCGCTGTGGTTCGGCGAAATGTTTTTCACCGATGAAATGGAGCTGGCCCTGATCGAAGACTACTTCGGCCAGGTTACCCCGCAGAACCTGGCACGCATCAAGTTGCACAAGGCCCTGGCGGATATCAAATGGTCGACCTGGGCGATGGTGCAGCACGCGGTGTCGCAGCTGGATTTCGACTTCTACAAATACGGCACTTGGAAGCATATGCGTGCCCGCAGCATCATTAATGACTCGCAATGGGAAACCTGGCTAAGACAGGCTTGAGCCTGCGCCGTACAACAATAATGCATTGAATGAAGTCACTTGGGCGCCGATTGGTGCCTGCGTTTTCACTGCTTGATTTTTGTTTGATCACACAAAAAAACGATCCACAAATTCAAGGAGCACCCGACTCATGAAATCCGATAACGTGCCACCCGGACGCCTGAAAAGCCAAATTTTCGGTGTGTACTTTTTCCTGTTGCTGATGCTCGCCTTATTCCCGCCGTTCTATTTGAGCGTGAGCGGCAGTACCGCGTTGGTACTGGGCATTCCGTTGCCAATCTTCTACTGGATCGCCATTGCCGTCCTCGCAGGCCTTGGCCTGTGGGCGTTGTACGTCGCCGAGCTGAAGGCCGGCGAAATTCCCGAAGAGGGGGATGCGCAATGATCAGCACCACCAGCGATGCCCACCTCTTTATCACCTTCGGCGTTATCGGCCTGTTTCTGGCCGGGATGATCGCCGTGCTGTACGCCACCAACCGCGAGAGCACGAGTTTTTCCGACTACGCCGTAGGCGGGCGCTCTTATGGGCCGTGGTACATCGCCATGTGTTACACCAACTCCTGGTGGCCGGGCTCGACCTTTACCGCGTTTTTCGCCCTGACCATCGGCGGCGCCCTGGGCTTCTACGGCATGGTCTACGCCACCCTTGGCGTGACGGCGATGTACCTGATGGCCCGCCGCGCCTGGACTTGGGGCCAGCGTTTCAACCTGCGCACCCAGCCGGACTTGCTCGGCATGCGCTTCAACAGTCCGGTGGTCAAGCGCGTCGCCTCGATCATCGGCATCATCTCGGTGTTCCCGTGGGTGGTGATGGGCATCCAGGCCTTGGCGATGCTGTTCCAGTTCGCCAGCTTCGGCCGCTGGGGCGTCACCACCTGCCTGATCGCCGGCGTAGTGGTGGTGCTGGTGCGCCAGTACTGGACCGTGAGCATGGGCATGCGCGGGCTGATCATGACCGATATGTTCCAGGGCCTGATCGCCTATGTCGTGTGTGCGGCGCTGTGTGTGTTCCTGCTGTTCGGCGACCAGGCGTCGTTCTCCAACCTGTCGCACCTGCCGGCCAAGATGTTGCTGATTCCCGGCGCCAGCGGCACCGGTTATGGCCCGCTGTATATGTTCAGCCTGATCTTCACCGGGGTGATCGGCTCGATGTGCTGGCCCATGAGCTTCCAGCGCATCTACACCGCCAGCGGTGTGAAGGCGGTGAAGAAAGGCACGCTGTACACGATCCTGCTGGTGGGTGGTTTCTACGGGATTCTGATGCTGTTTGCCGCGGCCATCAGCCAGGACCCGAACGTCATCGCGCACCCGCAACAAGGCTGGTTCCTGTCACTGTTCGACATCGGCGGGCCGTGGATGCTGGCGCTGGCGATCGTCATCGTGTTGGCGGCGAGCATCGGCCACGTCGACGGCTGCGTGCAGGTCTGCGGCACCCAGTTCGCCAACGACCTGGCCACCTGGAACACCCCGCGTACCGATCGGCAACTGACGCTGCTGGCCAAGTCCGGGATGGTGGTGTTTATCGTCGCCGCCTCGGTGCTGGCGTACCTGACCTTTGATTACGCGCGGCTGCAATTGCTGGCGCAGATTTCCTACCAGGGGATTATCCAATTGGCGGTGCCGCTGTTCTTCGGGATCTTCAGCCGCCGCGGCAACAAGGAAGGCGCGATTGCCGGGATGCTAGCGGGGATTGTGGTGGCGATCGTGCTGACGACGATGTACCCGGACGACATTCCCGGGCTGGGGTCGTTGACCAGCGGGATCGTCGGGTTGGTGGTCAATGCGGGGATTTTTGTGGCGTGTGCACTGGCGATCAAGCCGAGCGCGGAGGAGAGTGCGCGGGTGGAGCAGTTGTTTGAGATGGCGGCGCCGGGTCGTAAAGTGCCGATGGGAGCGACGCCGGTCCTGAACTGAGCCCACCTCTCAAACCCAATGTAGTTCCAATGTGGGAGCGGGCTTGCTCGCGAATGCAGACTGTCAGTTAAAGCATCAGCGACTGATACAGCGCATTCGCGAGCAAGCCCGCTCCCACATTTTTGATTGTGTTTCTACACAGAATTCCCGTTTTGTCGCAGGCGTTTGTAGAGGGTATTGCGGCTGACGCCAAGCTCTCTGGCCAGGTGAGAGATATTCCCGCCCACCGCCTTCAGTCGCTCATTCAGGTCCAGACTGTCATCCACTGCATCACACACCGGCACCACCCCATTCAAATCCACAAAAAAATCATCCGGCAAATGTTCCACCCGAATCGGCAGCTCTTCCGCCATGGCCAGCGCCACCTGCAACACGCTACTCACTTGGCGCAGGTTCCCCGGCCACGGATGCTGTTCAAACAAGGCCAGTACCTCGTTACTCAATCCGGCCCACTGCGTCGGCTCGCGATGCTGTTGCCACAGCTGCTTGAACAACGCCTGTTTATCCGTGCGCTCCCGTAGCGGCGGCAGCTCCAAGGTCAGGCCACCGATTCGGTAATACAGGTCTTCGCGAAAACGCCCGAGCTGTACCTGTTCGCGCAGCGAGCGGTTGGTGGCGGAGATGATCCGCAAATCCACCGGGTACAACTCGCTGCTGCCTACAGGCTGAACACAGCGTTCCTGCAATACCCGCAACAGCCGGGCCTGGGTCGGCAGCGGCATGTCGCCGATCTCGTCGAGGAACAGCGTGCCTTTGTCTGCCTTGCGGATCAGCCCGATGCTGCCTTTCTGGTTGGCGCCGGTGAACGCGCCTTTTTCGTAGCCGAACAGTTCCGACTCCACCAGTTCGGCGGGGATTGCTGCGCAGTTGACGGCGATAAATGCTTGTTGGCTGCGGGAACTGGCCTGGTGCAGGGCTTTGACGAACACTTCCTTTCCGACGCCGGTTTCGCCATGGATCAGCAACGGAATGTCCTTTTCCAGCAGGCGCTCGGCCTGACGCACGGCCTTTTCCACGCGGGCATCGCCGAAGTGCAGGGTCTTGAGACTGATGGCCGTGGGGCCGGATTCGCGGGGCTTTTTCGTTTCCACAAACACGCGAGCCTGCACTGGCGCCTGTTTCGGCCGTTTCAGCAGGCATTGGAAACGGTTGCGCCCGGCGGCTTGCAGCGAGAAGGGCAGGCCTTCGGGCTGGTTGAGCAGTTCCAGCAGCGACACCTTGAACAGGCTGTCGATCAACACCCGCGACAGGCTGATGCCCAGCAGGTTGTCAGCCCGGCGATTGGCCGACAGTACCTGGCCGCTTTCATCAAAAATCAGCAGCCCGGCCCATTGGCTGTCGAGATTGTTCAACCCGGTATTGAACGTCAGCTGGAAATGCTCACCGCGAAACAGGTTGAGGATCAGCCGGTTCTCGACGGTCTGGCTCATCATCTTGACCATGCCCAGGGTGTGGGAGGGCGGCAGGTAGCTGTCGCTGGACACATCCAGCACCGCGATGATTTCCCGCTGCGCATCGAAGATCGGCGCTGCCGAGCCGGTCATGAAACGGTTGGCCTTGAGGAAGTGTTCGTCGTGTTCGATATGCACTGCCTGGGCACAGGCCAGGGCGGTGCCGATGGCGTTGGTGCCGCTGGAGCGCTCCATCCAGCTGGCGCCGGCGCTGAAACCACGGGCCAGCTTGGGTTCGATAAAACGTTGGGTGCCCCACGAAGTCAGCACCTGGCCCTGGTTGTCGGCAAGCATGATCAGGCAGTTGGAATTGCTGAGAATGTTTTCGTAGTAGGGCAGCACTTCCTGGTGGGTGGTCTGCACGAGGGAATGCTGGCTTTCGAGCAATTGGCTGACGCCGTCTGCGGGCAGTTGGTCGAAGCTCGGCGTGCTCTGGTGATCCAGGCCATAGGCCCGGCAGCGGCGCCAGGAGTCCTGGATGATGGCATCGTGCGCCAGCGGTGTGCTCATGGCGGTGACCCTTGCTTTATTGTTGTTCTGGGGTGCGGAAGGCCCGTTCAGTGTTGTTCAGAACTGTTCATTGTCAACCCGGCGGTTGTTCAGTTGTTCAGGTTGACCTGTTCATTTCTGTTCAGGGGCCCATCGCCTTTTTGTCTAACCCGTTGACCGGCCTGGGTTTTGGGTTGTTGGCACGGAACTCGCTCTGTGCTCTTGCCAGAACCATTCCAATAATAAAAAGGTCGTGTCATGTCATTGACCCTGGAGCACGTCACTCGCGTTGTCGAAGGCCAAACCTGGATCGACGACGCCAACCTGCGTTTCGAAGCCGGTTCCTTCAATGTATTGCTGGGCCGTACCCTGTCCGGCAAGACCAGCCTGATGCGCCTGATGGCCGGCCTGGACAAGCCCGACAGCGGGCGCATCCTGATGAATGGCGTGGACGTCACCCAGAAGCCGGTGCGCCTGCGCAATGTGTCGATGGTCTATCAGCAGTTCATCAACTACCCGACCATGACTGTGTTCGAGAACATCGCCTCGCCGCTGCGCCAGGCCGGAGTCTCTGCCGAGCAGATCCAGAGCAAAGTCCTTGAAACCGCAAAAATGCTGCGCATCGAGAAATTCCTCCAGCGTCACCCCCTGGAACTCTCCGGCGGCCAGCAGCAACGCACCGCCATGGCCCGGGCGCTGGTCAAGGACGCCGAGCTGATTCTGTTCGATGAACCCCTGGTGAACCTGGACTACAAACTGCGGGAAGAACTGCGCCAGGAAATGCGTGAGCTGTTCAAGGCGCGCCACACCATCGCGATCTACGCCACCACCGAACCCAACGAAGCCTTGGCCCTGGGCGGCACCACCACGATTCTGCATGAGGGCCGGGTGATCCAGAGCGGCAAGGCGGCCGAGGTCTATCACCAGCCGCAAACCGTGCTGGCGGCCGAGCTGTTTTCCGAGCCGCCGATCAACCTGATGCCCGGGCGTATCAGCGGCAATGAAGTGAGCTTCGCCAACTTCGTGCACTTCCCGCTGAACGTCGACTTGCGACCCATCGGTGAAGGCGAGTTTCGCTTTGGCGTGCGTCCCAGCCATATCAGCCTGGTACCGAGCAACGACGATGACCTGGAGCTGGCAGTGACCGTGGAAGTCGCCGAGATCAGCGGCTCGGAAACCTTCCTGCACGTGCGCAGCGAACACTTCCTGCTGGTGCTGCACTTGCCCGGGGTGCACGAGTACGACGTCGACGCGCCGATCCGCATCTATATCCCTACCCACAAATTGTTTGTGTTCGATGGCCAGGGACGTTTGGTTCAGGCCCCCGGCCGACGTGTCGCGAGGGTTGCCTGATGGCCGAGATCCATTTGCAGAACCTGGCCCACAGCTACAGCTCCAAGCCAAACGGCCCCGAGGACTACGCGATTCGCGAGATGAACCACGTCTGGGAGCAGGGTGGCGCCTATGCCTTGCTCGGGCCGTCGGGCTGCGGCAAGTCGACCTTGCTCAACATCATCTCCGGCCTGCTCAGCCCGTCCGAAGGCCAGGTGCTGTTCGACACCAAGGTGGTCAACGAGCTGACCCCGGAAAAGCGCAACATCGCCCAGGTGTTCCAGTTCCCGGTGGTGTACGACACCATGACCGTGTTCGATAACCTGGCCTTTCCCTTGCGAAACCAGGGCATGGCCGAGGCGAAGATTCACAGCAAGGTGCAGGAAATTGCCGAGGTGCTCGACCTGCAGAACCTGCTGGGTAAAAAAGCCCGCAATCTCACCGCCGATGAAAAACAGAAAGTCTCCATGGGCCGCGGGCTGGTGCGGGATGACGTTTCGGCGATCCTGTTCGACGAACCGCTGACGGTGATCGACCCGCACCTGAAGTGGAAGCTGCGGCGCAAGCTCAAGCAGATCCACGAGCAGTTCAATATCACCATGGTCTACGTGACCCACGACCAACTGGAAGCCTCGACCTTCGCCGACAAGATCGCGGTGATGTACGGCGGGCAGATCGTGCAGTTCGGTACGCCCCGGGAGTTGTTCGAGCGGCCCAGCCACACCTTTGTTGGCTATTTCATCGGCAGCCCGGGGATGAATCTGATTGAGGTGCAGGCAGAGGCGGGCGGTGTGCGCTTTGCCGGGACACACCTGGCGTTGTCCGAGGCGTTACAGCAGCGCATTGGCGAAACGCCTTACAAGAAGCTGCAGGTCGGCATCCGCCCGGAATTTATCCATGTGTGGGATGAGCACAATCCCGACGCGCTACAGGCGCAAGTCACCTATGTCGAAGACCTCGGCACCTACAAGATCATGACCCTCAACCTCGACGGCGCCCCGTTGAAAGTGCGCCTGGCCGAAGACAAACCAGTGCCCGAAGGCCAGGCGTCCATCAGCTTTCCGGGGCAGTGGCTGATGGTGTATGCCGACGACTACTTGCTGGAGGTGCAGCCATGAACAAGGTGCAAAACAACAAGGCCTGGTGGCTGGTATTGCCGGTGTTCCTGCTGGTGGCCTTCAGCGCGGTGATCCCGATGATGACCGTGGTCAACTACTCGGTGCAGGACATCTTCGACCAATCCAGTCGCTACTTCGTCGGCGCTGACTGGTACAAACAGGTGCTGCAGGACCCACGCCTGCATGACTCGCTGCTGCGTCAGTTCATCTACTCCGCCTGTGTGCTGTTGATCGAGATTCCGCTGGGCATCGCCATCGCCCTGACCATGCCCACCAAGGGCCGCTGGTCGTCGCTGGTGTTGATCGTGATGGCGATTCCACTGCTGATCCCATGGAACGTGGTCGGTACCATCTGGCAGATCTTTGGGCGTGCCGACATTGGCCTGATGGGTTCCACGCTCAACGCGATGGGCATCAGCTACAACTACGCCGCCAATACCATGGACGCCTGGGTCACGGTGCTGGTGATGGACGTGTGGCACTGGACGTCCCTGGTGGCGCTGCTGTGTTTCTCGGGGCTGCGGGCGATCCCGGATGTGTACTACCAGGCGGCGCGGATTGATCGGGCGTCAAGTTGGGCGGTATTCCGACATATCCAGCTGCCAAAGCTGAAAAGCGTGCTGCTGATCGCGGTGATGCTGCGCTTCATGGACAGTTTCATGATCTACACCGAGCCGTTTGTGCTGACGGGCGGCGGGCCGGGGAATGCCACCACCTTCCTCAGTCAGACGCTTACCCAGATGGCCGTAGGCCAATTCGACCTGGGCCCGGCGGCGGCGTTCTCCCTGGTGTACTTCCTGATCATCCTGTTGGTGTCCTGGCTGTTCTACACCGCCATGACCCACTCCGACGCCAACCGCTGAGGCCGCCAACATGAGCAAGCGCAAGCTGATCCCGCTGCTGGTCTACATCCTGTTCCTGCTGGTGCCGATCTACTGGCTGCTGAACATGTCCTTCAAGAGCAACACCGAAATCCTCGGCGGCCTGACCCTGTTTCCCCAGGACTTTACCTTTGCCAACTACAAGGTGATTTTCACTGACCCGAGCTGGTACACCGGCTACCTCAACTCGCTGTACTACGTCAGCCTCAACACGGTGATTTCCCTGAGTGTGGCGCTGCCGGCGGCCTACGCGTTCTCGCGCTACCGCTTCCTGGGCGACAAGCACCTGTTCTTCTGGTTGCTGACCAACCGCATGGCGCCGCCGGCGGTGTTTTTGCTGCCGTTTTTCCAGCTGTATTCCTCCATTGGCTTGTTCGATACGCACATCGCGGTAGCCCTGGCCCATTGCCTGTTCAACGTGCCGCTGGCGGTGTGGATTCTCGAAGGCTTCATGTCTGGCGTACCCAAGGAAATCGACGAAACGGCCTACATCGATGGGTACAGCTTCCCCAAGTTTTTCGTGAAGATCTTCATCCCGCTGATTGGCTCGGGGATCGGCGTCACCGCGTTTTTCTGCTTCATGTTTTCCTGGGTCGAACTCCTGCTGGCGCGCACGCTGACCTCGGTGAACGCCAAGCCGATTGCGGCGGTAATGACCCGGACGGTGTCGGCCTCTGGCATCGACTGGGGTGTACTGGCAGCGGCGGGGGTGTTGACCATCCTGCCGGGCATGCTGGTGATCTGGTTTGTTCGCAACCACGTGGCCAAGGGCTTCGCCCTGGGCCGGGTCTGAGGAGTCGATGATGGAATGGATGGCCTGGACCACCCCGACTGCACTGTTCTTTGCCGCGATCGGCCTGCTGCTGGTGGGCATGACGACCTGGGAATTGCGTTCGCCGAGTATCCCCCGGCGCGGTTTGTTACCGATCAGCACCACCCGTGGTGATCGCTTGTTTATCGGTCTTCTCGGCAGCGCCTACCTGCATTTGTTGGTGATCGGCGTAACCGGCTGGAGCATCTGGGTGGCGTCCGCGCTGTCTCTGGTGTGGCTGTTGTCTGTGATGCGTTGGGGCTAGCTGCCCCTTTTGAACCCCAAAACCAGGAGGTCTCTATGTTCGATAAAAACAATAAGCTGCGACATAGCATTTCATTGGCGGCCGTGCTGGCGCTCAGCGGGCTCAGTGCTGCGGCCTGGGCGGATGCTTATGAAGACGCTGCGAAAAAATGGATCGGCAGTGAGTTCAAACCGTCGACCCTCACCGAAGCCCAGCAACTCGAAGAGCTGAAGTGGTTTATCAAGGCCGCGGAGCCGTTTCGTGGGATGAAGATCAACGTGGTGTCGGAAACCCTCACCACCCACGAATACGAGTCCAAGGTGCTGGCCAAGGCCTTCAGCGAAATTACCGGGATCAAGCTGACCCACGACCTGCTGCAGGAAGGCGACGTGGTGGAGAAGCTGCAAACCCAGATGCAGTCCGACAAGAATATCTATGACGGTTGGGTCAACGATTCCGACTTGATCGGTACGCACTTTCGCTACGGCAAGACAGAATCCATCACCGACCTGATGGCCAACGAAGGCAAGAACTTCACTTCGCCGACCCTGGACATCAAGGACTTCATCGGTCTCTCGTTCACCACCGCGCCGGACGGCAAGATCTACCAATTGCCCGACCAGCAGTTCGCCAACCTGTACTGGTTCCGCGCCGACTGGTTTGAGCGGGCGGACCTGAAAGCCAAGTTCAAGGAAAAATACGGCTATGAACTGGGCGTGCCGGTGAACTGGTCAGCCTATGAAGACATCGCCAAATTCTTCAGCGAAGACGTCAAGGAAATCGACGGCAAACGCGTCTACGGGCACATGGACTACGGCAAGAAAGACCCGTCCCTGGGCTGGCGTTTCACCGATGCCTGGTTCTCCATGGCCGGTGGCGGCGACAAAGGCCTGCCCAACGGCTTGCCGGTGGACGAGTGGGGCATTCGCGTGGAGGACTGCCATCCGGTGGGCTCCAGTGTGACCCGTGGGGGCGACACCAACGGCCCGGCGGCGGTCTTTGCCACGCAGAAATACGTGGACTGGATGAAGGCCTACGCGCCACCGGAAGCGGCGGGCATGACCTTCTCCGAGTCCGGCCCCGTGCCGTCCCAGGGCAACATCGCCCAGCAGATCTTCTGGTACACCGCGTTTACCGCCGACATGACCAAGCCGGGCCTGCCGGTGGTGAACGCCGATGGCACGCCGAAGTGGCGCATGGCGCCATCACCCGTCGGGCCTTATTGGGAAAAGGGCATGAAGAAGGGGTATCAGGACGTGGGTTCCTGGACCTTCCTCAAGTCGACGCCCGAGAAGCAGAAACTGGCGGCTTGGCTGTACGCGCAGTTCGTGACCTCGAAAACCGTGTCGCTGAAGAAAACCATCGTGGGCCTGACACCGATTCGTGAGTCCGACATCAACTCCCAGGCCATGACCGACCTGGCGCCGAAACTCGGCGGGTTGGTGGAGTTCTACCGCAGCCCGGCACGGGTGGAGTGGACCCCGACCGGCACCAACGTGCCGGACTATCCACGGTTGGCGCAATTGTGGTGGAGCCATATTTCGGAGGCGGCCAGCGGAGAGAAGACCCCGCAACAGGCGCTGGATGGCTTGGCCAAGGATCAGGACGCGATCATGACGCGCCTGGAACGCTCCAAGGTGCAGCCGATTTGCGGGCCGAAAATGAACGAAGAGCGGGATGCGCAGTACTGGTTCGACCAGCCGGGTGCGCCGAAGCCTAAGTTGGCGAATGAGAAGCCACAGGGCGAAACCGTCAGCTATAACGAGTTGCTGAAGTCGTGGGAGGCGGCGCGCAAGTAACCCAGACGCAGCAGATCAAAAGGTGGGAACCCGGTTTGTGTGGGAGCCGGGCTTGCCCGCGATGCAGGCACCTCGGTCTGTCAGTCAGACCGCGGTGATGCCATCGCAGGCAAGCCAGCTCCCACATAAGCCCGGTTCCAACTTTGGTTTTAGGGTGTTTGTAAAAGGGGGGGCTACTTGGGATACAGCGGCGGCAAGCTGGTGCTATCCCCTGCAGGGTCCTGCTCGCGCTCCGCCATCGGAATCGCCTTCACCGCCCGCCACAACTCTTCACCCTGCCAATACTGCCCACTCTCGCTGTACAACGCGCCGTTCAACCCATCCAGCGCATCCGACAGCGGCACAAACCGCGCGGCCATGTCCGCCAGGGTTTCCGGTTGCTGCCGCGCCCACGCATCCAGCGCCTGGCGCGTGGCCTGCGGGTCATTGGCCTGGCTCGCCCGCTTGAGGTCGTCCAGCAAGGTGCGCGGGCTCGGGCCGGTTTGCGCGGCCCGCAGGATTGCCGGCTGCCAGCGCGCACGCCACCACAAACCGAAGCCCAGCAGGGTGGTGCAGGCCAGGATCAGGCTGGTCAGTTGCCAGATCCACAGGCTGTCATTGTCCGGCGCGGTGATCACCGTTGGGCTGGCCGGCGTGTCCACGATCAGGCTCGGGTTGGTCGCCACTTGCAGGGTGCGCGCCGGCAGGCTGGTGCGTTCCAGGTGGTCTTCGTGGGTGTTCCACCACACCACTTCCACCGCGGGCAGTTCGAGTGCGCCGACACGGTTGGGCACCAGGGCTTCGCGGTCTTCACGGCTGCCGATCAGGCCACGGTCGTTGTTCTGGTTGCTCAGCACCGGCTGGTCGGGGTAGCGGCGCAGGCCGGGGATGTCGCTCAGCGCCAGCGGCGGCAGTTGTGCGCCGGCCAGGCCTTCGGCTTTCAACGTCAGGCTGCGGGTCAGGGAGTCGCCGACTTGTACGTGATCGGGCTCGGGGTTCCAGCTTTCCGTGAGGGTCAGGCTGCGCGCCGGTAACCAGGGCGCATCTGCCGGGTACATTGCCGGCTTGGCCTTGACGGTCAGCGACAGCTCCGGCGAGCTGACGTGGATCAATTTGCCGGGTTTGGAGCCTTGGGGGTTGTTGTCCTGGGCGGGCCGTGGCTCCACCAGGGTGGCACTGAATGTCTGCGCCGGAATAGTCAACGTGCCGCTGTGCTGCGGGTAGATCGCATAGCGGGTTTCGATCACGCCATGGCGTATGCCGTTGATGACTTTCTCGTAGGTGCGCGATTCGCCCAATTGTTCGATGCGTGTATCGTCCACCTGCAACGGCGTAAGGCTGCTGTCGTCATACAGCGACACTGAGTGGTAGACGCGCACGGTCAGCAGCGCCTGGGCCTGGACGTAGACACTGTCCTGGTCGAGGTTGGTTTCGATGAACACCGGGGCCAGTTGGGCCTCGGTGTTCTGGCTGACGGTCTCCACCACTTGCAGGGTGATCGGCTGGGTCTTGAGTTCGCCGATCTGCAAGGGCGGAATCACCACGGTGCCGTTCTCTTTGGGCAGCAGGGTGATGATCCAGCGGGTGGTGGCGTGGTTGTCGCCGCCCAGGGTGGTGAGCTGGTTGATCTGGCGTGTGCCGCTCACTTCAAACAGCGGGTCCAGGGGCGCCAGGTCCGGTTTGCCGAACAGTGTGACGTCGTTGGACTCCACCGTCAGTTCCACCGTCTCCCCGGAATTGATGCGGCTGCGGTCGACACTGGCCACCAGGCCGGCTGCCTGGGCCTGGCTGGCCCACAACGCGAGGGTGAGAAGAAGGGCGGTGCAGCGGTTCATCGAGTCTTGTCCTGATGTTGTTGCTGTTCGTACCAGAATTTGCGTCGCAGCAGCTCGCCGGGGTTGTCCGGGATCTGCCGCAGCCATTGTTCCAGGGCCTGGCGCTGTTCGCCTTCAAGGGTGCCGTTTGCGGGGCGCAGGGGCGGGGTGGTGGTTTGCTCATCACCCAACTCGCTGCCGGGTACCTCGTTACTGCCGGCGTGGGGCGTGGCCCCGGTTTGCGTGTCGGTCGCGCCGGGCTGGCCCTGGCCTTGGGACGTCTGCTCGCCACCGGTGGCGGTCTGGCTGCTGGCGCCCGGTTGCGCAGTCTGGCCGGGTTGCGTGGTTTCGTCATCCTCGTTTTTTGCCGGTTTGGCCGGCTCGGTTTTTTCCGGTTCCTGCTGCATCAGGCTTTCCACCAGCGCTTTGTTCTTCAGCGCCGGCTGCAAGTCGGGCTGGGCTTCGAGGGCTTGTTCGTAGGCGTCGATCGCCGCTTCCAGCTCGCCGCTTTTGGCCAGGGCATTGCCTCGATTGTAGTGGGAATAGGCGTCGCTGCCCTCGGCAAACCGTTTGGCGGCTTCGGCATAGTTGCCCGCTTCATACAGTGCGACGCCTTGCCATTGCGGGTCTTCGAAATGTTCGGCCGCTTCGGCCGGGCGTTTTTTCTTCAGCAGCAGTTGGCCCTGTTGGTCGGGGCGCAACCACAGGTCCTGGAAGTCGAAGGCATAGCTGGGCTGCGGCGCGCCCAACAGCAGCAGCGGCAAGAAGAACAGCCAGCCACGGCGCCCGGCGCAGGCGGCCAGCAGCAACAGCGGCAAGAGCAGCCAGTAACCCTGATCGGCCCAGGTGTCGAGGTGCAGCAGTTGGCCGTCATTGCGCAGGCTTTGCGGGCCGTCCAGCATCCCGAGGTGGCGCAGGTCCTTGTCGTCCAGGCGTGCCTGGCGGTAGAGGCCGCCCATTTCGCTGGCGAAGGCCTTGAGGGTCGGGCTGTCGAGACGCGGTACGAGAATTGCGCCTTGGGCGTCCTTGAGGAATTCGCCGCTTTCCTGGGTCACCGGGGTGCCTTCACGGCTGCCGATGCCGAGGATCGACAAGCTCGGCGCCTGGTTGCTTTGCAACTGCAGGCGAATGCCCTGGCGCTCCTGCTTGGACAGCGACGAGCCGATCAGCAGCAGTCGGCCCTGGCCGAGGCCGCCATGCTTGAGCAGACTCAGGGCTTTTTCCACCGCCAGGTCTGCGCGGTGGCCGGGCTCGGGCATGATCGAGGGGCGCAGGGCTTCCAGCAGGTTATGGCTGGTGGCCAGGTCGTCGGACAGCGGCACCAGCGTGTGCGCGCTGCCGGCGTAGACCACGATGGCGGTCTGCGCATCGCTGCGGGCCTGGAGCAAGTCGAACAGCTTGCGCCGCGCCTGTTCGAGGCGGCTGGGCGGGCTGTCGGTGGCGAGCATTTCCGGGGTCAGTTCCAGCAGCACCACCAGCGGGTCGGCAGGTTTCTGGCTGGGCTGCTCGACGCGCTGCCAGCTCGGGCCGAGCAACGCCAGCACGGCCAGCAGCCAGGCGATGCCGAGCACCACCCATGGCGACTTGCTTTCGCGGCCACTGCCGCCGCTGAGCAAGGCGGCATGGAACGCCGGCGGCAGAATCATCTGCCAGCGCCCGGCGCGTTTCTGGCGGTGCCACAACTGCCACAGCAACCAGCCGAGCAGCGGCAACAGCAACAGCCACCAGGGGCGGAACCAGTGCGGCCACAAGGCGATCATCGACGCCTCCGCAAACGCAGGCGTTTCAGGCGTTCGCGCCATTCAGGATTGGGCTGCAGGAAACGGCCCTTGCTGGACAGTTTGTTGAACAGCCGTTGCAAGGCGTTATCGGGCCAGCGTTCCTGGATCACCAGCAGCATGCTGAGGATCAGCGCCAAGGCCAGTGGCGCGCTATACAACGCCTGGGCGGGGCGCGCCTGAGTCGGTTGCTGGGCCACGGGCTCAAGCTGGTCGAGGGTTTCCTTGACCTTCAGCAGTTCGTTGCCGTCGCGGGCGCGGAAGTAGCGGCCACCGGTGGCCTCGGCGATGGCCTTGAGGGCCGGTTCGTCAAGATCCAGGCTCGGGTTGACGCCGAGGACGCCCAGGGACCCGGTTTCCTCGGGGTCAGCGCCGATGCCGATCGGATAGATTTTCACGCCTTCTTCAGCGGCCAGGCGGGCGGCGGTCAGCGGGTCGATTTCGCCGGCATTGTTGGCGCCGTCGGTGACCAGGATCAGCACCCGGCTTTGGGCCGGACGCTGGCGCAGGCGCTTGAGGGCCAGGCCGATGGCGTCGCCAATCGCGGTGTTTTTGCCGGCGATGCCGATTCGTGCTTCATCCAGCCAGGTGCGTACGGTGCGTCGGTCAAAGGTCAGCGGCGCTTGCAGATAAGCCTGGCTGCCGAACAGGATAAGTCCCACGCGGTCACCTTCGCGGCCTTCCAGAAAATCCCCCAGCAGGTGCTTGACCAGGCTCAGGCGACTGACGTCTTCGTCTTGCCACTGCATATCGGGGAAGTCCATCGAGCCAGAGACGTCCACGGCCACCAGCAAATCACGGCCGCTGGCAGCAATGGGCAGCGGCTCGCCCAGCCATTCCGGGCGCGCGGCGGCGGTCAACAGCAGCAGCCACAGGAACACGAACGGTGCTTGCTGGCGCCATCCCGGCAGGTTGACCCGCGCGCGGCGGCGGGCCAGGCCTTCGAGGTCGCTGAGAAAGCTGACTTTCAGCGCCGGTTCGCCACTGTCGGCCACCGGCAGGATGAGACGCAGCAACCACGGCAGTGGCAACAGGGCAAAGATCCACGGCCAGGCGAACTCAAACATGTTTGCGAATCCAGGTGTCGACCGCTTGGGTCAGCCCGGCGATGGCCTTGTCGTCGAGTTTGCATTCGGGCTTGTAGGCGCCTTCCACCAGCACCATCCAGCGGGTCAGTCCGGCAGCGGGGCAGCGGTTGTCGAGGAACGCCAGCCACTTGCGGCCGTTGAGGGTGTGGCTCTGGCTGTAGGGGTAGTCATTGCGGCACAGGCGTTTGAGCAGGCCGTTGAGTTGTTGCAGCCAGGCACCGGCCGGCGCGCCGTCGTACGGCTTGGGCATCAGGGCCAGTTCGGCGAGGGCGGCGATGCGCAGCGGGTCCAGGGGCTGCTCGGCACGGGCCAGCGGGCGCTTGGCCGGCAGGAAGCGGCGCAGCCACCACAGGCCCCAACCCGCCAGCGGGATGATCAGCAGCAACAGCCACCAGCCCGGCGCCGGCGGCCAGAAGCCGATCACCGGCGGGGCGATCAGGGGTTGCAGTTGGTCGAGGCTGCTCATTGCTTTTTAACCGGGCGTTGCGGGTTCAGGTATTCGCGCAGTTGCTCGACCATTTCACCCTGGGTACTCAAGGGCATCAACAGCACCCGCAGTTTTTGCGCGAGCAATTCCCAGCGTGCGCTGCGGGCTTCGGCCTGGGCTTTGTAGGCTTGGCGCAGGTCGAAATTCAGGGTGTCCAGTTCCAGCTGGGCGCCGCGCTCGGCGAAGCGCAGCAGCCCGGCGGCGGGCAGGGCGTGGTCCAGCGGGTCGGACACCGGCAACAGCAGCAGGTCGCAATGCCGCGACAACAGGCTCAGCTGTTGCTCGGCGCCTTCAGTCAGGGCGCGCTCGTCGCAGATTACTATCACCAGACTGCCTGGGCGTAGCACTTCCCGGGCACGGCGCAAGGCCATGCCGAGGGCGTCGGCTTCGGGGCGGCGTTCGGTGTTGAGGCTCTGGTTGACCCGCACCAGACGGTTGAGCAGTTGCAGCAGGCTTTGCTTGCTGCGCCGGGGTTTGATTTCGTAGTGCTCGCTGTCACCGAACACCAGCCCGCCGACCCGGTCATTGTGGCCCAGTGCCGCCCAGCCAATCAGGCTCGCGGCCTGGGCCGCCAGCACCGACTTGAACATCTGCCCCGAGCCGAAAAACAGCCGGCAGCTTTGCTCCACCATGATGAAGATCGGTCGTTCGCGCTCTTCATGGAACAGTTTGGTGTGGGGCTCCTGGGTGCGTGCGGTGACGCGCCAGTCGATGGTGCGTACATCGTCGCCGGCCTGGTAGACCCGCACCTGATCGAAGTCGACCCCGCGCCCGCGCAGTTTCGAGTGGTGCAGGCCGATCAGCGGGCTGCGCTGGCTCGGCGTGGAAAACAACTGCACTTCTCGGACGCGATGGCGCATCTCGATCAATTCGCTCAAGGTGACACGGGTTCCATCGCCAGCGTTCATGGGCGTCAAGCGACGGCAACGACGTCGAGAATGCGTTGCACCACGCGGTCCTGGTCGATGCCGGCGGCTTCAGCTTCGAACGACAGGATGATGCGGTGACGCAGCACGTCGAACAGCACCGCCTGGATGTCTTCCGGGCTGACGAAATCGCGACCGGCCAACCAGGCGTGGGCCCGGGCGCAGCGGTCCAGGGCAATCGAGCCGCGGGGGCTGGCGCCATAGGCAATCCACTCGGCCATTTCCGGGTCGAACTTGGCCGGGGTGCGGGTGGCCATCACCAGTTGCACCAGGTATTCCTCCACCGCGTCAGCCATGTACAGGCCGAGGATTTCCTTGCGCGCGGCGAAAATCGCCTGCTGGCTGACCCGGCGCTCGGGCTTGGTCTCGCCGTTTAGCGCTTCGCCACGGGCCTGCTGCAGGATGCGGCGCTCGACAGCGGCGTCCGGGAAGCCGATTTTCACGTGCATCAGGAACCGGTCGAGCTGGGCTTCAGGCAGCGGGTAGGTGCCTTCCTGCTCGATGGGGTTTTGCGTGGCCATCACCAGGAACAACGGCGACAACTCGTAAGTGCTGCGCCCCACGCTGACCTGGCGCTCGGCCATGGCTTCGAGCAATGCCGACTGCACCTTGGCCGGGGCCCGGTTGATTTCGTCCGCCAGCACCAGGTTGTGGAAGATCGGACCTTGCTGGAACACGAAACTGCCGGTTTCCGGGCGATAGATCTCGGTGCCGGTGATGTCGGCGGGCAGCAGGTCGGGGGTGAACTGGATGCGATGGAACTGTGCCTCGATCCCTTCGGCAAGCTCCTTGATAGCCTTGGTCTTGGCCAGGCCGGGAGCGCCTTCAACCAGCATATGGCCATCGGCGAGCAGGGCAATGAGCAAGCGCTCGATGAGTTTTTCCTGGCCGAGAATCTGCGTTGAAAGAAAGGTTCGCAGCGCAAGCAGCGCTTCACGATGTTCCATCGATGACGGTTCCTGGAGGGGTGAGACTGGGCATTGCGAAAAATGCCAGGCCTGGGGGCGTTACTTTAATGCATCGGAGGGGGTGGCGACTAACGGCGCGGGGGGTATTTTTTGGGAAATGTGGGAAATTTCCGAGGTTTTTTCCGATAGACGCCTGCCTTTGTGGCGAGGGAGCAAGCTCCCTCGCCACATTGTGCGGGTTTGGCAGCTAGGCCCGGATATAGGTCCCGGTGCCCTTGAGAATGTTCTGCAAGGTTTCTTCCACTTCGGCCAGGTCCGACTCTGCGGTGCCGTGGCTGATTTCCAGATGATCGCTGCCGCCCAACGCATCGGCATCCGCTGCGCCAATCTCCACGAGCAACGTCGTGGCACTCAGGGTGATCTTCAACCCGTCCAGGGTCGACGGCTCGTAATCCCAAGTGATCTCCACCTCGCCCTCATCCGGATAACGGGTCACCATGAACATCTCGCCCTTGTCGCCGTGGCAGCAGAGCATGGCCATGTTGTCTTCTTCGTCATCGCACGGGTTGACGATCAGGTGGGCGGTGGTGAGTTGCAATGGCATGGTTAATCCTGTCTGGGGGAGGGCGAAGCAGGGCAATTGTGCCATTGCGGCGAATTTTGTGCTGCATCGTGTATGAGGGGTTCCTAGCTGTTGCCGGTTTGGTTTTCCAGATCAAAGTCACTTAACAGCGTCAAGATCGACGTTTTGTTAGCCAACTCGCTCCAAGGGCCTTGATCAATGATTGCTCCGTTTGACATGACAATAACCTGATCAAAACGGTGCAGGTGGCGGACATCATGTGTGACGCATATCAATCCGCGTTTGCCGAAGGTATCGAACAGCAGATCCCACACAGGCGTGGCCAGTTTTTGTTCGATGGACGCGCTGGGTTCATCGAATAAATTGAATTCCCCGGGCCTGTTGACGAGGCGCAGCAGGGACAGACGCTTTGCTTCGCCTCCTGAAATATTGGACGCGTTTTCGCTGAGGCTGCGGTTTAAAACGATTTCTTCCAGGTTCAGTTGCTCAATTGCGTGGTTCAAGTGTGGCGAGGGGGGGATTCCAAACAGTACGGAGTGATCAAAGTAGCCTTCCAGGAACTGGGGCGACTGGGGGCAATACCTCAGGTACCTCAAATGCGCTTGGGCACTCAGTTCGCAAATGGGCTTGTCGTCGATAAGCAACCTGCTTGTCAGTGAGGGGTTCAAGCCTGCCAGCACTTCCAGCAAGGTAGATTTCCCCGCTCCACTTGGCCCAGTGATGGCAACTGACTGACTTTGGGTAAATTCGATGGCTGTCTTGATGGTCAAGCGGATGGAGCTGGTGCCAGTCACGATGCAGGGATTAAGTATTAACGTTGATTTGGGCTGTAGGGGTATTTCGAGTTGGCCGTTGTCGTCGCCAAAATTTGGTAACGACAGTAGGTGCAGGAGTCGGCGCTGGTCTGCGAGAAATTGATCCAGTACCCGGTAGCCTTCTGTAAGCGCAGTAATGTTGATTAAGAAGCTGCCAGCGATTGAGAATGTCGCAACTAATTGCCCAAGACTAATAATGGGTTGTCCTGAAAGCTGATCCAATACCCCCCAGCCAAGTAGCCCTCCGGTGGCAAGGCTGATGAATAGGATCTTTATACCGTTTAAAAAACCGCCGGAGCTTGTAACCGTTACCGCGGCATTGGCGTATTGGGTGAAAGCTTCCTTCAAAGGGTGTGTGGCAGTGTGTTCTGCTCCTTCCAGTTTTATAGACTTCCCCGAGTTTAAAGTGTTGAACAGAATGGCACCCAGCTCATCTTCTTGTTCGTTGATCCTGTCAATGTGTTTTCTCCGCCATCTTATAATTTTGTGGGCTGTAAAAAGATAGATAGCACTCAGGCCGATCACAGCGAGGAACACTCCGCTACCACCCATATACAAAAAGGCTCCCCCAACAATTAGCAACTCCAGGCACATAGGAAACGCGACAGTGACGAAAAACGTAAGCAATTTTTCATGAGCCGTGATTCCGCGTTCCACAGACTTTATGAAGTGGCCAATGCGCCATGAGCTAAAGTGATGAAAGTCTTTGTGCAGTAATTGCCCGATCCAATTGATTGAAGCATCTCTTACGATTTGTTGGATTAGTTTGGATAATAGGAATATTTGCGCAGGGTTTACTAAGGCCTGAATGCATCCGGCCAGAATGAAGCCTGCAATCAGTATGAATAAGGTGTTCATTGTTGGCTGGTTGTTGCTAAGTGCGTCTACGACTTTTCCTAGCAGTAAAGGTGGTGCGAGCGCTATAAGTTTAAGCCCTATTGTGGTAAGGATGGTAGACGTAAGCAGAGCTGTATGCTGTTTGCATGCTATTTTAACAAGTGTTTGCATTTGGTCGCCTATAGGCATTCTTAGCTGCATTCATACTTATAGTGTAGGGGTGGGGCAGCTGAGTAGAGTGTGCTGGGGTGCTACCAAGTTTCCACTTCTAATAATGTTGAAGCGCTCAAGGCTGGGGATGTAGATTTGTATAACGCTACAGCCGTTGGCAAACTTGGTGAGTGTTCTGAAGAATATTTTCTTTCCGTCATTGGAAAGGCTGTTTTGTAATATTTGCAGCTGATGCGGAACGCTTGCTGAGAATTGTTTGTGTTGATGTTTGATGAGGGGCAGTCTCAAGTTCTTTATTGAGGAGAACTCAATGAGATGTTTGAGCTTTTCTGAGCTAGACAGCAGCTCCAGGGTTTTCTTGTCCAGCTCTTCTCCTGCAGAGTCATACAGTTCGTTTGCTTGGAATTGCTCCGTCACCGCTCGCTGCAAAGCTACGTTAACGTCCAGCGAGCAACCTGAGCCAACAGATGCAATATGTAGATCGCCTGCGCCTGCTCTGGGGAAAGCTGCTGCAAAATAAACGCCTAAAAAATCTTTAATGACCACGATCTGGAGACGTTGGGCAGATTTTATTGCATACGGATTGTTATGTAGTGCCATCGCAAGGAGGGATGCGGACGGGGAGTATAAATTTATGGGTGGGCCGATTTTGCAAATTGCCATATAAAAAAGCGATAGAATGTGCCGCTCAATGACTTCGAGAATGCCGTGCAAGAGGGCCTCGTCTTCCGTACATCCGAATGCCATACCTGAATTGGATGAGTAACGGGCTAGAAAATTTAAGTGTGAGTTTCCTTTGGGACGTTTGTATTTGGCGATGGCTGGGCAGAGGAGCGCGTGTGGGACTAATAATTTTTCCTTTTTATCAAGGGTTGTGAGCGTTAAGCATTCAAGAGGCTCCTTGATTTGAGAGCAGTTGAAGAGTAAACCGTCGAATTTTGCCGGCGCTTGTGCAGCAATTACCTTGCAGTGACACGTCGTAATACCAAGGACGATTGGTTGGCCCGCGACAAGGTGTTCTAAGCTTTCAGCGAGTGCTCCAATAAGTGATTCGGGTCCTTTGCCTGCGCCCGATGCGACTAGTTGGCTATTTGCGTCGTACAGTTCCGTCGTCGCTACTAGGTTTTCTTTGTTTGCATACTGCGTAATCGCAGTTAGGCCAAGACTATGAATGGTCTCTTTTATTTTTGATAGAGCATTGGTTGGGCTTAGTTCTCGTTCTGACATGCTTACCTCGTTATTTTTGAATGCCGAAAGGATCTCCTTTCGGCATTTTTTAGCGGGTGCTTCATTTGTATGGAATGTCAGTTTGTGAGTGTGGCGAAGAAGTGGACCTCGGTCGCTAGTAAGATTTCGGATGCGCCTGCGTTTTGCGGAAAGCCAGTCGGGATGGTTATTTCGGAGCGTTTATTACCCATTTCAATCACCTCGTTTCTATTTTGAATTAGAGGCACTCGATAGTGAGTTCCCCACTTGCGCGTAATTTCGCAAGTGATCAATTAATAGCAGTGGCCCTACCTCGATTCAATTGGTGTGAAGGCGCGAGCGTCCTGTGTTTGTGTAGGAATTATCTCGTCGGGGCGTGGGATGATAGTTGTCTATGTTTGATTCTTTGGCTTAGCTGCGGTTGTACGCAGCTGTTTCAATGGTTTGTGATGTTTATGGTTTTGTGAAAGGTAGGCAAACTAAGAGCGGTTCGACAAATCACTCATTTAGCTTTTGATGTGATTGGGAGTTCAGCCTCTCTATTGAGAAGGGGGGACCACCGAGAATTTACCCTGATGATTCACTTTCTCAGGAGGCGCGCGGCATGCTGCGAAAATCCTGCGAATTTTGTGCTGCATCGTGTGTCAGACCTTTTGGCATGACCTGGCGGGCTACATCAGTCATTTCCGATACTCGGCGCCCCGGGATTTCTCTGAAAAACACCCGGTTGCCCAAGTCGCAACCCGCCAGCAGCGTGCCGATGACCGAATATGTCGCAGCGTCGCAAGCAGCCTGCTTCCTACACTCGTTAAGCTGCGCAACGGATGTGCCCTGCCGGGAGTCTGACCTGCCCGTCGTACCGTCACCTGGCAAGGTGCGCATCTTATGGAAGTTGAATGTGACCTCATTGTCTTGTCCAGCTTCACCCACCTGTCACTCTGAATTCGTTACTGTAGACCGCGAACAGAGCTGACGGTCTCCCCGCAAGGGGATAACACGCGACGCTTCCATCAATAACAAGCCCAAGCGGAGTACCACAGATGGCGTTCTTCACCGCAGCCAGCAAAGCCGACTTCCAGCACCAACTGCAAGCGGCACTGGCGCAGCACATCAGTGAACAGGCACTGCCACAAGTGGCGCTGTTCGCTGAACAATTTTTCGGCATTATTTCCCTGGATGAACTGACCCAGCGTCGCTTGTCCGACCTGGCCGGTTGCACCCTGTCTGCCTGGCGCCTGCTTGAGCGCTTTGATCACAACCAACCGCAAGTGCGGGTCTACAACCCCGATTACGAACGTCATGGCTGGCAATCGACCCACACCGCGGTCGAAGTGCTGCACCACGACCTGCCATTCCTGGTGGACTCGGTACGTACCGAGCTGAACCGCCGTGGCTACAGCATCCATACCCTGCAAACCACCGTGCTCAGCGTGCGTCGTGGCAAGAAGGGCGAGTTGCTGGAAATCCTGCCGAAAGGCACCCAGGGCGAAGACGTTCAGCAAGAATCGCTGATGTACCTGGAAATCGACCGTTGCGCCAACGCCGCCGAGCTGAGTGTCCTGAGCAAGGAGCTTGAGCAGGTACTGGGCGAAGTGCGCGTTGCAGTCGCCGATTTCGAACCGATGAAAGCCAAGGTCCAGGAGCTGCTGGCCGGTATCGACGCCAGCTCTTATGTGATCGACGGCGAAGAGAAAGCCGAGATCAAAAGCTTCCTGGAGTGGTTAGTAGGCAACCACTTCACCTTCCTCGGCTATGAAGAGTTTGTGGTACGTGACGAGGCGGATGGCGGTCATATCGAATATGACACCCACTCGTTCCTCGGTCTGACCAAGCTGCTGCGCCCGGGCCTGACGGCCGATGACCTGCGCATCGAAGACTACGCAGTGAACTACCTGCGTGAGCCGGCTGTGCTGTCGTTCGCCAAGGCTGCTCACCCAAGCCGCGTACACCGTCCGGCCTACCCGGACTACGTGTCGATCCGCCAGATCGATGCCGACGGCAAGGTCGTCAAGGAATGCCGCTTCATGGGCCTCTACACCTCCTCGGTGTACGGCGAAAGCGTGCGAGTGATTCCTTACATCCGTCGCAAGGTTGCGGAAATCGAACGTCGTTCGGGCTTCCAGGCCAAGGCGCACTTGGGCAAGGAACTGGCCCAGGTGGTCGAGGTGCTGCCCCGTGATGACCTGTTCCAGACCCCGGTGGACGAGCTGTTCAGCACCGTGATGTCGATCGTGCAGATCCAGGAACGCAACAAGATCCGCGTGTTCCTGCGCAAAGACCCGTACGGTCGCTTCTGCTACTGCCTGGCCTACGTGCCGCGGGATATCTATTCCACCGAAGTGCGCCAGAAGATTCAGCAAGTCCTGATGGACCGCCTGAAAGCTTCGGACTGCGAGTTCTGGACCTTCTTCTCCGAGTCCGTACTGGCTCGTGTACAGCTGATCCTGCGGGTAGACCCGAAGAACCGCTTGGACATCGACCCGCTGCAACTGGAAAAAGAAGTGGTGCAGGCCTGCCGCAGCTGGCAGGACGACTACTCCAGCCTGGTGGTGGAAAGCTTCGGCGAAGCCCACGGCACCAACGTGCTGGCGGACTTCCCGAAAGGCTTCCCGGCCGGCTATCGCGAGCGTTTTGCGGCGCATTCGGCCGTGGTCGACATGCAGCACTTGCTCAGCCTCACCGAAGCCAACCCGCTGGTGATGAGCTTCTACCAGCCATTGGGCCAGGTTTCCGGTCAGCGCGAGTTGCACTGCAAGCTGTATCACGCCGACACCCCACTGGCACTGTCCGACGTACTGCCGATCCTGGAAAACCTCGGCCTGCGTGTACTGGGTGAGTTCCCGTACCGCCTGCGTCATGCCAATGGCCGCGAGTTCTGGATTCACGATTTCGCGTTCACCGCCGCCGAAGGCCTGAACCTCGATATCCAGCAGCTCAACGACACCCTGCAGGACGCGTTCGTGCACATCGTCAACGGCGATGCCGAGAACGATGCGTTCAACCGCCTGGTGCTGACCGCCGGCCTGCCTTGGCGCGATGTGGCGCTGCTGCGAGCCTACGCCCGTTACCTGAAGCAGATTCGCCTGGGCTTCGACCTGGGTTACATCGCCAGCACCCTGAACAACCACACCGACATCGCCCGCGAGTTGACCCGGTTGTTCAAGACCCGCTTCTACCTGGCGCGCAAGCTGACGGCCGAAGACCTGGAAGACAAGCAGCAACGTCTGGAGCAAGCGATTCTCACGGCCCTGGACGACGTTCAGGTGCTCAACGAAGACCGCATCCTGCGTCGCTACCTGGACCTGATCAAGGCTACCTTGCGGACCAACTTCTACCAGGCGGATGCCAACGGTCAGAACAAGTCGTACTTCAGCTTCAAGTTCAACCCGCACGCCATTCCAGAATTGCCGAAGCCGGTGCCGAAGTTTGAAATCTTCGTTTACTCGCCACGGGTTGAAGGCGTGCACCTGCGCTTTGGTAACGTCGCTCGCGGTGGCCTGCGCTGGTCCGACCGTGAAGAAGACTTCCGCACTGAAGTATTGGGCCTGGTAAAAGCCCAGCAAGTGAAAAACTCGGTGATCGTGCCGGTGGGCGCCAAGGGCGGCTTCCTTCCGCGTCGTCTGCCATTGGGCGGCAGCCGGGACGAGATCGCGGCCGAGGGCATCGCCTGCTACCGCATCTTCATTTCCGGCCTGCTGGACATCACCGACAACCTGAAAGACGGCGTCCTGGTGCCTCCGTTGAACGTGGTGCGCCACGACAACGATGACCCGTACCTGGTAGTAGCAGCGGACAAGGGCACAGCGACCTTCTCCGACATCGCCAACGGCATCGCCATCGACTATGGCTTCTGGCTGGGTGACGCGTTCGCTTCCGGCGGTTCTGCCGGTTACGACCACAAGAAAATGGGCATCACCGCCAAGGGCGCGTGGGTGGGTGTGCAGCGTCACTTCCGTGAGCGCGGCATCAACGTCCAGCAAGACAGCATCACCGTGGTGGGCGTGGGCGACATGGCCGGCGACGTGTTCGGCAACGGCCTGTTAATGTCCGACAAGCTGCAACTGGTTGCGGCCTTCAACCACCTGCACATTTTCATCGATCCAAACCCGACCCCGGCCAACAGTTTCGCTGAACGTCAGCGCCTGTTCGACCTGCCGCGTTCGGCCTGGACCGACTACGACACCAGCATCATGTCGGAAGGTGGCGGTATCTTCTCGCGCAGCGCGAAGAGCATTGCCATCTCGCCGCAGATGAAAGAACGCTTCGACATCCAGGCTGACAAGCTGACCCCGACCGAACTGCTGAACGCCTTGCTCAAGGCGCCGGTGGACCTGTTGTGGAACGGCGGTATCGGTACTTACGTCAAGGCCAGCACCGAAAGCCACGCCGATGTGGGCGACAAGGCCAACGACGCCCTGCGCGTCAACGGCAACGAGTTGCGCTGCAAGGTGGTGGGCGAGGGCGGTAACCTCGGCATGACCCAATTGGGTCGTGTGGAATTCGGCCTCAATGGCGGCGGTTCCAACACCGACTTCATCGACAACGCCGGTGGTGTGGATTGCTCCGACCACGAAGTGAACATCAAGATCCTGCTCAACGAAGTGGTGCAGGCCGGCGACATGACCGACAAGCAGCGCAACCAGTTGCTGGCGAGCATGACCGACGAAGTCGGCAGCCTGGTGTTGGGCAACAACTACAAGCAAACCCAGGCCCTTTCCCTCGCTGCCCGCAAAGCCTTCGAGCGAGCGGCCGAGTACAAGCGCCTGATGAGCGACCTGGAAAGCCGTGGCAAGCTGGACCGCGCCATCGAGTACCTGCCTTCGGAAGATCAACTGACCGAGCGTGCCGCCACCGGCAAGGGCCTGACCCGTCCGGAGCTGTCGGTACTGATCTCCTACAGCAAGATCGACCTCAAGGAAGCGTTGCTCAAGTCTCTGGTACCGGATGACGACTACCTGACCCGCGACATGGAGACCGCGTTCCCGCCGAGCCTGGTGGCGAAGTTCTCCGAAGCCATGCGTCGCCATCGTCTGAAGCGCGAGATCGTCAGCACCCAGATCGCCAACGACCTGGTCAACCACATGGGCATCACCTTTGTTCAGCGGTTGAAAGAGTCCACCGGCATGAGCCCGGCGAACGTGGCCGGTGC
Organism: Pseudomonas sp. Xaverov 83; assembly: GCF_019352905.1. Classification (NCBI taxonomy): domain Bacteria; kingdom Pseudomonadati; phylum Pseudomonadota; class Gammaproteobacteria; order Pseudomonadales; family Pseudomonadaceae; genus Pseudomonas; species Pseudomonas sp. Xaverov 83. Next base: position 36,315 of record NZ_JAAAFU010000083.1, on the reverse strand, counting down.
TTACGTGATCGTGCGTGACATCTTCCACCTCCCGCACTGGTTCCGTCAGATCGAAGCCCTGGACCACCAGGTTTCGGCTGAAGTGCAACTGGCGTTGATGGACGAACTGATGCGCTTGGGCCGCCGTGCCACACGCTGGTTCCTGCGCAGCCGTCGCAACGAGCAGGATGCTGCCCGTGACGTCGCGCACTTCGGTCCGCACCTGGCGGCGTTGGGCCTCAAGCTCGACGAACTGCTGGAAGGTCCGACCCGCGAAGGCTGGCAGAACCGTTACCAGGCCTATGTCGAAGCCGGTGTGCCGGAGCTGTTGGCGCGAATGGTGGCAGGCACTACCCACCTGTACACCTTGCTGCCGATCATCGAAGCCGCTGACGTGACCGGTCAGAGCGCGGCGGACGTGGCCAAGGCGTACTTCGCCGTGGGCAGCGCCCTGGACTTGCCGTGGTACCTGCAGCAGATCAGCGATCTGCCGGTGGGCAACAACTGGCAGGCCCAGGCTCGTGAAGCCTTCCGCGACGACGTGGACTGGCAGCAACGGGCGATCACCATCAAGGTTCTGCAAATGGCCGATGCGCCAGAAGACATGGAAGCCCGCGTGGCGCTATGGCTTGAGCAGAACGCGAGCATGGTGGAGCGCTGGCGCGCGATGATGGTGGAGATTCGTGCTGCGGTCGGTACGGACTACGCCATGTACGCGGTAGCCAACCGTGAGTTGCTGGACCTGGCGATGAGCGGCCAGTCGGTGCTGTAATGGGTCTGATTGAGCGTTAAAACAAAAAGCCCGGTATCGAAAGATACCGGGCTTTTTTGTGTGCGCCATTTACAGGGTTGGCTCTGCGTAGCAGCTGTCGAGCCTTGGCGAGGCTGCGTTTGCGGTGTATCAGACACACCGCCGACGCAGCCTCGCCAAGGCTCGACAGCTGCTACGTGATAAGGAGCTTGGCTTCCAGATGGTCCAGATGTTGAGTCATTAAGGCTGCGGCTTTGCCGGTATCGCCTTGCTCCACCGCATCCACAATCGCCCTATGTTCCTGCCATGCGCAATACGTGCAAGCCTTGGCCTCAAACTGCGCAATCGCCAATGAGGTGAGCGGCACCAGGCTGTTGAGAAACTGTGCCAGCGGCGCGTTACCCGCAATCGCCGCCAGTTGCAGGTGAAATTCCCCGGAAAGGCGAATCGCCGGGCCACGTTCGTCACGCTCGATGCAGTCGCGCTCCCGTGCGATCAACTCCCGCAGTTGGCGAATCTGCGCCGGTTTCGCCTGGGCACACGCCAACTGCACCACGGTGATTTCCGTCAGGCGTCGCGCCTCGAGAATCTGCTGGGTCTGTTGTGCATCCGGTGCCGCCACCTGGGCCCGATGGTTGGGCCGCAGGATGATCACTTGCTGGTGCGAAAGCCGCGCCAGCACTCGGCGAATCACGCTGCGGCTGACGCCAAAACTTTGCCCGAGGCTCTCCTCGGTAAAACGGCTGGCGGGGGCGATGCGTTGCTCGAGGATGGCGTCGAACAACGCCGGGTAGATGTCGTCCACCGAGAGTTTCGGCTTGCCCACCAGGCGCAACGGCGTAAAGGGGAAAGGGGTGTGCAGGGCGTGAGCGGTCATGCGCGGTCTCCTGGAAGTCAGCTACCCAGATGGTCATCCGGGATGTTCAAGCGAATGCCCATGCGCAAGCCTTCCTGCAGGATGTGCCGGCGCATTTCGGCGCTGGCCAGGGCGCTGTTTTTGTTGCGGATCGCGCGCACCACGGCGTCGTTTTCCTGCAAGCGTTCCGCCAGGTGTTCAGGGGAATTGCGCAGCACCTGAGCGCTTTGCTTGAGGGCGTTGCTGGTCTGTTGCACCACGTTCTGGAAGATCGGGTTGGAGGTCAGGGCGAACAGTTCTTCGTGGAACGCGATGTAGGCGTTCATCCCGGCTTCGCTGTCGCCGGCGTCGAGGGCTTCGCGCATGTCCATCAGGGTCAGGCGTAGTTGCCCGACTTCCTTGCTGCTGATGGATTGCGCCACTAAACCTACGATAAACGGCTCGAGGGTGTATCGCAGTTGCAGGATGTCTTCGAGGCTGGCATCGGCCACGCCGCTGTCCTGGGCCTGGGATTCGCTGAGGGTGGTTTCCAGCACCACCACGCCCTTGCCGGGCATGGAGCGCACCAGGCCGAGGGTTTCGAGCACGATCACTGCTTCGCGCAGGCTTGGGCGGCTGATGCCCATTTGCTCGGCCAGTTCACGCTGGCCGGGCAGCATCTCGCCGCGCCGCCACTGACCCCTCGCCAGGGCGGCGCGCAGTTTTTCTACCACTGAATTGACGACGGTTGAGGTGCTGATCACGTCTACGTCTCCTTGAAGTTGCAAATACGGTAGTGAATCCAGCGAAGGTCTATTGTGGGAGCTGGCTTGCCTGCGATGGCGATGTGTCAGCCACCCCATCATGTACTGATACACCGCCATCGCAGGCAAGCCAGCTCCCACATTGGATTTGTGTTGTCTTAGAACTCCTGGTGCGCCGGCAAGACCGGCTTCTTGGCCTGGAAGGCATACCCTTGTTGCCCGTCCAGCACCTTGTTGGCGCGCTGGATATCGATGTCTTTCTCCCAGCGGGCGATGGCCACGGTGGCGACGCAGTTGCCGATCAGGTTGGTCAGCGCCCGGCCAATGCCCATGAACCAGTCCACCGCCAACACCAGCACCAGGCCCACCACGGGAATGGCCGGGATTGCGGTCAGTGTCGCCGCCAGAATCACCAGTGCCGAGCCCGGAATCCCGTGGGCGCCCTTGGAGGTGATCAGCGACACCAGCAGGATGGTCAGCAGGTCGGTCATCGACAGCGGTGTGCCGGTGGCGTTGGCGATAAACACGATGGCCAGGGTCAGGTAGATCGAGAAACCGTCGAGGTTGAACGAGTACCCCGTCGGAATCACCAGGCCCACGGTGGAGCTGCCAATCCCGAGGTGCTCCAGTTTACGCATGATCTGGGGCAACACTGCATCGGAGGAGGCGGTGCCCATCACGATCAACAGTTCTTCCCGCAGGTACTTGAGCAGCGGCAGCATCCGCAGGCCCGACAGGCGCATCACCAGGCCGAGAATCACCGCGACGAACAGGAAGCAGGTGAGGTAGAACAGGCCCACCAGGCTGCCCAGGTGTTGCAGGGAGTCCAGGCCATAAGTGCTGGTGGTGAAGGCGATGGCGCCGAACACGCCGATGGGCGCGAGGCGCACGATCATGCCCATGATGCGGAAGATCACGTGGCTCAACTCGTTGATCAACCGTGAGATCCCGGAAGCAGCTTCGCCCACCAGGTTCAGTGCGCTGCCGAACAACACGGAGAACAACAGCACTTGCAACACGTTGTTGTCCGCGAAGGCGCCGATCACCGAGTTGGGGATCAGGTCCATCAGGAACTGGCTGGTGCCCTTGATGTGCTGGCCTTTGTCGGCCAGTTCATTCAAGCCGGCAGATGACAGTTGTTCCAGGTGGATATTGGCGCCCGTGCCGATCCCGGTGCTGAAGGCCATGATCAGGCCGATCACCAGGGCCACGGTGGTCAGTGCTTCGAAGTAGATCACCGACTTGAGGCCGATGCGTCCGACTTTCTTCAAGTCGCCGGCGCCGGAAATACCGCTGACCACCACGCAGAATACGATCAGGCCAATCAGCATTTTGATTAGCTTGATAAAGCCGTCACCCAGGGGTTTGAGTTGCGAGGAGAATTCGGGGAGGGTGAGGCCGCAGATTATGCCGATCACCAGGCCAATCACGACTTGCAGGAAAATCGAACGCGAGCACCATCTGAGCATGGGAAGGATCTCTATTCGGTGCCCTGGTGGGTCCAGGGCTTAATTGTTGTGGTCTGACCGGTATGTCCAGTGCGGGGCCAGTCTACGCTCGGATTTTTTCAAGTCGCAAGTAAATATTACGTGGATCGCCGGTCCCGGTCTGACCAGTGGGTATGTAAGGTCTGTGCTTGAGCGGTTGGCGGCGGGAAATTTTTTTCGCTTATCATCCGCAGCTTGGGCAAACAGGTGAGCTATGGATATCCCGGGACTGACGACGGATGAGAACGGCCTGACGCGCTGCACATGGCGCACGGCAGCAGCGGAATACCCCGATTACCACGACCATGAATGGGGCGTGCCGGTGGCTGATGACATTGCGCTGTACGAGAAGATTTGCCTGGAGGGTTTTCAGGCGGGCATGGCGTGGATCACCATCCTGCGCAAGCGCGAGGCGTTTCGCCGGGCGTTCGAGGGCTTTGATTTTCGCCGGGTGGCGCAGTACACCGAACAGGATATCGACCGCTTGATGGCCGACCCGGGCATTGTGCGTAATCGCGCCAAGATCGTCTCCACCATCAACAACGCCCGGCGGGCCTGTGAGCTGGTGGATGAAACCGGATCGCTGGCGGCGTGGCTGTGGTCGTTTGAACCGTCCGCCGACGAGCGCCCGGCGCAGGTCGACCTGGCATACTGGACGGCCAACCCGACCTCGGCCGCTTCAACACGCTTGTCCAAGGCCCTGAAAAAACGCGGCTGGAGCTACGTGGGGCCGACCACCATGTATGCGTTCATGCAGGCGATGGGCATGGTCAACGATCATCTTGAAGGCTGTGCCTGCCGGCTTCGAATCGAACACCTGCGCCACCACTTCAAACGACCCTGAGCCACTGACTGTGCGCGGTTAAAACTGTGGGAGCAGGCAAACCAGCTCCCACAGGAGAGGGCGGTGGCGCGGGTTAGTGTGGCAGCGGCGTGAGTACGTCGGCCTTGTCGTCCATCACCATCACCACCAGCAATTTGGCCGGTTGGGTCTGGCTGGCATTGCTCGATTCAAAGTGCCGCGAGCCAGCGGGTTCGTAGAACGATTGGCCGACCTTGTAGGTGATCGCCTTCTCATCGTTGACCCGCGAGGTGATTGCACCTTCCAGTACGTAGGCCACGGCAGTGCCGGTGTGGCTGTGGGGCACGGTGGCCTGGCCCGGCGCATAATCCACGGTGAGCATCACGGTTTTCTTGCCGGGGACGTTGGCCAGGGCGTGTTCCTGCAACACGTTGATCTTTTCCTGGTTGTACACCGGGTCGTGGGCAAAAGCGCTTAACGAGGCCAGCAGCAGGGTGGTGCCGAGCAGTACTTTCATGGTGAGGCTCCGAGTGAGTCGAGACCCGTTCACCCTAGGCCCCGATCCGGATTTGACCAATAGCCAATCCGGCGGAAATTCCCTCAGCCAATCTGTCGCAGGATATCCCGCATCACGTCCAGCGCCGGGTCAATGTCCAGGGTTTCGATCGCGCCAAACCCGATCTTCAGCCCCTCGCGTACCGGTGTGTCGTGGAAAAACACGCTCAGCGGATAGAGTCCCACGTCGGCCTCCCTCGCCCGTTGGATGAGCTGTGGAATATTCACCGGCACCTTGCACAGTGCGGCCAGATGGAACCCGGCCACGGTGGGGACCACGTTGAACCACGGCGAGAGGTCCCCCGCCAGGCGCTGCAGAATCCGTTCCCGGCGTCCGGTATACACCCCATGGCAGCGCCGAATGTGCTTGAGCAGGTAGCCTTCGCTGATGAACTTGGCCAGGGCCCATTGCGGCAGGGTGGAGCTGTGCTGGTCGGTCAGTTGCTTGGCCTTGAGCACCGCGCCGAAAATCGCCGGCGGCAACACCGTGTAGCCCAGGCGCAACTCCGGCAGCAGGGTTTTCGAGAAGGTCCCGACGTAGGCGACCACGCCGCGGGTGTCCATGCTTTGCAAAGAGTCGGTGGGGCGGCCCTCATAGCGGAATTCGCTGTCGTAGTCATCCTCGATCACGATGGCGCCCAGCGCCAGCGCACGTGCCAGCAACGCCTCACGGCGCGGCACGCTCATGGGCATGCCCAGGGGGAATTGATGGGACGGGGTCACGTAGATCAGCCGCGTGCCGTCGGGAATCAAGTCGACCCGCAGGCCGTGCTCGTCCACCGGCACGCCCACCACGGTCGCCCCCATGGCGTCGAACATCAGTCGCACCGGGGGGTAGCCGGGGTCTTCCATGGCGACGACGGTGCCCGGTTCCAGCACCACGCGGGCGATCAGGTCGAGCGCCTGCTGGGCGCCGTTGGTGACTACGATGTCGTCTTCACTGCACCTGACCCCACGGGAAAATGCGATATGCCCGGCGATTGCACTGCGCAGGGCCGGCAAGCCTTCCGGCCGGCTGTAGAAGCCGCTGTCCTGCGAGATACGGCGCAAGGCGTCGAGGGTGCAGCGCCGCCATTCATCCTGGGGGAACTGGCTGCGGGCCGTGGCGCCGCCGATAAAGTCCCGGCTCGGGCGGGTTTCACGGTTGGGGTGACCCATGGGCGCGGGAAGGGCCTGCCATTTGGCGAGGTTGGCGGCGCAGGCCAGGTCGGCGGCACTTTGCAGGTGTTCGCGGCGCGTGGCCCAGGCGTTGACGAACGTGCCACGGCCGATCTTGCCGACCAACAACCCTTCGTAGGTCAGCGCCGCGTAGGTGTCTGAGACTGTCTTGCGCGACACGCCCAGTTGCAGGGCCAGCAGGCGGCTGGGAGGCAATTGCGACCCGGCCACCAGTTGTCCCGACTCAATGGCCGTGCGCAGTTGCTGGTAAAGCTGTTCGGCCAGGTCCTTGCGGCCCTTGATAACGACGTGCAGTTCCATGTTTCATCCAGAGGCAAGCAATCACCCGCAAGATTACCGCAAGTCACCCGCCAGCCGAATCAGGACAGGAAACCACCGTCCACATTCAACGACACACCGGTGGTGTAGCTCGACGCATCGCTGGCCAGGTACAGCACCGCGCCGGCCATCTCGCTCGGGTCGGCCACGCGCTTGAGGGGGATCTGCGCCAGGGCCATTTTCAGGATCGAGTCGTTCTTCACCAGCGCCGAGGCGAATTTGGTGTCGGTCAGGCCCGGCAGCAGTGCGTTGCAGCGAATGCCGAACGGCGCGCATTCCTTGGCGAAGACTTTGGTCATGTTGATCACGGCGGCCTTGGTCACCGAGTAGATGCCCTGGAACACGCCCGGCGAAATCCCGTTGATCGACGCCACGTTGATGATGCTGCCGCCGCCGTTTTCGCGCATCAGCTTGCCGGCTTCCACGGACATGAAGAAGTAGCCGCGAATGTTCACGTCGACGGTCTTCTGGAACGCGCCCAGGTCGGTGTCCAGCACGTTGCAGAATTGCGGGTTGGTGGCGGCGTTGTTGACCAGGATATCCAGGCGACCGAACTGTTCGCGGATCGCGGCAAACACGTTCGTGATCTGTTCCATTTCGCCGATATGGCAAGCAATGGCGGTGGCCTTGCCGCCGTCGGCGATGATCGCGTCGGCCACGTGCTGGCAGCCGTCGAGCTTGCGGCTCGACACGATCACGTGGGCGCCTTGCTGGGCCAGCAACTTGGCGATGGCTTCACCGATACCGCGGCTGGCGCCGGAAACGAAAGCGATCTTGCCGTCGAGGTCGAACAGTTGGGTCTTGGACATGGTTTTTCCTTGAAGAGGGTCAGAGGGAAGACTGTTTGATGACGTTCAGGCTCATCTGCTCCAGCAGCTTGTTCATGTGAATGAACTGCGCAAAGCGTTTGTCCTGGGTCTGGCCATGGAAGAAGCGGTAGTAGATCTGCTGCACGATGCCGGCCAGGCGGAACAGGCCATAGGTGTAGTAGAAGTCGAAATTGTCTATCTGGATTCCGGAGCGTTCGGCGTAGTAGTCGACGAACTGGCGGCGGGTGAGCATGCCAGGGGCGTTGCTCGGCTGGCGGCGCATCAGTTGCACCGGCGCCGGGTCGGCCGCTTCGATCCAGTAGGCGAGGGTGTTGCCCAGGTCCATCAGCGGGTCGCCGAGGGTGGTCAGCTCCCAGTCCAGCACGCCGATGATCTGCATCGGGTTATGCGGGTCGAGGATCACGTTGTCGAAGCGGTAGTCGTTGTGGACGATGCTCGAGGTGGGGTGGTCGGCAGGCATCTTGTCGTTGAGCCAGGCACGCACGGCTTCCCAGCTCGGCGCGTCAGGGGTCAGGGCCTTTTCGTAACGGTCGCTCCAGCCGCGAATCTGCCGCTCCACATAACCTTCAGGCTTGCCCAGGTCGGCCAGGCCGCAGGCGGTGTAGTCGACCTGATGCAGCTCGACGAATTTGTCGATAAAGCTTTTGCACAAGGCTTCGGTTTTCGTCGCGTCCAGGCCCAGTTCCGGCGGCAGGTCCGAGCGCAGGATGATCCCGTTGACCCGCTCCATCACGTAGAACTCGGCACCGATCACCGACTCGTCGGTGCAATGCACGTAGGCCTTGGGGCAATACGGGAAACCGTCCTTGAGCTGGTTGAGAATCCGGTATTCGCGGCCCATGTCGTGGGCGGACTTGGCCTTGTGGCCAAAGGGCGGGCGACGCAGCACGAATTCCTGGCCGGGGTATTCCAGCAGGTACGTCAGGTTCGAGGCACCACCCGGGAACTGGCTGATTTTGACGTTGCCGCTCAAGCCCGGGATATGGGCCTTGAGGTAGGGATCGATGAGGCTGGCATCAAGTTCTTCGCCGGGGCGAATCTGGGTCGATTGGTCATTAAGCGCCATGCTTATCCCTTCTGCTTATTCTTAAGGCCTTGGACTATTGGCTAATCTAATGTGCGCGGCCGCCCAGCCACAAGGTTGGGGCGGCTTAATAGGTTAGCGTGTTGGCCGATGATCAGCGGGCTTGATGTGCTCAGATCACCAGAATTGCGCGCCCGCTGGGGTTGCAGGACAGGTTGGCACCGATTTCAACTTTTGCCAGGTCCACGCCCAGGCCGGTCAGCAGGTTGTTGACCAATGGGTCGAGGAGCGGGCTGAGCACGCCGGAGATAATGCTGGTGAGGAGATTGAGAACACCCGTCACCAGGCCGACCACCAAATTCAGCACCAACCCCAAGAGCCCGCCTTGTGTGGGTGGATGGTTGATCAACTGGATGCCACTGAGGGTGTTGCTCAAGCTGCCTACCACGTTACTGGAACTGAAGCTGAAGTAGTCAGGGGGCTGCTTCACCTCGGGCGGCGACATATAGGTGTGGTTCCTGGTGGTCTTGGCCACGCTGCTGTCGACTCGCAGGCTGATGCCGCCGACGGCGTAGGGTTGCCGAGGGTCACAAGCGCCCTTGCTGCAGGTTTGTATGCCCAGGTCGAGCAATGGAAACTCGTCGACGCTCAGCGGGGCGGTGGAGGAAAACAGGTTTTTCGGATCGATCTGGCCGACCATCAACCGCACGGCCGAAGTGGTACCCACCACCGACAACGATTTGTCCGTCGGCCCGTTGCAGCGAAAGCCGGTCACCTCGCTACTGCCACTGGCCGCTTCCAGGGCCACGTCGAGTTGGGTGCCGATTTTCGCGTCCAGGGAGCTGCCGAGCAATAACCCCAGCAGGCCTGTCACCCCGCCCACCACATCGTTCAGCACGCCGACCACGGGCAAGTTCACGGAGATCAGGGTCCTGACTTGTGCGGTCCTGACGTAGATCGGCTGGGTGGCGATCAGCTTCGGGTTGCCGATGGCGGATATCTGCGCCGGTTCAATGACCTTGGTCTTGACCGTGATGTTCAGTAATCCCAGTACATCCACCGGCAGCTCCACCGCCACGGCGTTGTACTTGTTCGACAGTTGCACAAACCCCTGGATCAGGTTGAACAGTTGCAGCTTGACGTCGAGGGCGCTCTTGTCGGTGCCGTTCTGGATGGTCAACAGGTCCCCCAGGTGCAGGATCTTGGTGCCGGGTGCAATCAGCTTGATCGCCTCCAGGTTGTTGATCACCACCTTGACCGCATCGCTCCCCAGCTTGAGTACGTCAATCGCGGCCTGGATCAAGTCGCCGACGCTGGCGTCGGTCTTGAGCAGTTCGTCGTAATTGCCGGCGCTGACATTCAGCCGGATGGCCAGGGCGTCCAGATAACTGAGCAGGCTGATGTTGGTGTTGATCAACCCCTCCCAGCCCACCGCGTTGAGTTGCAATTTGCCCCCCAGCAGGCCGCCGATCAGCGCGTTGAGCGCTGCGGACTTGGTGCTGTCCACGGTCAACAGCGTGCTGCGAATGGTCAGCGTTGCCACCGGTGGTGCGGGGACGGCGGCCACGGCCACGGCCTGCAACCGGATGGTCGGTTCGAAAGGGCCAGGGGAGAACAGCATGAACAGGCCGTTGGCGATACTGGTGACAACGCGATGGGTGGCGATGACCTGGATCGCATCGGCCTTGGAGGGGTTGGGGCTGAAGGAGCGTATGAAGTCAGCCCCGGTGACCAGGGTGCCACAGGCGGTGGCCAGGGTGCGGTTGTCGTCGATCGGGAAGTCATTGCGGGTCGCGCTTTGAATCGCGAATTGCACGGCGTTGGTGTTCGGGGAGACGCAGGCGCCGCCGCGGGTCACCACTTCCAGTGCCGCGGTGTCGGCAACCCGTTGCAGCTTGCGCTTCTCCAGGTACAGCCGGCCGCTATCGACTACCAACAACATAAACAGCAGGGCGATGCCGAGGGTCATCGCGCCCATCAGTCCTATTGCGCCGCGTTGCCGGGCCGGGCCGAGTCCGTGGCAAACCATCCTGCGTTCCTTTGCCGGTCCAGTGCCGACGTCCTGAGCATCCCCGCAAGCAGTGTAGTCAGGATTTGGATGGTTGCTGGCTATTGGCTACTATTTTTTGGGTGGCAATGTCACGGGTGTCAGTACAGGGCGGCCGGCGAAGTATTCCAGCAGGTTGTCCGCCACGCGCTGCACGGTGTCGTGGGCGGCTTCCGGCGACAGGCCGGCGACGTGGGGCGTGAGTACGGTGTTGCTGAGGCGCTTGAGCGCATCGGGCACGTTGGGTTCATCGTCGAACACATCCAGTGCCGCGCCGCCGATGCGCCGTTGTTCCAGGGCGGCAATCAGGTCGGCGGTGACCACCACGCTGCCACGGCCGATGTTCACCAGGAAACCGTTGGGCCCCAGTGCGTCGAGGGCCTGGCGGTCGATCAAATGCCGCGTGCTGGCGCCGCCTGGCGTTGCGAGGATCAGGAAGTCCGAGGCCCGCGCCAGTTCCACGGCGGTGGCGCAGTAGGTGTAGTCCACATCATCGCGGGGCTGGCGATTGTGGTAACTCACCTCCATGCCGAAACCCAGGGCCGCGCGCTTGGCGATCTCCAGGCCGACGGCCCCCAGGCCAAGAATGCCCAGCTGTTTACCGGCCAGGGAAGGGCGCATGATCTTGGGCCATTCGCTGCGCCGTATTGCCGCGTCTGCTCGGGGAATGTCCCGCACCAGGGACAGCAGCAGGGCCATGGCATGGTCCGCCACCGACGGTGCATTCACCCCGGCGCCATTGGTGACCACGATTCCACGGTTGCTGGCGGCTTGCAGGTCCACGTGTTCATACCCGGCGCCGATCACGCAGATGATCTCCAGTTGCGGCAGCGCGGCGATTTCCTCGGCGTACAGGCCCAGCGGGCCACGGGTCAGCACCGCCTGGATCTGCCCGCCATGGGTCTTGATGGCCTTGGCGCGTTCGGCCGGGGTCGGCGCGAGAATCACATGAAAGCCATTGCCTTCGATGATCGGCAGGTAGTCGTTGATGGTTTCAACCAGGACCAGAACGGTAACGGGCATGCGAGGGCTCTTCCTGAAGGGTTTGATGGCTTCAGTATGCGACATTTTTTCCGAATGAATCCCGCGTCAGGCGAAGAAAAATCCGACGCCCGCCGGGGATTGATACTCCGGCGGGCGTTCCAAGTGGGAGGTTAAAAGCCGATATCTTCCGCCTTCACGCGCCGCACAAATGCCCCGGCCAAGGTCGCGTTGTGGTGCTCGATAATCGATGCGGCCGATAACGCCGGAGTGTCCATGCAAGTATGGGCATCCTCCGGCAGCAGCACCGAGAACCCCAGTTCGACGGCCACCCGGCAGGTTGTGTCGATGCAGTACTGGGTTTTCATCCCGACGATCACCAGCTCATTCACCTGCGCCGCCGCCAGTTGCTGCGCCAGCTCGGTGCCGAGAAAACAGCTGGGCCGGGTTTTGTTGAAAACCGTGTCGCGAGCCCCATCAACCTCCAGCGCTGGCCATAGCTGCCAGAGCGGGCTGCCCACCTCGATGGGCGAGCCCGCAGGGCCGGTGTGACGTGCAGCGAAAATCGGCACGCCAGCGTGCCTGGCGCGCTGAATTAATTGGTTGATGCTGTCGAGTACGCGCTGTCGCTCGTAGGGTTTTTCCGGGCCGTCGTAGAGACCGGTCTGCATGTCGATGACCAGCAGGGCGGGGCGCTTGATGTCAGGCATGTTACTGCTCCTTGTGGTTGCCATGGGCGGAGCAATAAAAAGGCCCCGTCCATTACTGGCGGGGCCTTGGGTAAAACCGGGTGGCTTAGTTTGTGCGCCACTCACAGCTACCACACGACCCGCCGGAAGCGGTCGTGGTGGTGGTGCGGGTGAGGGCCAGCTGAAAAATGTTCATGGGCCGATCATGCTGGCGGTGGCGTTTGGCTGTCAACGCGTCAGCCGAGGTTTTTTTCCGGGATCAGCAGATTTCTGGCAGCTTCCAGGAATTCATCAGACAGGCCGCTGCCTTTAGTCGCACGGGCCAGGGTGATGGCACCGACCATCATTGCGTACTGGGCCATGGCAGCCTGCCGGTCACCTTCGGGGCTCCCGGTGGCCTGGGTGGCGCCCAGGATCCCCATCGACTCTTCGAGACCGCGGATGAAAGTGCGCTGCAATGCGCTGTCGGCAGCTTCGTGGCACATTTCCCCGGCGAAGGCCGCCACCGGGCAACTGTCTCCGGGGTTATCACGATTGGCTGCCGTGAGGTAGGGATCAATCAATGCCAGGCGGGCGGTCTCGGGATCCGGACTTTGCTCGACCCTGGCCTGCCAGCGCAGGCGCGACTGTTCGAACGCTCGGTTGCAGGCTTCGGTGGCCAGCGCCTCGCGGGACTCGAAGTGCCCGTAGAAACCGCCATGGGTCAGCCCGGCAGCCGCCATCACGTCCGACACGCTGATGCCATGGATGCCCCGCTCACGAAACAGCCGCGTGGCGGCCTCGACGATGATTTCGCGATTGAGTTCGGCTTGTTTGCGGGACACGCGTGGCATCGATGACTCTCTGGATCAGGTGGTGGCAGGGATGGGCGGCATCATAAAACGTTTAACTGGCGTACTGCGCTATCCCGTTGCCGAACGACCAGTTTTCCTTCTTGACCTCCACCAGGCTGATAAACACGTCCTCTAGGCGCACCGCCAGTTCACGGTTCAAGCTCTCGGCGATGGTCTTGTACAACAGCTTTTTCTGCTCGGTGCTGCGGCCTTCGTTCAGGGTGATCTGGATAATCACCAGGTTGTCACTGCGCTGGATGCCCAGGTACTCGGGGTCATAGATGAAGTGGTGTTCATCGTGCTCGGTGAGGATCTGGAAATTGTCGTGTTCAGGCACGCCAATGGCCGTGTGCATGGCGTTGTAGATCAGCACGCCGACGCGCTTGGCGTAGGTGACGTCGGGGTTTTTCCGAAGGTCGATGCGCACGATGGGCATGGCGGTGATTCCAGTGAGGGGCGTGGCATTGAAAATACATGACAGCCGGAATTTATAAAATAGATTTTTAACGAAATCTAAAAAATACTGCTCATCAAACCTCTCCAATCATCTGCTGCGCACAACCATTCCTCAGCTAAGTCTTTGCTTCTTCAAGCGAATCCCGGACAATCGCGCCCCTGTTTCGGTCGTGGCGCTGCCTGTCAGGTTTTTCTGACTCGTCCCGACTGAGTGAATGCGGAGATCCGAACGGATGAATGATCAGGCCAATAGCGTCGACGAACGCTACGCAACGACACCTGCAACCCTCACAAGCTGGAGCCGCCAGGACACCACCTGGATGCTCGGCCTGTTCGGTACGGCCATCGGCGCCGGCACCTTGTTCCTGCCGATCAACGCGGGCCTTGGCGGTTTCTGGCCGTTGGTGATCCTCGCGCTGCTGGCGTTCCCGATGACGTTTTTCGCGCACCGTGGCCTGACCCGCTTTGTACTCTCGGGCCGTGAAGGCTCGGACATCACCGACGTGGTCGAGGAACACTTCGGCCTCAAGGCCGGTGCCGCGATCACCTTGCTGTACTTCTTCGCGATCTTCCCGATCCTGCTGATCTACAGCGTGGCGCTGACCAACACCGTCGGCAGCTTCATGGAGCATCAACTGCACATCGCGCCGCCGCCGCGGGCGATCCTGTCGCTGGTGCTGATCCTCGGCCTGCTGGCCGTGGTGCGTTGCGGCGAGCAGGTGATCGTCAAGGCCATGAGCCTGATGGTGTATCCGTTTATCGTTGCCTTGCTGTTCCTCGCCGTGTACCTGGTGCCGCACTGGAACGGCGGCATCCTCAGCACCGCGAGTACCGTGCCGGCCCCGTCGGCGCTGCTGCACACCCTGTGGCTGGCGATTCCGGTGATGGTGTTCTCGTTCAACCACTCGCCGATCATCTCGGCCTTTGCGGTGGACCAGAAGCGCCAGTACGGTGAACACGCCGAGGAACGCAGCTCGCAGATCCTGTCGCGGGCGCACATCCTGATGGTGGTGATGGTGCTGTTCTTCGTGTTCAGCTGCGTCCTGACCCTGTCGCCGGCCCAACTGGCCGAAGCCAAGGCGCAGAACCTGTCGATCCTGTCGTACCTGGCGAACCACTTCAGCAACCCGACCATCGAATTCGCCGCGCCGCTGATTGCGTTTGTGGCGATTGCCAAGTCGTTCCTGGGCCACTACATCGGCGCCAGCGAAGGCCTCAAGGGCCTGGTGCTCAAAAGCGGTCGCCGCCCGGCTGCCAAGACCCTGGACCGCATGACGGCCGCCTTCATGCTGGTGGTGTGCTGGATCGTCGCTACCCTTAACCCGAGCATCCTCGGCATGATCGAGACCCTGGGCGGGCCGATCATTGCGTCGATCCTGTTCCTGATGCCGATGTACGCGATCCGCAAGGTGCCGGCGATGGCCAAGTACCGTGGCCAGGCGTCCAACGTGTTTGTGACGGCGGTCGGCCTGGTGGCGATCACCGCGTTGATTTACTCGCTGATGTCCTGATACGCAGGTCGTTGTGAGCAAGGCCGACTCGCCCATCAGGTGAGTCGGCCTTTTTTGTGCCTGCAAACCCTAAGGGGCTGATAAGTATCAACGCCAGGCAGGCAATCACGGCTAAGCTTGTCGCGGGTGTCTGACAGGGCACGTCGAATTCTTACCTGGAGGTTGTCATGGCTCGCGCCCGCCCGCAGTTGATCACCGGCAAGCTGGAAAAGCTGCACCCCACCCAATTGACGGTGGGCCTCGCCGAGGTCGCGACCAAGCGCGACGCCTGGAAAAAGCTCAAGCGCAAGGAGCGCGCGGCTGCACTCGACCAGCACTGGTTTCCCTGTGTGATTGGGCCGGACGAGCGTTACTACATCACCGACCATCATCACTTCGGCCTGGCGTTGTTGCAGGAAGAGGTCAAGAGCGTGTCGTTGCTGGTGCTCAAGGACCTGTCGTTTGTCGAGCGCACTACGTTCTGGAACGTCATGACCTTCAACCAATGGGTACATCCTTATGATGCGCGGGGTATTCGTCGCTCCTACGACGCGATTCCCCGACGGATTACGGAACTGCAGGACGATCCCTACCGCAGCCTTGCGGGCCTGCTGCGTACCGCTGGCGGCTACGCCAAGGACGCCGCGCCTTTCAGCGAGTTTCTCTGGGCCGACTTTTTCCGCAGCCGCATTGGCAGCGACCTGATCGGCGACCTGAGCCCCAAGTTGATGGGCAAGGCCATGACCCTGGCCCGCAGCCAGGAAGCCCGTTACTTGCCAGGATGGGTAGGCCCGATTGACCACTGAAACCCGACAGAACCGCGTCCAGGATTTGTTGGCCGGCCTGTCTATCGCCGGCTTGCTGCTGCCCGAGGCCGTGGCCTATTCCAGCATCGCGGCATTGCCGCCCCAGGCAGGGGTGATCGCCTTGTTCGCCGGGTTGCTGTGCTACGGCCTGTTCGGCACCAGCCGCTTCGCGATTGTCTCCGCCACGTCATCCTCGGCGGCGGTGCTGGCGGCCGCTACGGCGACGTTGGCCGGGGGCGACCCGGCACTCAGGCTGAGCCTGGCAATGGGCCTGGTATTGGTGACCGGGGCGTTTTTCCTGTTGGCCGGGTTGCTCAAGCTGGGCGGGTTGACCTCGTTTATCGCCAAGCCCGTGTTGCGTGGCTTTGCCTTTGGCCTGGCGCTGACCATCATCCTCAAGCAGTTGGCCAGCGTGGTGGGGGTGCACCTGACCGATAACAACCTGATTCGCTTTCTGCCCCAACTCCTGGAGCAACTGCCGCGCTGGAACTGGGCCGCCGCTGCCGTAGCGGGTGTCGCGTTGCTCCTGCTCTGGCTATGCGCGCGAATCAAGCGTCTGCCGGGCGGACTACTGGTGGTGATCCTCGGGATTGCCGCCGGCCAGTGGCTGGATCTGCAGGCCCATGGCGTGGCGTTGATCGGTGTGATCGACCTGCGCCTGGAGTTCGCGCACCTTCCGGTGTTGCCGTTCGCCGACTGGCTGCGCCTGGGGGAATTGGCGTTTGCCATGGTGATGATTCTTTACGCCGAGTCCTACGGCTCCATCAGCTCGTTCGCCCTCAAGCACGGTGATCGCGTGTCATCCAACCGTGACTTGCTGGCGCTGGGGACGGCCAACCTGTTGTCCGGGCTGTTCCAGGGCATGCCCACTGGCGCCGGTTATTCCGCGACGTCGGCCAACGAGGCGGCGGGAGCCAACTCCCGGCTGGCGGGCGCCGTGGCGGCATTGGTGGTGTTGGCGATCGTACTGACAGTGCTGCCCCTGGTGGCATTGACGCCGGAGCCGGTGCTTGCCGCCATCGTCATTTATGCCTTGGGCCGTGGCTTGAGCCTGCAGCCCCTGGGCCGCTATTTCTCCTGGCGGCGCGACCGGTTGCTAGTGATTTGCGCGGTAGCGGCGGTGTTGGTGCTCGGCGTGCTGGATGGCCTGCTGGTGGCGGTCGGGATCAGCGTGGTGTTGATGTTGCGCCAGATGTCGTCGGCGGATGTCCGCGAGTTGGGGCGCATTGACGGTGGGCATGATTTTGTCGACTTGCTGCATCACCCGAGCGCCGAACGGATTTCCGGTGTGCTGATCGTTCGACCCAGTGAGGCGCTGTTCTTCGCGAATGCCGAGCGGGTGCTGGGGGCGGTGTTGAGCCTGATGCGGCACGCTACGTTACCGGTGCACACGGTGGTGCTCAGCCTGGAAGAATCACCGGACCTGGACGGCACCAGTATCGAGGCATTGCAGGCGTTTTTCGTACAAGTGCAAGGGGAGGGCAAGTGCCTGGTGCTGGCCCGCGTACGCCATGAGGCGCAGGAGGTGTTGCAGACATTGCCAGAGGCGTGTGCACCGCAGGTGCTGATCAGTGGGTTGAGTGTTGATGGTGCGGTGCAACTCGCATTGCAGCCCGCCGCCTGAATGCAAAAAGCCCCGACGGGTCGGGGCTTTTTATTGGCGCGAGGCTTAACGGCGGCGGAACAATGGCAACGGTTCATCCGTCGCGGCCTGGTACGTCACCGAGAAATCCTTGAGGCTTTCCAGCGCTTCATACGGGTCTTTGTCTGCGCGCAAGGCGAAGGCATCGAACCCGCAGCGGCGCAGGTAGAACAACTGGTCGCGCAGCACATCGCCAATCGCCCGCAGCTCGCCTTTGTAACCATAACGGTCACGCAGCAGGCGGGCGTTGGAGTAGTTGCGACCGTCGGTGAAGGCCGGGAAGTTCAGGGCAATGACCTGGAAGTGCTCCACGTCCTCACCGATCTCTTCGGCTTCTTCATCGGCGTCCAGCCACACGCCCAGGCCGCCGTCGCGGGCCTTGAGGGCGTGAGCGTGCTCGCGCCACAGGGCCAGCGGCACGATCAGGTCGTCGCAGTTGGAGATGCCATCGAAGCTCGCGTCCTTGGGCAGCAGGTGCCAGGTTTCGTCGACGACTTCGTTGTTCTTAATGATTCGCTGCATAGACGCGCTCCTTGAACAGGTCAATGCCGATGCGCTGGTAGGTGTCGATGAAACGCTCATCTTCGGTGCGCTGTTCAACGTATACGTCGATCAGCTTGCCGATCACGTCAGGCATGGCTTCCTGGGCGAAGGACGGGCCGAGGATCTTGCCCAGGCTCGCATCGCGGCTGGCGCTGCCGCCCAGGGACACTTGGTAGAATTCTTCGCCTTTCTTGTCCACGCCCAGGATGCCGATGTGGCCGACGTGGTGGTGACCACAGGCGTTCATGCAACCGGAGATGTTCAGGTCCAGTTCGCCGATGTCGAACAGGTAATCCAGGTCGTCGAAACGGCGCTGGATCGATTCGGCAATCGGGATCGACTTGGCGTTGGCCAGGGAGCAGAAATCGCCGCCCGGGCAGCAGATGATGTCGGTCAGCAGGCCGATGTTCGGCGTGGCAAAACCCTGCTCGCGCAGCTCGCCCCACAGGGTGAACAGTTGGGACTGTTCAACGTCGGCGAGGATGATGTTCTGCTCGTGGGAGGTGCGCAGTTGGCCGAAGCTGTAGCGCTCGGCGAGGTCGGCGACGCCATCCAGTTGTTTGTCGGTGATGTCACCCGGTGCAACACCGGTAGGTTTCAGCGACAGGGTCACGGCCACATAGCCCGGCTTTTTGTGGGCCAGGGTGTTGCGGGTGCGCCAGCGGGCGAAACCCGGGTGCTGCTGGTCAAGCTCGGCCAACGCGGCGTCCTGATTGCTCAGGACCTTGTAGTCCGGGTCGACGAAGTGTTTGGCAACGCGGTGTACTTCGGCTTCGGTCAGGGTGGTCTGGCCGCCGCGCAGGTGTTCCATCTCGGCGTCGACCTTCTGGGCAAACACCTCAGGGGTCAGCGCTTTTACCAGGATCTTGATCCGGGCCTTGTACTTGTTGTCACGACGGCCATAACGGTTGTAGACCCGCAGGATCGCGTCGAGGTAGCTCAACAGGTCCTGCCACGGCAGGAATTCGTTGATGAACGCGCCGACCACCGGCGTACGGCCGAGGCCACCGCCGACGAGCACACGGAAGCCCAACTCGCCAGCGGCGTTATGCACTGGCTCCAGGCCGATATCGTGCACTTCGATGGCGGCGCGGTCCGAGGTCGAGCCATTGATGGCGATCTTGAACTTGCGCGGCAGGTAGGCGAATTCCGGGTGGAAGGTGGTCCATTGACGGACGATCTCACACCATGGGCGCGGGTCGATCAGCTCGTCAGCGGCAACGCCGGCGAATTGGTCGGTGGTCACGTTGCGCAGGCAGTTACCACTGGTCTGAATGGCGTGCATCTGCACGGTGGCCAATTCAGCCAGGATGTCCGGCACGTCTTCCAGGGCCGGCCAGTTGAACTGCACGTTCTGGCGGGTACTGATGTGGGCGTAGCCCTTGTCGAAGTCGCGGGCAATCTTGGCCATCATGCGCGTCTGACGGGAAGTCAGTTGGCCATAAGGCACGGCAACCCGCAGCATCGGCGCAAAGCGCTGAACATAAAGGCCATTTTGCAGGCGCAGAGGGCGGAACTCTTCTTCGCTCAGTTCACCTGCCAGATAGCGTCGGGTCTGATCACGGAACTGCTTGACGCGGTCCTCGATGATGCGCTGATCGTATTCGTCGTATACGTACATATAGGTCCTGTTCTCGGCAAATCTGCGCGCACGGCCGCGCACTCCCAACGGAGCCGGCGCACGATACCAGTTTGCGTTTATGCGCAAAAGTGATGTTTGAGTATATGCAAATAACCAAATCGCCTAATGAGAACGGTTATCGTGATACCCACATTTGTCATGCGGGCAATCATGATCTTTACTGTGCTCGTGTCTTTGTGCAATCACCTATAAAACCGACAAGAGGCGATGCTATGAGCAATCCGACCAAAGCCCGCAAAAGTGACAGCAGTGTCGATGCCTGGGCCATTCTGTTCTTGATTATTCTGGTGGTTTCCACTGCCGTGTTCTGGGTCAGTCATCAATAAAGGGTGTTACCCGAGCTGAGTTGTCCGACAATCGGCAATTAACCGAGATTGAGCGGCCCCATGCCATTATCATGGGTCGTCATTCCGAAGGGCTCAGGCAACAATGTTGAAGGTTCTCTGCAAGTGCTTGCTGGTGCTGAGCATGCCGTTCTGGGCCATCGCCCAGGCGACGTCGGTGGTGTTTCTCAACCCTGGCAATTCGACCGAGACCTTCTGGGTCAGCTACGCGCAATTCATGCAGGCCGCCGCCAGGGACCTCGGCCTGGATTTGCGTGTGCGCTATTCCGAGCGCAACCCTGAGGCCACGCTGGTGCAGGCTCGTGAAGCCCTGCAAGGCAGCGAGCGTCCGGACTACCTGGTGCTGGTCAACGAGCAGTACATCGCCCCACAGATCTTGCGCCTGTCCCAAGGCAGCGGGGTCAAGCTGCTGATCGTCAACAACGCGCTGACCGCGGATCAGACTCAACTGCTGGACGCGGGCAAATACCCCAACTGGATCGGCAGCATGGTCGCCGACGACGAGCAGGCGGGCTACTTGATGCTCACCCAGTTGTTGCGCCTGCATGGGCCTGTCGCCCCCGACCAAACCCTCGACCTGATCGCGTTCTCCGGAGCCAAGACCACTCCCGCCGCCCAACTGCGCGAGCAAGGTTTGCAGCGCGCCCTGGCGGATCATCCAGAGGTGCGCCTGCGCCAGTTGGTGTATGGCGAGTGGAGCCGCCAGCGCGCTTTCGACCAGGCCACGCAGTTATTCAAACGCTACCCGCAGACCGCACTGGTGTGGTCGGCCAACGATGAAATGGCGCTGGGGGCAATGGATGCACTCACAGGCAGTGGCCGCACGCCGGGCACGGACGTGTTGTTCAGCGCGGTCAACAGTTCGCCAGAAGCGTTGCAGGCACGCCTTGAGGGACGCCTGAGTGTGCTGGTGGCCGGGCATTTCACCCTTGGCGGTTGGGCGATGGTGGTGCTGCATGACGATGCCCGGGGGCTGGGCATGGCGCAGTACGGTGGGCGCGAGCGTAAGCTCGGGCTCTTTCGATTGATTGATCCGCCACAAGCCACGCGCCTTTTAGAGATGCAGGGGCGCGAGGACTACGGCGTCGATTTTCGCGCGCTGTCAGCCCAGGGCAAGCCCGCCACCTATCGCTACCCGTTCAGCCTGCAACTGCTGATGCCTTGACCGGGTTCAAACACCGGCCAAGTGCAGCACCAGCTTGACGATGCCAAACAGGGTCAAGGCAAACACAGCGGTAAACACAATACCCAGGATGACAAAGTGGCTGGGCTTGCCATGGGTAAAGTCGCGGGCGCGATTCTTCCCGCTCTGCACCCCGAAGGCGGCTGCCATCACGCTGTGAAGCATCTGCCAGAAAGTCGGCGGCTTGTTGTTGGAATCGTCCATAAAGGCCTCGCGGTAGGGATCAAACCCATGGATGAGGATAGCCAAGTTCCCGCAAAACATCGGCTGTAGCTATCTACCGCCCTGGCGGTTGGCCCGTTCGCTGTACTGGGACTCCTTAACAGAGTCATCAGGAACGAGCGCATGCCTACCTTACCCGCCCCGGCAGAACAGGGGCTACACACCGCATTGATCAAGAACAGCTTGCCCGGCTGGATTGCCCGCAGCGCGGCTGCGGACATCCGGCGCTTGAAGCCGGGCCTGCTGCCCGGGCGCGTCTCCGAGGATGCACCACCTGCCTGGCTCAGTAACGCGCCTGCGGGGCTGCGCCAGGCATTCGCCGACAGCCAGCTGGCCAGTCGACGCGCCCATGAACGACTGGCCAAGACTCTCGACGGCCTCAAGGGCATCACCGAGTTCGCCCAGCCGCTGCTGGAAGAGGCCTGGCGCAACCGGTTCGGTGAGGTACCGGACGTCCACCAACACCAGTTGCACTACCTGCGCTACCGCGAGGTGCCGCAACAGCATTCGCTGTTGCAGGCGGCATTGCTCAACTTTGAAGGCAATGAAGACTTTGCCGATATTGCCCTTGAGCAAACCAGCGCGCTGGCCCCCGAAGGGGCTTTGTTCACCGAGTACTACGGTGAAATATTGCCCGACCATTCACGCCGCGCCCGCTATCGCTACCGTGAAAAGCTCGCCATCACCCCGGACCAGTTTGCCGCACTCTGCCGCCAGCTGAACCTGGGCCAGCAATACCAGGCGCATTTGCAACAAGTGTTCGAGGACGCGGGCACCAAGGCCGTGGTGCGGGAGCGGATGATCGACGCGCAAAAGAAACTGCTGGCCGTCAGGCTGCACACGGCGCGGATGAAGAGCGAAATCAGCGACAGTGCCTATGCCATGCTCAACGCCTTGCTGGCCGGTACCGAACGGCCGCAGTGGGATGGCAAGCCTGTCGCCTGCAGCCAATTGGCGATTCTCGGCTGCAAGGTGGGTGAAGTCGTGCTGATCGGGCCGGGCGTCGGCGCGATCGCAGAGGCGCGGCAGCAGTTGGGCCTGGCCACCGCATTGTTGCCCGGCGCCTCGCTCGGGGACTTGCTGGTCCCTGCCGCGGCCGACCAACGGCTGGTGGCCTGGATCCCCGGTGCGCCGTTGTACCCGCTCAAGGAATACCCGTCGATGAAGGCGTTCGAGGCGGACCTGGCAACTCAACTGCGCTCGCCAGCCTATCAACGGCTGTTCGCCAGCTTGGTGCCGCAAGGCGAGGCGCCTGCTTTCCTGCAGCGGCTGAAAACCAAGCTGTTTACCTATAAGTGGAATTCCAGAGGTTACAAGGAGCAGGTCTACGACACGCACATCGACCTGAACCGCCGCGAAACCTTGATCAGTGGCGAGCTGTTCGGAGCGCTCTATGACAACCACCTGCAACGTCTGAAAGATAACGCCAGAACGCTCGCCGTACCCACCGCCGAGGCGGATCGCAAGGCTGCCCAGGAACGCCACGAACATTGGCTGAGTATTGGTTTGAATGTGTTGAACGTGGCGGCCTTTGTCGTGCCTGGCCTGGGGGAGGTGATGCTGGCGGTCACGGCGGTGCAGCTGGGCCTGGAGGTCTACCATGGCATCGAGTCGTGGAAGGAAGGCGACATGGATGCCGCCTGGGGGCATTTGGAATCGGTGGCGCTGAACGTGGCATTCATGGCCGCCCTCGGCGGATCGACGGCCCTGGCCAGCCGCGCGCCGAAGATCCAGGTGTCCCGATGGGTGGATGGCCTGGTACCGGTCAAACTGCCCAGCGGTGAGGCCCGCCTCTGGAAGCCGGACCTGGCGCCGTACCGCAGCGAAGTCGTGCTGGACCCGGCCCTCAAGCCCAATGCCCAGGGCCAGTACGAGACAGGCGGCAAGATTTACGTGCGTATCGGTGAAAACCTGCATGAAAAAGGCTTCGACAGCCGAATCCGCAAGTGGCGGATCAAACACCCGGATAATCCCGAGGCTTATCAACCGATCCTTGAACACAACAACGCCGGTGCCTGGCGGCATGCGCATGAGCAGCCTTTCAAATGGGACCGCCTGACCCTGTTACGACGACTGGGGCCTGCCACTGAAGAATTCTCTGATACGACCCTGGGTATTATCGGGGATATCAGTGGGGTCCAGGATCACGTGTTACGCAAGACGTATATCGAAGGCAGGCCGCTGCCCGCCTTGCTGGCCGATACCCTTGAGCAGTTCCGCAGCCAGCCAGTGGCGGATACGGCGCCGCTGGCTGGCGAAGAGGCGGTGCTGCAACGGCGCTTCCCCGGGTTGTCGAGGCGAGCCATCCGGGAAATCCTTGATACCGCCAGCGAACAGGAGCGCTTGCAACTGCGCAGTCAGCGCGGGACCTCGGCGCGCCTGGATAACGCCGCTCGCCGTGCGGTGCAACAAGGTCGCCTGAGCCGTGCCCTGAGGGGGTTGCATCGTCAGGCTGACGCTGGCGTCGACACTGACCGCCTGGCCCTGCACTGCCTGCAACACTTGCCGGGATGGCCGACTAACCTGCGCCTGGAAGTGCGGTTTCAAGCTATCGAAGGTCCATTGCTGGACAGCATTGGTCCGCAAGATGCCCCGCTGCGCAGATACCTGGTCAAGCAGGGCGAAACCTTCCAGGCCTACGACGAGCGCGGTGTCGCGCTGAACAGCCGGACCACTGGACGGCGCAATTTCTTCCAATCGGTCGTGCATGCGATCCCCGCTGCGGCACGACCTGGCTTGGGGATGCCCTTGCCGACCCTGGACCGGGAACTGCAACAAGCGGTGGCCGGTTATGCCACCCGCCGCCGTAGCCAAATGTTCAATGTGCTCGGCCTGCGCGCACCGCGTTCGCGACCCGTGTTGACGGGGGCGGGGGGCGTCCTGGGTTACCCTTTGAGCGGTCGGGGCAAAGGCTTTGAAGTGGATGCATCGCTGACGGCGAGGGTGCAGGCGCTCTATCCCAACCTCAACGGCGGACAGGCCAGCCAGTTCGTCCTGAGCCGATTGCAGGCCGGTGAAAGCGCCCAGCAGGTCTTCACCCTGTTGGGAAACCGCCAACGTGAGTTTGACCTGTTGCAGGAAGAACTTGATCAGTGGACCGCCGCTGCTGCCGGGCAGGCGGGCGGGGCCAGCCAGCAACAACGGGCAGCGGCCGACATCATCGGTTGCTGGCGCCAGGGCATTTACCGCGAGCTGCCTCCCCTGAGCACCCTGTCGCTGGGCAGCGTGACGGACCTTCCGCGGCTGAGCGCAGACTTTTCCCATGTGCACTCGCTGAGTGTGCGAGCCGAGGTGTTATCGGGTGAGCAGGGTGCAAGGCTGGCTGAGCAGTTTTCCCGCGTGCAACGCCTTGATGTGCTCCTTGAGGCAACGCCAGGCATTGAGTTGGTCGGCGGACTGAACCGCTTTACCGGGCTTACCCAGTTGACATTAAGCGGCCGGGATATGGCCTATCCCGCGGCGTTCATGCAGCGCCTGGGGGGAATGGAGCGTTTGCAGAACCTGACAATCGAGGGCGTTTCGCAAAGCCTGGACGTCAGCGCCCTCACGCACTTGCGCGTGCTGCGCATGGAGGGCTCGGTGCAGGAGTGGCCACAGGGGGTGACGTCACTTGAGCACCTTGAGAGGCTCGACCTGTGGCGAACAAACATTCGCTCGGTGCCCACCTCGATGCTCGCCGGGCATGACCGCCTGTGGCGCGGTTTGAACCTCAGGTGGGCCGCGTTTGAGCGCCGGGAATTTATGGCGGTGTACGAACATGTGCGGGGTAATCCGGCGCACCTGCTCAATGAACAAACCCTGGCGGAGGGGTACTGTGAGGGTGTGATGGACCGGCTGAAAAATGTGCGCTGGGGATTTGGCGTAGACGTCGTGTTGCAGTTACGGCAGCAGGGCATGAGCGTTGAGCAGATGCTGGCCCGCACCCATCAGTTGCTGGACGAACAGCTTTCCTTGAGCCAGGACCTGGAGGCTTGGGCAGCCCGGGAACTGCGGGTTGACCGGCGACAGGTGGACGCTTTTTACCGCCAGCGCGCCGCCGAGCGGCTCCTGGATTGTTGGCGCGAAGGCCTGGGGCCGCGTTTTGCGCTGTCGGGCCGATCGGCCCGTTCCAATCTTTCGAATACCACGCTGAACCTGTCAGGTGGCGTGCTCGGCGACTTGCCGAGATTACCGGCGCCGGCGTTCGCCCATGTGAAGCAGGTAAACCTGAGTGGCACCCAGATTTCCATTGAGACGCTGAACGACTTTCTCGGTGCATTCCGCGCCATTGAAGAGTTGAACCTCAGTAGCGGCAACCTGGCGCAGTTGCCTTCGGCGCTGGATGACTTCACCGCCCTGCGTCAGTTGGATCTTTCCCACAACCAACTGAACGTCACCCCGGCCATCCAGCAACGCTTGAGCCGCCTGACCACCCTTGAAACGCTGGACTTGCAATACAATCGCGTGATGAGCCTGGATGTGCGTGGCCTCAACGCCTTGCGCCGCTTGAACCTCAGCCACACCGGTATCACGGACTGGCCACTGGGCGTGCTGGACTTGCCCGTGCTGGAAAGCCTTGACCTGAGCTACAGCGCAATCACCCGCGTGCCGCCCCAGGCACTCACCGGCCACGACGCACTGATGCTCAAGAGCAACCTGCGGGGTTGCCGACTTACCCCAAGAACTTGCGCCGACATCCAGGTCTTTGCGCAACGCACGTTCCGTGAAAACCCATTGGGGGTTGACGTTGAGTTACTGCCGCTGGTGGGGCCGAATATCTACCTGCACAAGCCATTGGGCATTCCTCAAACGCAGTTGAGCATCGGCAGGACCGGCGGCGATCCGGAATATTTCCCGGTCCGGGTGACGGACGACCCCGGCCAGTTGCTGTTGCCGCTGCAGGTCGAGAACGTCGGCGCGCAAGCGCGCCTCACCCCGGCAGCACGCCTGCAACAGTTGGACCCTTCACTTGGCAGTGCCGAGGCGGTGGAGCGCATCGTGGAATGGCAAGCCGCCGGGCTCGGCGCCACCGCCATCGACACGCGCCTGGTGCAGCTACACAGCGAACATCAGCGCTTGAGCAGGGCGTTGAACAGTTGGATCGACATCGAGGGTTATCGCGAAAGTGGTGGCTGGGTCAGTGCCATCAACCGTCGGCGCGCGGCCGACAGGATTCTTCAGAGCTGGCGCCACAACTTGCGTGCCCGGCCCGAGTTGCCGCCGGTGGACGGGCGCGAGGTACTGGACCTGTCCGGGCTGTATGTGGGCGACCTGCCGGCGTTGCCTGCGTCAATGAGCCACGTCAGCGTGCTCGACCTCACTGAGGTGAAGCTGACGGAGCAGGGTTCCAATGGGTTCCTGGGCAGTTTTCCTCACCTGCGTTGGCTTATGCTCAATAAAAACGGCCTGGCGCACCTGCCGGAGGTGATCAACCGATACACGGCGCTGACTCACCTCGAAGCCACCTACAATGATTTGCGCGACGCCGTGGAGCTACAGACACTGCTTGGTCCGTTAACTGCACTGGAATGGCTCGACCTTGGCGAGAACACCCTGGCCAACCTGGACGTCAGCGGCCTGCACGGGCTGACAAACCTGGACCTGCACAATAACGTCCTGGAGGAGTGGCCGACGGGGGTATTGGAACTGCCCCGACTGCGCACACTCGATCTCAGCAATAACCAGATCGAGACCATCCCGGACGATGCCCTGTTGCCTCGGCACAACCTCCTGATGAGCAACACCAACGTGACGGACAACGGGCTGGAAGAGCGCGCGTTCGAGCGGTTGAGCGAGTTCCTGGATGAAACGGGTTTTGGCCTGGGTTATACCCGGGAGCAAATTAATGACCAACTCGATGTCTTCCTGCGCAATGCCAGTCGCGAGGAAGCGGAGCTGAGCGGTGAGCTGCATCCGGAGCTGCTGACGCCCGAGGCACAGAAAGCCCAATGGTTTTCTGGCGTGGCGGCCGATTCCAGCAAACACGCGGTCTGGGAGTCGCTCAAGAGCGCTGACGACAGTGAGGATTTCTTCTACATCATTTCCCAGCTGAAAAACGCCCAGGACTTCATCACCGACCGCCCTGAGTTGACGCGCCGGGTATGGGAGGTGCTGGAGGCTGCCGAGCAACGTCCGGCGTTGCGCGAGCAACTGTTCGGCAAGGCTCGCGGCATGCGGATCAATGCGACCTGCGGTGACGGCTGGATCCTGCTGTTCAGCGACCTTGAAGTCAGTGCCTATGAGTTCAAGGCCCTGGAAACCGTGGAGCCCGGGAAAGAAGGCGCGGCGCTGTTCAAGCTGGCCAGAAGCATGATCCGCCTGGAACAGACTGAAGCCACCGCCAGCCGCGTGATCAGCCTCAAGCCCAGTGTTGACCCGGCGGAAATTCGCCTGGCCTATCGCATCGGCCTGGCCCAACGCCTGGAGTTGCCGCGCCAGCCGTCCGGCATGCTGTACCGCAACCTTTCCCAAGTGAAACAGGCCGATATCGACCAGGCCTACGCCAGCATCATCGCGAGGGAGGTGACCGAGGCGTTCACCGACGATCTGATCGCGCGCCAGTACTGGGTCGATTACTTGCAGAAGCAATACGCGACCGACTTTACGACGCTGGCACAAGCCCAGGCCCTCAAGGCTGAAGCCCTTGAGGATCGTTATCCGGAGTTTGGTGCGCAGTACGAGGCAGAAGCCGTGGTATTGGCCAGGCAAAGGACTGATCAACGCCAGGCCCTGCTGATTCGCCTGTCCGTACAGGAGAGAGCGACGCTGGGGCTATAAGACGCAGCGTGGCAGGCCCGGAAGCGGGCCTGCCGCGTATCAGTTGTCGTAACCCAGGTTCGGCGCCAGCCAGCGTTCGGTCACGCTCAGGTCCTGGTCCTTGCGGGCGGTGTAGCTGGCGACTTGGTCCTTGTCGATCTTGCCCACCGCGAAGTACTGCGCCTGCGGGTGAGCGAAGTACCAGCCGCTGACGGCCGCTGCAGGGAACATCGCGTAGTGCTCGGTCAGGAACACGCCGCTGCGGCCCGCGTGCATCTCGCGGGCTTCAGGGTCCAGCAATTGGAACAACTGGGCTTTCTCGGTGTGATCCGGGCACGCCGGGTAACCCGGGGCAGGGCGGATGCCGCTGTACAGCTCCTTGATCAGCGCGTCGTTATCCAGCACTTCGTCCTTGGCGTAGCCCCAGTGCTCTTTACGCACCTGCTGGTGCAGCCACTCGGCGCAAGCCTCGGCCAGGCGGTCGGCCAGGGCCTTGACCATGATCGAGTTGTAGTCGTCGCCGGCGTCCTGATAAGCCTTCGCCACTTCTTCAGCGCCGATGCCGGCGGTGGTAATGAAGCCACCGATGTAGTCGGTCACGCCGCTGTCTTTAGGCGCGACGAAGTCGGCCAGGGAGAAGTTCGGCTTGCCGTCGGTCTTGATGATCTGCTGGCGCAGGTGGTGCAGCTTGGCAATCGGCTGGCCATCGTCGCCGTAGACTTCCAGGTCATCGTCCTGCACCTGGTTGGTCGGCCAGAAACCGAACACGGCGCGGGCGCTGATGAGTTTTTCATCGATCAGCTTCTTGAGCATTTCCTGTGCGTCGGCGTACAGCGCCGTCGCCGCTTCACCCACCACTTCGTCAGTGAGGATGCGCGGAAATTTGCCGGCCAGGTCCCAGGAAATAAAGAACGGTGTCCAGTCGATGTACTCGGCCAGGACGTTGAGGTCGATATTGTCCAGCACCTTGGCGCCGGTAAACGTCGGCTTGACCGGGGCGTAGGTACTCCAGTCGAACTGTGGCTTCTTGGCGATGGCGGCCGGGTAGCTCAGGCGCTCGGTGCGGGCGCTGCGGTTGGAGGTGCGCTCGCGCACGTCGATGTATTCCAGGCGGGTTTTCTCGACGAACGCCGGCTTCAATTCCTTGGACAGCAACTGCGTCGCCACGCCCACGGCGCGGGAGGCGTCGGTGACGTAGATCACCGCGTCATTGCTGTATTTGGGCTCGATCTTCACCGCCGTGTGGGCCTTGGAAGTGGTGGCGCCACCGATCATCAGCGGCAGGTGGAAATCCTGGCGCTGCATCTCGCGGGCGACGTGCACCATCTCGTCCAGGGACGGGGTGATCAGCCCGGACAGGCCGATGATGTCGCACTTCTGTTCCTTGGCCACTTGCAGGATTTTCTCGGCCGGGACCATCACGCCCAGGTCGACGATGTCATAGCCGTTGCAACCCAGCACCACGCCGACAATGTTCTTGCCGATGTCGTGCACGTCGCCCTTCACCGTGGCCATCAGGATCTTGCCCTTGGCTTCCGGCTTGTCGCCTTTTTCCAGCTCGATGAACGGAATCAAGTGGGCCACGGCTTGCTTCATCACCCGGGCGGATTTCACCACCTGGGGCAGGAACATTTTGCCGGCGCCAAACAGGTCGCCGACGATGTTCATGCCGGACATCAGCGGGCCTTCGATCACCTCGATCGGGCGCGCGAACGACTGCCGGGATTCCTCGGTGTCTTCGACGATGTGGGTGGTGATGCCCTTGACCAGCGCGTGTTCCAGGCGCTTGTTCACCGGCCAGCCGCGCCACTCTTCAGTCTCGGCTTCCTTGACGCTGCCGTCGCCCTTGTACTTGTCGGCAATGGCGAGGAGGGCGTCGGTGCCTTCCGGAGTGCGGTTAAGCACCACGTCTTCTACCGCGTCACGCAGCTCGGCTGGGATCTGGTCGTAGATCTCCAGCTGGCCGGCGTTGACGATACCCATCGTCAGGCCGTTGCGGATCGCGTACAGCAGGAACACCGAGTGGATCGCTTCACGCACCGGGTTGTTGCCACGGAACGAGAACGACACGTTGGACACGCCGCCGGAAGTCAGCGCATACGGCAGCTCGTCGCGGATGTAGGCACAGGCATTGATGAAGTCGACGGCGTAGTTGTTGTGCTCTTCGATACCGGTGGCGACCGCGAAGATGTTCGGGTCGAAGATGATGTCTTCCGGCGGGAAGCCGACTTCATTCACCAGGATGTCGTAGGAGCGTTTGCAGATTTCTTTCTTGCGCGCTTCGGTGTCGGCCTGACCGGCTTCGTCGAACGCCATCACCACCACCGCCGCGCCGTAACGCTTGCACAGCTTGGCGTGGTGAATGAACTGCTCCACGCCTTCCTTCATGCTGATGGAGTTGACGATGCCCTTGCCCTGGATGCACTTGAGGCCGGCCTCGATCACTTCCCACTTGGAGGAGTCGATCATGATCGGTACGCGGGAGATGTCCGGCTCGCCGGCAATCAGGTTGAGGAAGGTCACCATGGCCTTCTTCGAATCCAGCATGCCTTCGTCCATGTTGATGTCGATCACCTGGGCGCCGGCTTCCACCTGCTGCAGGGCGACTTCCAGGGCTTCGGTGTAGTTGTCTTCACGGATCAAACGGGCGAAGCGGGCGGAACCGGTGATGTTGGTGCGTTCGCCGACGTTGACGAACAACGAGCTGCGATCGATGGTGAACGGTTCCAGGCCCGACAGGCGGCAGGCCTTCGGAATGTCCGGGATCGGGCGCGGTGCGTAACCGGCCACGGCCTTGGCGATGGCCTCAATGTGGCCCGGCGTGGTGCCGCAGCAACCACCGACGATGTTCAGGAAGCCGCTCTGGGCGAATTCTTCGATGACCTTCGCCGTTTCCGACGGCAGTTCGTCATACTCGCCGAATTCGTTGGGCAGGCCGGCGTTCGGGTGCGCGGAAACGTGGGTGTTGGCCTTGTTCGACAGCTCTTCCAGGTACGGACGCAACTCGCTCGCACCCAGTGCGCAGTTCAGGCCCACGGACAGCGGCTTGGCGTGGCTGACCGAGTTCCAGAACGCTTCGGTGGTCTGGCCCGACAGGGTACGGCCGGAGGCGTCGGTGATGGTGCCGGAGATCATGATCGGCAGTTCGACGTTCAGTTCCTCGAACACGCCCTGTACGGCGAAGATCGCAGCCTTGGCGTTGAGGGTGTCGAAAATGGTTTCGATCAGGATCAGGTCGGCGCCGCCCTCGATCAGGCCCTTGGTGGCTTCGGTGTAGTTTTCCACCAGCTCATCGAAGGTCACGTTGCGGTAGCCGGGGTTGTTCACATCGGGCGACAGCGAGCAGGTACGGCTGGTCGGGCCGAGCACGCCGGCGACGAAACGCGGCTTGGCCGGGTTTTCCAGGGTCTTGGCGTCGGCGATCTTGCGCGCCAGGCGCGCGCCTTCTACGTTTAATTCGTAGGCCAGGTCTTCCATGCCGTAATCGGCCATGGAAATGCGCGTGGCGTTGAAGGTGTTGGTTTCCAGGATGTCGGCGCCGGCATCCAGGTAGGCTTTTTCGATGCCGCCGATCACGTCCGGACGGGTGATCACCAGCAGGTCGTTATTGCCCTTGACGTCGCTCGGCCAGTCGGCGAAGCGTTTGCCACGGTAGTCTTGCTCTTCCAGCTTATAGCTCTGGATCATCGTGCCCATGCCGCCGTCGAGGATCAGGATGCGTTCCTTGAGGGCTTGGTGGAGGGCTTGCAGACGAGCGCTACGATCGGGCATGGGACTACTCTGGTCAGGTATTACGGAGGGCGAAGATCATAACAAACCTGTGCGCTTTTAGAGCATGTGCCGGGTTTGCATGAATATCGCTCATGTTGTCGGGGGTGTTACATCGGTAGAATCGCCAGGTTTTTCACCGTACGCATTGAATCGGGACCGGGAACATGTCACTTCGCCTCATCGTCAGCGCCGTTTTTTCGCTGGTCGCTATTACCGCACAGGCAGAAGGTCCCGCCTCGGCGATCTCTTATACCCGTGATATTCAGCCGATCTTCACCGAGAAGTGCGTGGCCTGCCACGCCTGCTATGACTCGGCCTGCCAGCTCAACCTGGGCAGTGCCGAAGGCGCCGCACGTGGCGCGACCAAAGTGCCGGTATATGACGGCGAACGCAGCCAGGCCAGCCAACCGACGCGTTTGTTTTATGACGCCTCCGGCAAGGCCGCCTGGCAGCAAAAGGGTTTCTACTCGGTACTCGATGCCCAGGGCAGCCAGGCCGCACTGATGGCGCGCATGCTGGAACTGGGACATACCGCGCCGCTTGCGCCCAACGCCAAGCTGCCCGACGACATCGTGCTGGGCCTGAACCGCGAAAACACCTGCCCGATGCCGGGGGAGTTCAACGCCTACGCAGGTAACCACCCGAAGGAAGGCATGCCCCTGGCCGTCACCGGCCTGACCGACCAGCAGTACCAGACCCTGCAACGCTGGCTGGCCTCCGGCGCACCTATCGACGAACAAGGCCTGGCCCCAAGTGCCAAGGAAGCTTTGCAGGTGCAGCAGTGGGAAAACCTGTTCAATCAGCCCGGCGCCCGGGAAAGCCTGGTGGCGCGCTGGTTGTTCGAGCACCTGTTCCTCGCCCACATCTACTTTGAAGGCGGCGAGCCGGGGCATTTCTTCCAGTGGGTACGCTCGCGCACCCCGAGCGGGCAGCCGATCGACCTGATCAACACCCGTCGCCCCAACGACGACCCAGGTACCCAGGTGTATTACCGCCTTTGGCCGGTGCAGGGGGTGATCGTGCACAAGACCCACATCACCTATCCGTTCAGCGCCGAGAAAATGGCCCGGATCAAGTCGCTGTTCTACACCGATGACTGGCAGGTGAACGCGTTGCCGGGCTACGGACCGGGCCGGCGGGCCAACCCGTTCGAGACCTTCGAGGCGATTCCGGCCAAGGCGCGCTACCAGTTCATGCTGGATAACGCCGAATACTTCGTGCGTACCTTTATTCGCGGGCCGGTCTGCCGGGGCCAGATCGCCACGGATGTGATCCGCGACAACTTCTGGACTCTGTTCCAGGACCCTGACCACGACCTGTACATCACCGATGCCCGCTACCGCGGCCAGGCCACGCCGTTGCTGGCGATGCCGGGGCAGATTGATGATGTGGGCAGCGTGCTCAGCCTGTGGCTTAAATACCGCGACAAGCGCAACGAATACGAAGCGCTGCGCCGAGACAGCTATGCCGACCTGCCGCCGCCGAGCTGGGCTTCCCTGTGGGCGGGCAACGATAACGCCTTGCTGAGCATCTTCCGCCACTTTGACAGCGCCTCGGTGACCAAGGGGTTGATTGGCGAAGTACCGCAAACGATGTGGTTGTTCGACTATCCGCTGCTGGAGCGCACCTATTACCAGTTGGCGGTGAATTTCGATGTGTTCGGCAACGTTTCCCATCAAGCCCAGACGCGCTTGTATTTCGACCTGATCCGCAACGGCGCCGAACAGAACTTCCTGCGCTTGATGCCGGCGGACTCGCGGGATGACTTCCTCGACGATTGGTACCAGAACAGCGGCAAGGTCAAGCTGTGGATGGACTATGAAGCCATCGACGATGACAAGCCCACGGGCCTCAAGCTCGATGAAAAGGACCCCAAGCGCGACTTCGCCAACCAGTTGCTGGCCCGTTATGGCGACCTGAACGCGAGCCCGGACCCGATCAACCGTTGCATCAGCGCCTATTGCTCGCGTCCCGGCATCGACCCGGCGCTGCAGGACGCCGAACAGGCCCTGAGCCGCCTGACCAACCGCCCGGCGGCGGGGCTCAAGGTGATCGACCTGTTGCCGGAAGCGACCATGCTGCGCATCGAAACCCGCAGCGGCAAACGTGAGATGTACAGCCTGTTGCGCAACCGCGCCCATAGCAACGTGGCCTTTATGCTCGGTGAGGCCTATCGGTATCAGCCGGGCCTGGACACCGTGACCATTTACCCCGGGGTGCTGAGCAGCTATCCGAACTTCATGTTCAACATCCCGGCGGAGCAGGTGCCGGCGTTTGTGGCTGCCATGGAGAACGCCAAGGACGCCAATCGCTTCGAGAAGATTGTCGACCGTTGGGGCATCCGCCGCAGCCATCCGCAGTTCTGGCAGTACTTCCACGACCTGTCGCAGTACCTCCACGAAACCACGCCGCTGGAAGAGGGCGTGCTGGACATGAATCGCTACGAGAATCTTTGATCGACCTTTGACCGTCGACGGCTGTCCCAAGCCATAGGCACCTGAATAACCGGTGTCGAGGGTTGGGAGAGCGGGTCGACGATGTTGATTTCAGTACAGGCACTGCGCGCCCTGGCGGCCTGGACCGTGGTGGGTCATCACTTCATGCAGATTTTCTTTGGTTTCCAGGCTGATTCGGCGCTGGGGCATCTGTTTGTCGACAAGGGCGCGGCGGGCGTGGATGTGTTCTTCGTGATTAGTGGTCTGGTGATCTTCCTTTCCACCGAGAACAAACAGCTGCCGCCCTGGCGATTCCTGGTGTATCGCTTATTGCGGATCGTGCCGGCGTACTGGTTCTACACGCTATTGATGGCGCTGCTGGTGGTGTTTGCGCGGCCGGTGTTGCCGGACCAGAGTGTCGATGCGGCCCATGTGTTGATGTCCTTGCTGTTCATACCCTCCGAAAATCCCGGCGGTTATGGGGTGTATCCGACGTTGAATGTCGGTTGGACCCTGAACTACGAAATGCTCTTCTACGTGCTGTTTGCCTGGGCGCTGCTGTTTCGCCGGCAGTGGCGGGTACTGGTGGTGGGCGCATTGTTGTTCGCGGTGTGCCAGGCGTGGACGTCGTTTGGCTGGATCAGCGACTTCTATCGTTCGGACATCGTGTACGAGTTCTTGCTCGGGATTGGCATCGGCATGCTGTATCGCAAGGGCTGGATTCGCCCCGGCCTGTGGCTGCCCCTGGCGGGTATTGCCGGTGCGTTGCTGGCGATTTATCACTGGCCGGCATCACCTCGCGCCCTGACCTGGGGCTTGCCGAGTGCGGTGCTGGTGGTGGCCTGTATCTCGATGGAACGCTATTTCGAGCGCAGCCGCCTGCTCAAGGTGATGGGGGATTGTTCTTATTCGGTCTATCTGATGCACGTGCTGGTGTTGTCCGCCGGCGGTTTTGTCGCCCAGCGTTACGGGGTGAATGCCTACGTGATGCTCGGCGTATGCGTGGTGCTGATCGCCCTTGGGTCGCTGGCCAGCTATCACTGGTTGGAAAAGGGCAGTTATCGTCGGCTCAAAGGCTGGTTCGATGGCGACGAACGGTTGGTGCTTTCCCGACAAAAATACTAGGACTTTGTACCTCGGTAATAATTTGGCGTAAACTGCCGGCAAGCCTGCGAGGAGTTTCCATGACCGCTATTACCATTACCGACGCCGCCCACGATTACCTGGCTGATCTGCTGTCGAAGCAGAACACCCCGGGCATCGGGATCCGCGTCTTTATCACCCAGCCCGGCACCCAGTACGCGGAGACGTGCATTGCCTACTGCAAGCCGGGAGAAGAAAAACCTGAAGATACGGCGTTGGGGCTGAAAAGCTTCACGGCGTATATCGATGCGTTCAGTGAAGCGTTCCTTGACGATGCGGTGGTTGATTACGCCACTGATCGTATGGGTGGCCAGCTGACCATCAAGGCGCCGAACGCCAAGGTGCCGAACGTTAATGCGGATAGCCCGATTAACGAGCGTATCAACTATTACCTGCAGACCGAGATCAATCCCGGGCTGGCCAGCCACGGTGGTCAGGTGAGCCTGATTGATGTGGTGGATGATGGTATTGCTGTGTTGAAGTTTGGTGGCGGTTGCCAGGGCTGTGGCCAGGCGGACGTGACCTTGCGTGAGGGGATTGAGCGTACGCTGCTTGAGCGGGTTCCGGAGCTCAAGGGTGTGCGGGATGTGACTGACCATACGCAGAAAGAAAACGCCTACTACTAAGGGTGTTTGTTGCGGATGTGGGAAAACGGCGCCTCGTGAGCGCCGTTTTTTATTTTGAATCAGCGGGTTGCGTGGTGTTTGTGAGATTTTAGGTTGGGGGTTTGTGTACATATCCGTTGCTGCGGTAACGGCCACTTAGGGTTCCGCTCTTACAGCGGGTCACTTTTGGCAAACGCCCCAAAAGTAACCAAAAGGTCTTTGCC
>NZ_JAAAFU010000082.1:0-214 GCF_019352905.1 Pseudomonas sp. Xaverov 83 | reverse complement strand
GTATTCCAGCCCCAGCAGATCTATCTGTCACACCACAGTCCAACTGTGGGAGCTGGCTTGCCTGCGATAGCAGTATCCCAGCCCCAGAAGATCCATCTGCCACACCACCGACCCAATGTGGGAGCTGGCTTGCCTGCGATAGCGGTATTCCAGCCCCAGCAGATCTATCTGTCACACCACAGTCCAACTGTGGGAGCTGGCTTGCCTGCGATAG
>NZ_JAAAFU010000081.1:237914-237981 GCF_019352905.1 Pseudomonas sp. Xaverov 83 | reverse complement strand
CGGTAGGCCGCTGTGCTCTTGCTTTTGATTTTGATCTGACTGCCCCAATAAGCCCGAGGCCGAACGT
>NZ_JAAAFU010000081.1:53395-237643 GCF_019352905.1 Pseudomonas sp. Xaverov 83 | reverse complement strand
CGGCTTTTCCAAAGTGAGCCGCTGTAAGAGCGGAACCATAAGTCGCCGTTACCTAAATAACGGATATGTACACAATCAAACCACCACAGCCTGCCGCACCTGCTTCTCCAGTTCAGCCTTCAACCCAGGCTCCAACTTAAGCTGCCGCGCCAACTCATCGAGATACGACTTCTCCATGAAGTTCTCCTCATCCACCAACATCACACTGGCGATATACATCTCGGCAGCCAACTCCGGAGTGCTGGCAGCCCGAGCCACATCCGCCGGATCCAGCGGCTTGTTCAGTTCAGCATGCAACCACTGCTGCAACTCACGATCGTTATCCAGCTTCAAAAACTCCCCTTCGATCAACGCCCGCTCCCGCTCATCCACATGCCCGTCAGCCTTGGCCGCAGCCACCAGGGCCTTCAAAATCCCCTGGCTATGTTGCTCAACTTGCGCCGGCGGCAGGCGATCAATGGTCTGCGGCTCCCCCTGAGGCGCATTGGCCTGCTGCGCCTGCCAGTTGCCATACGCCTTGTAGGCAATCACACCAAGCGCCGCCAACCCACCGTAGGTCAGCGCCTTACCGCCAAACTTGCGGGCTTTCTTGTTACCCAGCAACAACCCCATGGCACCGGCCGCAAGGGCCCCACCACCGGCACCGCCGAGCAAGCTTCCCAACCCGCCGCCGCCCAGCAGGCCGCCAAGGGCACCTTTGTCATCTGACTTGCGCTGCCCGCCAGCCTTGTTCTGCAACATGTCCTGCCCGGATTTGAGCAGTTGATCGAGCAATCCACGGGTATTCATTCACAGCCTCCAGAAACTAGGGTTCACAGGACCAATAGGCCCCCAGCGTAAAACTAAGTGCCAAAAACCCCCGATCTAGAGTGCTTCCAGATGTAACGCGCTTACCCCTCAATTAAAACGATATACACTCGAACAAATCTATAAAAACACCCCACTGGTAATTCCAGCATGATGACCTTGCGTCAGATCCGTCACTTCATCGCCGTGGCCGAGACCGGCTCGATCTCCGCCGCCGCCCAGACCGCCTTCATATCCCAGTCCACCCTGACCCTGGCGATCCAGCAACTGGAACAGGAAATCGGCGTCAACCTGTTCAACCGCCACGCGAAGGGCATGACCCTGACCCACCAGGGCCACCAGTTCCTGCGCCAGGCCCACCTGATCCTCGCCACCGTCGACAACGCCAAGCGCAGCCTGCAACAGAGTACCGACCAGGTGGCCGGGCAATTGATCATCGGCGTGACCAGCCTGGTGGCCGGCTACTACCTGGCGGATTTGCTCACGCGCTTCCAGCGCGCCTATCCCAATGTCGAAATCCGCGTGATGGAGGACGAACGCCCCTACATCGAACACCTGCTGGTCAGCGGTGAAATCGACGTCGGCGTGCTGATCCTCTCCAACCTCGAAGACCGCCACGCCCTGCAAACCGAAGTGCTCACCCACTCGCCCCACCGTTTATGGCTGCCCGCCCAGCACCCGCTGCTGGAACACGACAGCATCAACCTCGCCGACGTTGCCCGCGAGCCGCTGATTCAACTGAACGTCGATGAAATGGGCCACAACGCCCAACGCATGTGGACCGGCGCCGGATTGCAACCCCGCGTCACCTTGCGCACCGCCTCGACGGAAGCCGTGCGAAGCCTGGTCGCCGCCGGCCTCGGCGTGTCGATCCAGCCAGACATGACCTACCGCCCCTGGTCCCTGGAGGGCGACATCATCGAAGCCCGGCCGATTGCCGACCTCAGCCAAACCCTCGATGTGGGCCTGGCCTGGCGCCGGGGCACGGCGCGCCCGGCGTTGGTGGACCCGTTCCTGACGGTAGCCCGCGAACAGCCCCACCCGCGCAAGCCATCTATTTAATCGAATGCTGCTTTCAGTATTTAGTATTTGTTGACCTCGCGCCTGACCTCTAGTCTCTGCTCATCCCATAAGAGAAGGTCAGGCGCCTCGTAAGAGAACAGCCATGACCACACAAGAAAAGAGATCGCGAAAAATGTCTGGCGCGCCCACACCGCTGCTCACTGCGTTGCTGATCGACGGCGAACTGGTCGCAGGCGAAGGTTTTGTCGAGCCGATCATCAACCCGACCACCGGTGAAATCCTCACCCATATCGCCGAGGCCAGCACCGAACAGGTTGAAGCCGCGATTCTCGCCGCCCACCGCGCCTTTGCCGGTTGGTCGCGAACCACGCCCCAGCAACGCTCGAACATTCTCCTGGGCATCGCCGATGCCATCGAAAAACAGGCCGACTACCTCGCCCGCCTGGAATCCCTGAACTGCGGCAAACCGTTGCACCTGGCACGCCAGGACGATTTGAGCGCCACTGTCGATGTGTTCCGCTTCTTCGCCGGTGCCGTGCGTTGCCAGACTGGGCAGCTCAGCGGTGAATACCTGCCGGGCTACACCAGCATGGTGCGCCGTGATCCGATTGGCGTGGTCGCCTCGATCGCGCCCTGGAATTACCCGCTGATGATGGCCGCCTGGAAAATCGCTCCGGCCCTGGCCGCCGGCAATACCCTGGTGTTCAAGCCCTCGGAACATACGCCGCTGTCGATCCTGGCCCTGGCGCCCGTACTGAGCCAGCTGTTGCCGCGCGGGGTGATCAACATTCTGTGTGGCGGCGGCGAAGGGGTCGGCAGCCATTTGGTCAGCCACCCGAAGGTGCGCATGGTGTCGTTGACCGGCGATATCGTCACCGGGCAGAAAATCCTCCAGGCCGCCTCCAAGACCCTCAAGCGCACCCACCTGGAACTGGGCGGCAAGGCTCCGGTGATCGTGTGCAACGACGCCGACCTGCAAGCCGTGGTCGAAGGCGTGCGCGCCTACGGGTATTACAACGCCGGCCAGGACTGCACCGCCGCGTGCCGCATCTACGCCCAGGCGGGCATTCACGACAAGTTGGTGGCCGACCTCGGCGCCGCCGTCAGCAGCTTGCGGTTCGCCGGCAAGCGCGATGCCGATAACGAACTCGGCCCGCTGATCAGCACGCGCCAGCGCGACCGTGTGGCCAGCTTTGTCGAACGCGCCCTCGGCCAGCCGCATATCGAACGCATTACCGGCGCCGCCGTGCATTCCGGCGCGGGGTTCTTCTACCAGCCAACCTTGCTGGCCGGTTGTAAACAGAATGATGAAATCGTGCAGCGCGAAGTGTTCGGGCCGGTGGTCACCGTGACCCGCTTCGACGAACTGGAGCAGGCCGTGGACTGGGCCAACGACTCGGAATACGGCCTGGCCTCCTCCGTCTGGACCCAGAACCTGGACAAGGCCATGCAGGTGGCATCGCGCCTGCAATACGGCTGCACCTGGATCAACAGCCATTTCATGCTGGTCAGCGAAATGCCCCACGGCGGTTTGAAGCGCTCGGGGTATGGGAAAGATCTGTCCAGCGATTCGCTACAGGACTACAGCGTGGTGCGGCACATCATGGCGCGCCACGGCCAGCATCTTTAAAACAACAACTACGCTCACGCACCACCTGCTGCAAAAACTGCCCCGACCATAATTAAAGAAGAGGGAACCCCCATGTCTGCGCACAAGACCGCACTGCTCAGTGCCCTGACCACCGCGCTGCTGGCCAGTGTCAGTATCCAGGCCGCCGAACCGCTCAAGGCGGTCGGCGCCGGCGAAGGCCAGTTGGATATCGTCGCCTGGCCCGGCTATATCGAACGTGGCGAAAGCGACAAGAACTACGACTGGGTCACCGGTTTCGAGAAAGAGACCGGCTGCAAGGTCAACGTCAAGACCGCCGCCACCTCTGACGAGATGGTGAGCTTAATGGCCAAGGGCGGCTACGACCTGGTCACCGCATCCGGCGATGCCTCGCTGCGGCTGATCGTCGGCAAGCGCGTACAGCCGATCAACACCTCGCTGATTCCCAACTGGAAGAACATCGACCCGCGCCTGAAAGATGCGCCGTGGTACGTGGTCGGCCAGCAAACGTACGGCACGCCGTACCAGTGGGGCCCGAACGTGTTGATGTACAACACCAACGTGTTCAAGACCGCGCCCACCAGCTGGAATGTGGTGTTTGAGGCGCAGAACCTGCCGGACGGCAAGCCAAACAAAGGCCGTGTGCAGGCCTATGACGGCCCGATCTACATCGCCGATGCGGCGCTGTACCTCAAGGCCACCAAGCCGGAACTGGGCATCCAGAGCCCGTACGAGCTGACCGAAACCCAGTACAAGGCCGTGCTCGACCTGTTGCGCGCCCAGCAACCGTTGATCCACCGCTACTGGCATGACACCACCGTGCAAATGAGTGACTTCAAGAACGAAGGCGTGGTGGCCTCCAGCGCATGGCCGTATCAGGTCAACGGCCTGGTCAACGAGAAACAGCCGATTGCCTCGACCATTCCGAAGGAAGGCGCTACCGGCTGGGCGGACACCACCATGTTGCACGCCGAAGCCAAGCACCCGAACTGCGCCTACAAGTGGATGGACTGGTCGCTGCAGCCGAAGGTCCAGGGTGACGTGGCCTCGTGGTTCGGTTCGTTGCCGGCGGTGCCCGCCGCGTGCAAGGAAAGCGAACTGCTGGGTGCCGAGGGTTGCAAGACCAACGGTTTCGACCAGTTCGAGAAGATCGCCTTCTGGAAAACCCCGCAGGCTGAAGGCGGCAAGTTCGTGCCGTACAGCCGCTGGACCCAGGATTACATCGCGATCATGGGCGGGCGCTAAGCACTCCCTAGTTGATCGTTCCCACGCTCCGCGTGGGAACGCAGTCTGGACGCTCCGCGTCCGCTTTTAACGTCGTGACGCAGAGCGTCACAGGAGGCGTTCCCACGCAGAGCGTGGGAACGATCACCTCTACCTCCGATTTAATTTTTACAAGACGCGCCTTTTTGGAGCACCGCACCATGACGCTTGCAGTCCAATTCACCCACGTTTCCCGTCAGTTCGGCGAAGTGAAAGCCGTTGACCGGGTTTCCATCGATATCCAGGACGGCGAGTTCTTTTCCATGCTCGGCCCTTCAGGCTCGGGCAAAACCACGTGCCTGCGCCTGATCGCCGGGTTCGAGCAACCGAGTGCCGGCTCCATCCGTATTCACGGCGAAGAAGCTGCCGGTTTGCCGCCCTACCAGCGGGACGTGAACACCGTGTTCCAGGATTACGCGCTGTTCCCCCACATGAACGTGCGGGACAACGTAGCCTACGGCCTGAAAGTCAAAGGCGTGGGCAAGACCGAACGCCTCAACCGCGCCGAAGAAGCCCTCGGCATGGTCGCACTCGGCGGCTACGGCGACCGCAAGCCGGTGCAACTCTCCGGTGGCCAGCGTCAACGTGTGGCCCTGGCCCGTGCGCTGGTGAATCGCCCTCGCGTATTGCTGCTCGACGAGCCACTGGGCGCTCTCGACCTGAAGCTGCGCGAGCAGATGCAAAGCGAGTTGAAGAAGTTGCAACGCCAACTCGGCATCACCTTTATTTTCGTCACCCACGACCAGACTGAGGCGCTGTCGATGTCCGACCGCGTGGCGGTGTTCAACAAGGGCCGCATCGAACAGGTCGACACCCCGCGCAACCTGTACATGAAGCCCGCCACCACCTTCGTCGCAGAGTTCGTCGGCACCTCCAACGTGATTCGTGGCGAGCTGGCGCAACGCTTGAGCGGTAACCCGCAGCCGTTCTCGATCCGCCCGGAACACGTGCGTTTTGCCGAAGGCCCGCTGGGCAGCGGCGAGGTGGAAGTCAGCGGCCTGCTGCATGACATCCAGTACCAGGGCAGCGCCACCCGCTATGAACTGAAACTGGAAAACGGCCAGGCCCTGAACATCAGCCAGGCCAACAATCAATGGCTGGACACCACCGCCGGGCATCAGGTCGGCCAGTCCATCACCGCGCGCTGGGCGCGGGAAGCCATGACCCCGTTGACCGATATCGCAGGCGAGGTGTGACATGAGCCTGGCCCTGTCCCACCCCCCGATGCGCAGGTTTTCCAACCTGCTGTACAAGAAGCCCAACCTGTACCTGTCGTTGCTGCTGGTGCCGCCGTTGATCTGGTTCGGTGCGATCTATCTGGGTTCGCTGCTGACCTTGCTGTGGCAAGGCTTCTACACGTTCGATGACTTCACCATGGCGGTCACGCCGGACCTGACCCTGGCCAACTTCGCCGCGCTGTTCCAGCCGTCGAACTTCGACATCATCGTGCGCACCTTGAGCATGGCGGTCGTGGTGTCCATCGCCAGTGCCATCGTCGCGTTCCCCATCGCCTACTACATGGCGCGCTACACCACCGGCAAGACCAAGGCGTTTTTCTACATCGCGGTGATGATGCCGATGTGGGCCAGCTACATCGTCAAGGCCTACGCCTGGACCCTGCTGCTGGCCAAGGGCGGCGTGGCGCAGTGGTTCGTGCAGCACCTGGGCCTGGAGCCGGCGCTGCAATTCATCATGGGCATTCCCGGCGTGGGCGGCAGCACCTTGAGCACCTCGCACCTGGGGCGGTTCATGGTGTTTGTGTACATCTGGCTGCCGTTCATGATTTTGCCGATCCAGGCCTCGCTTGAACGCCTGCCGCCGTCGTTGCTGCAAGCCTCGGCCGACCTTGGCGCCAAGCCGCGCCAGACCTTCATGCAAGTGATTTTGCCGCTGTCGGTGCCGGGGATTGCGGCGGGTTCGATCTTTACGTTCTCGCTGACCCTGGGGGACTTCATCGTGCCGCAGCTGGTGGGCCCGCCGGGTTACTTCGTCGGCGGCATGGTGTACGCCCAACAAGGCGCTATCGGCAACATGCCCATGGCCGCTGCATTCACCTTGGTGCCGATCGTGCTGATCGCGGTTTACCTGTCCATCGTCAAACGTCTGGGGGCCTTCGATGCACTCTGAAAAAGCTTCGTGGAGTCTAAAAATCGCGGCCTGGGGTGGGTTGGTTTTCCTGCACTTCCCGATCCTGATCATCTTCCTCTACGCCTTCAACACCGAAGAAGCCGCGTTCAGCTTTCCGCCCCAGGGCTTCACCCTGAAGTGGTTCAGCGTGGCCTTCTCGCGGCCGGACGTATTGGAAGCGATCAAGCTGTCGCTGCAAATCGCGGCCATCGCCACGCTGATTGCGATGGTGCTCGGCACCCTGGCCTCGGCGG
Source organism: Pseudomonas sp. Xaverov 83 (assembly GCF_019352905.1). NCBI lineage: Bacteria > Pseudomonadati > Pseudomonadota > Gammaproteobacteria > Pseudomonadales > Pseudomonadaceae > Pseudomonas > Pseudomonas sp. Xaverov 83. Next base: position 230,560 of record NZ_JAAAFU010000081.1, on the reverse strand, counting down.
CGTTGTATCGCCGGGAGTTCTTCGGCAAGCAAGGCATCTCGCTGATGCTGATCCTGCCGATTGCGCTGCCAGGGATCATCACCGGTATCGCGTTGCTGGCGACCTTCAAGACCCTGGGGATTGAACCGGGGATGTTCACCATCATCGTCGGCCACGCGACCTTCTGCGTGGTGATCGTCTACAACAACGTGATCGCCCGTTTGCGCCGCACTTCCCACAGCCTGATCGAAGCCTCGATGGACCTCGGTGCCGACGGCTGGCAGACCTTCCGCTACATCATCATGCCCAACCTCGGCTCGGCGTTGCTGGCCGGCGGCATGCTGGCGTTTGCGCTGTCGTTCGACGAAATCATCGTCACCACCTTCACCGCCGGCCACGAACGCACCTTGCCGCTGTGGCTGCTCAACCAGTTGAGCCGACCACGGGATGTGCCGGTGACCAACGTGGTGGCGATGCTGGTGATGATCGTGACGATGTTCCCGATTCTCGGTGCCTATTACCTGACCCGCGGCGGCGAAAGCGTGGCCGGTAGTGGCGGTAAATAACTGACAACACATTGCCACTGACGGAATGAGATTCAAATGTGGGAGCGGGCTTGCTCGCGAAAGCGGTGTATCAGTCACGTGATGTATCAACTGAAAGACCGCATTCGCGAGCAAGCCCGCTCCCACACTTGAACCGGTTTCGGCAGGGGAAACGATGCAGCTTTAAGAGGACTGAACCATGCAAACCAAACTGCTGATCAACGGCCATCTGGTCGAAGGTGAAGGCCCGGCGCAGCCGGTATTCAACCCGGCGTTGGGCCGGGTGCTGGTGGAGATCAAGGAAGCCAGCGAAGCCCAGGTCGACGCCGCCGTGCGCGCCGCCGACAGCGCCTTTGAAGGCTGGTCGCAAACGCCACCGAAGGATCGCTCGCTGCTGCTGTTGAAACTCGCCGACGCTATCGAAGCCCATGGCGAAGAGCTGGCCAAGCTGGAGTCCGACAACTGCGGAAAACCCTACAGCGCTGCGCTGAATGACGAGATCCCGGCGGTGGCCGATGTGTTCCGCTTCTTCGCCGGTGCCAGCCGTTGCATGAGCGGTTCGGCCGGCGGCGAATACCTGCCGGGCCACACCTCGATGATCCGCCGCGACCCGGTGGGCGTCATTGCCTCCATCGCGCCGTGGAACTACCCGCTGATGATGGTCGCCTGGAAAATCGCCCCGGCGTTGGCCGCTGGTAATACCGTGGTGCTCAAGCCGTCGGAACAAACCCCGCTGACCGCGCTGCGCCTGGTGCAACTGGCCGCTGACATTTTTCCGGCCGGTGTACTCAACCTGGTGTTTGGCCGTGGGCCAACCGTTGGCAGCCCGCTGGTGAATCATCCGAAAGTGCGCATGGTGTCGCTGACCGGTTCGATTGCCACCGGCGCCAATATCATTTCCAGCACCGCCGACAGCGTCAAACGCATGCACATGGAGCTGGGCGGCAAGGCGCCGGTGATCATCTTCAACGACGCCGATATCGACGCGGCCGTGGAAGGCATCCGTACCTTCGGTTTCTACAACGCCGGCCAGGATTGCACCGCTGCGTGTCGGATTTATGCACAGGCCGATATCTACGATGCGTTTGTCGAGAAGCTCGGCGCGGCAGTGGCCAGCATCAAATACGGTTTGCAGGATGATCCGGACACCGAACTGGGCCCGCTGATCACCGCGCAGCATCGCGACCGGGTGGCCGGGTTTGTGGAGCGTGCCGTGGCGCAATCCCATATCCGCCTGATCACCGGTGGCAAGGCGGTGGAAGGCAACGGGTTCTTCTTTGAGCCCACCGTGCTGGCCGACGCGCAGCAGGACGACGAGATCGTGCGCCGCGAAGTGTTCGGGCCGGTGGTGTCGGTGACCAAGTTCAACGACGAGGCCCAGGTATTGGCCTGGGCCAATGATTCGGACTACGGCCTGGCGTCGTCGGTCTGGACCGCCGATGTCGGCCGCGCCCACCGCCTGGCTGCGCGCTTGCAGTACGGCTGCACCTGGGTCAACACCCACTTCATGCTGGTCAGCGAAATGCCTCATGGCGGTCAGAAACTGTCCGGCTACGGTAAAGACATGTCCATGTACGGCCTGGAGGACTACACCACCGTTCGCCATGTGATGTTCAAGCACTGACCCTTTCCCCCTGTCGAAGCGAGCTCCCTCGCCACAACGGCCCGCTCCCACAGGGGGTCTCCTAATAACAATAAATAATTCGTAGGTTCCCATGGACATCACCCGCCGCGACTTCCTCAACGGCGTCGCCATCACGATTGCCGCCGGCATGACCCCGCTGCAAATCCTCCAGGCCGCTCCCGATGGCCGCTACTACCCGCCCGCCCTCACCGGCTTGCGCGGCAGCCATGTCGGCTCATTCGAAGTCGCCCACCAGATGGGCTGGGAAAAGAAGGCCTTCGACACCGATAAATTGCCGATCACCGAAGACTACGACCTGGTGGTGGTCGGCGGTGGCTTGAGCGGTTTGTCAGCAGCATGGTTCTACCGTGAGAAGCACCCGAAGGCGAAGATCCTGATCCTGGAGAACCACGACGACTTCGGCGGGCATGCCAAGCGCAATGAATTCCAGGCCGGTGGCCGGCTGATCATCGGCTACGGCGGCAGCGAAGCGTTCCAATCGCCCAATCATCTTTACAGCAAGGAAGTAAACGGGCTGTTGAAGAAACTCGGGGTGAACATCAAGCGCTTCGAGACGGCCTTTGACCGCCAGTTCTACCCGGGGCTGGGTTTATCCCGCGGGGTGTTCTTCGACAAGGAAAACTTTGGAGAAGACAAACTGGTCACCGGCGACCCGACGCCAATGGTGGCCGACGACATCGCCCCGGACCAATTGCACGCCCGCTCCATCAGCGACTTCATCAATGATTTCCCGCTACCGGAAGCGGACCGCCAGGCATTGATCGCCCTGCACGTCTCGCCCAAGGATTACCTGCCGGGCAAGTCCGCCGAAGAAAAAGCCGAGTATCTGGCGGCCACCAGCTACCGCGACTTCCTGCTCAAGGACGTGGGCTTGTCGGAAGGCGCGGTGAAGTACTTCCAGAGCCGCACCAACGACTTCATGGCCTTGAGTATTGATGCCGTTGCATCGGCGGATGCCTACAGCGTGGGTTTCCCGGGCTTTGGCGGCATGAACCTCGCGCCTATCAGCGAAGAAGCCGCCGCAGAAATGGAAGAGCCTTACATCTACCACTTCCCCGACGGCAACGCGTCCCTCGCTCGGTTGCTGGTGCGCAGCCTGATTCCGGCCGTGGCGCCCGGGCACACCATGGATGGCATCGTGCTGGCGCCGTTTGACTACGCCAAGCTCGATCAGCCCAAGACGCCGGTACGGGTGCGCCTCAACAGCACGGCGGTCAGTGTGCGTAACGTCGGCGACGGCGTGCATATCGGCTACAGCCGTGGCGGCCAACTCGCACAGGTCCGCGGCAAACGCTGCATCCTGGCCTGCTACAACATGATGATCCCGTACCTGCTGCGGGACCTGCCGGCGGAACAAGCCCAGGCCCTGAGCCAGAACGTGAAGTACCCGCTGGTCTACACCAAAGTGGTGGTGCGCAACTGGACGTCGTTCCAGAAGCTGGGGGTGCATGAGATTTATGCGGCGACCCAGCCTTACAGCCGGATCAAGCTCGACTACCCGGTGAGCATGGGCGGCTACGAGCACCCACGCGACCCGACGCAGCCGATTGGTTTGCACATGGTCTACGTGCCCACCAGCCCCAATAGCGGCATGAACGGCCGCGACCAGGCCCGCGCCGGCCGGGGCAAGTTGTATGGGCAGACCTTTGAACAACTGGAAGCGCAACTGCGGGACCAGCTGCAGCGCATGCTCGGCCCGGGCGGTTTCAACCACCAGACCGACATTCTGGCGATCACTGTCAACCGTTGGTCACACGGCTATGCGACCTTCTCCAACAGCTTGTTTGACGATGCCGATGAAAGCGAAAAACTGAAGGACCTGGCGCGTAAACCGCTGGGGCATGTGAGCATCGCCAACTCGGATGCGGCGTGGAGTGCGTATGCCCATGCGGCGATTGATGAGGCGTATCGGGCGGTTGGAGAAGTGGGCTAATCCCGGTTTTCCTGAAGAAAGAGGTTGTTGTGGAGAGGGAGCTTGCTCCCGCTGGGCTGCGCAGCAGCCCCAAACCAGGCGATCGAGATATTCCTGAAAGATTTCGATCGCCTGAGCCGGGGTCGCTTCGCGACCCAACGGGAGCAAGCTCCCTCACCACACGGCTCCCACAGAAACGTCTTGTTTCACATGCAACGCCATCAACCCGCCATCAATCATTTTTCCTTCCGCACCGAACCGCTTAAGCTATTTGGCATCTGTTTAATGTCCGTTGCGTTTGGCCGAAGGCATGTCCGAACCGTTTTCCTTGATCCAGCACGTGCCAGGAACGGCGCGGGATTGTTCACGACAGGTTGTATTTATGCACCGCAGGAATTTGCTCAAAGCGTCCATGGCCATTGCGGCTTACACCGGTCTGTCGGCCAGTGGCCTGCTGGCCGCCCAAGCCTGGGCGGGCAATCGCGCCGCTGATGGCGAGGCCCAGGCCTTTGATTTCGAGGCGCTGAAGATCCAGGCCAAGCAGTTGGCCGGCAATCGCTATCAGGACACCAAGCAGGTATTGCCGCCGACCCTGGCGACCATGACCCCACAGAACTTCAATGCCATCGGCTACGACGGCAAGCATTCGCTGTGGAAAGAATTGAACGGCCAGTTGGACGTGCAGTTCTTCCACGTCGGCATGGGTTTCAAGACGCCGGTGCGCATGTACAGCGTCGACCCGAAAACCCGCCAGGCCCGCGAGGTGCACTTCCGCCCTTCGCTGTTCAACTATGAAAAAACCACGGTAGACACCAAGCAGCTGACCGGCGACCTGGGTTTCTCCGGCTTCAAGCTGTTCAAGGCCCCGGAACTGGACCGCCATGACGTGCTGTCCTTCCTCGGCGCCAGCTACTTCCGCGCGGTGGATTCCACCGGCCAGTACGGCCTTTCCGCACGCGGCCTGGCCATCGATACCTACGCGAAGAAGCGCGAGGAATTCCCCGACTTCACCAAGTTCTGGTTCGAAACCCCGGACAAGGACAGCACCCGCTTCGTGGTCTACGCCCTGCTGGATTCACCAAGCGCCACCGGTGCCTACCGCTTCGATATCGACTGCCAGGCCAACCAGGTGGTGATGGGCATCGACGCCCACATCAACGCACGCACCGCCATCGAGCAACTGGGCATCGCGCCGATGACCAGCATGTTCAGCTGCGGCACGGTTGAGCGGCGGATGTGCGACACCATCCACCCACAGATCCACGATTCGGATCGCCTGGCCATGTGGCGCGGCAATGGCGAGTGGATCTGCCGCCCGCTGAACAACCCGGCCACCCTGCAATTCAACGCGTTTGCCGACAAAGACCCGAAAGGCTTCGGCCTGGTGCAGACCGACCATGAGTTCGCCAGCTACCAGGACACCGTGGACTGGTACAGCAAGCGTCCAAGCCTGTGGGTAGAACCTACAACTGCGTGGGGCGAAGGCTCTATCGACCTGCTGGAAATTCCTACAACCGGCGAGACCCTGGACAACATCGTGGCCTTCTGGACCCCGAAGAAACCCGTGGCAGCCGGCGAATCCCTGAACTACGGCTACAAGCTGTACTGGAGCGCCCTGCCGCCGGTCAGCACGCCACTGGCGCAGGTCAACGCCACCCGTTCGGGCATGGGCGGTTTTACCGAAGGTTGGGCACCGGGGGAGCATTACCCTGAAGTCTGGGCGCGGCGCTTTGCGGTGGACTTCAACGGCGGCGGGCTGGATCGTCTGCCTGAAGGCACCGGGATCGAACCGGTGGTGACGTGCTCCCATGGTGAGGTCAAAGACTTCAGCGTGTTGGTGCTGGATGCAATCAAGGGTTATCGAATCCTGTTTGATTGGTACCCCACCAGCGACAGTGTCGAGCCGGTTGAACTGCGGCTGTTCATCCGCACCCAGGACCGCACCTTGAGCGAAACCTGGCTGTACCAGTACTTCCCACCCGCGCCAGACAAGCGCAAGTACACCTGATACCGAATGTTCCCACGCTTGCGTGGGAACATCCCTTCGGCGCTTTCAGAACCGCGAAATACTCTTCATCGCCCCGATCAAGTACCGCATCGCCACCTGATCACTCTCGGTCAGGGCGCGGTACTGTTCCAGCAATTCCGCCTCGTCCGAACTCAACCGCCGGCCACGCAACGCCATGCGTCGGGCCAGAAAGGACGACACAACACCCGCAACACCATAAGACTTGGCCATGGACTGTCTCCTCGTATCAATCAACTGCTCCTGGTTGCCCATAACCTCATCCCGCAGTTCGACCCGCGAGGCTCATCAAGCCGACTTCCTGGGCCAGAAACCAGACTTACTGTAAGCGTAGAAACTATCTTGCCGGACGTGTGATTTTTTTAGAGTAATCACTTAAAAAAATGCTTATAGGGCAGTCACCTACAGCGTTATCCCACAAGTGGCCGGTAGAGGTGGATGTCGTCCGGTTCCTGTTGATACAGCTCAGGATCCGGCTGCTTGAGCAGGTGGCAGCCGTGCCGGAGATAGAACTCCACCGTGTTACGCGACTCGGTGGCCGATACGTAGAGCGCCTCGGCCCCCGCCGTGCGGGCGTGCTCACAGGCCAGGGCAAACAGCTGGCCACCCAGGCCCAGGCCACGGGCACCATGGCTCACATGCAAAAACTTGAGCTGGCGCATGTGCAGGCCCTGATTGTGGATAACCCGGTTGTCCACCACCGCGGCGGCCAGCAACGTTTGGCCGTCGAACACCCCATGCAGCCAGCCGCCGCGCTTCAGGCACGCGTGCAGGGCCACGGCATCCTGCTCGGCTTCGCCCTCAGGCCAGCCTTGCATGTCGTGGTGCTCGGGGTATAGCCGCAACTCACCGTGTTCCACGCGATAGCACTCATCGACCCGTTCGGTGCGGTCAATCAGTGCCAGCAACGGCAGATCTTTTTCGGCCAGGTCACGCTTGATCAACATGCTGTGCGTCCGAGGGGTGATGGTGAACAAGGTTGAAGGCTTCCCCAGGCGTTGGCGCTTCGAAATAGCCGGTGATCAAATCGAACTGGGCATCACTGGTTTCAAACGCGTGGGTACCGGCAGCATTGCGTGCACGCAGGCGTGCCTTGCAGACCTCGTCCGGCACGTCCAGGTAATGCAATTGGTGATCGGCGCCCGCGCCCTCGAACAAAGACCGCATCCAGCGACGGCTGGCCTGGGTATTGGCCGGGAAATCCAGCACCACCGAGACGCCAGCCTTGAGCAGCGAGATGACATGGGCCGTCAACGCATCGCGCAGGTGGCCGGTGCAGCGCACGTAGTCGCCCAGGGCTTGGATCTGTCCGGGATAAAGGCGTGACAGCCACTCATCCTCGCTGATCAATACCGTCTGGGGAGCCTGCGACAACTGCTGGGTCAAGGTCGATTTGCCGGATGCGATTTTGCCGCAGATCAGGTGCAACATGAGTTTCTCCGGTATTGAAGCCAATAAAAAACCCGCCGGTCCAACGGCGGGCTTTCATGTTTACCACGATTGCTGTGCAGATCAATCCCGCAAATCGGACTCATGAATCGGCTGGTCGCGATGTGTGGCCCGCTGATACTGCGCCGGCCAGGTCGCCTTGCGCCCACCGAGGTCGTCGTCGGCATGCAACGGCCAGTACGGGTCACGCAGCAGCTCACGGGCGAGGAAGATGATATCGGCCTGGCACGTGCGCAGGATATGTTCGGCCTGGGCGGGCTCGGTAATCATGCCCACGGTGCCGGTGGCAATCCCCGACTCTTTACGCACACGTTCGGCGAAGCGGGTCTGGTAACCGGGGCCTGTAGGAATTTCCGCATTGGCCGCGGTGCCGCCGGAGGAGACGTCGATCAGGTCGACGCCCAGGTCTTTCAGGCGGCGCGCCAGTTCGACGGTTTCATCCGGGTTCCAGCCGTCTTCGACCCAGTCGGTGGCCGAGACCCGCACAAACAGTGGCAGCTCTTGAGGCCAGGCTTCACGCACCGCCGTGGTCACTTGCAGCACCAGGCGAATGCGGTTTTCGAACGAGCCGCCGTACTGGTCCTGACGCTGGTTGCTCAGGGGCGAAAGAAACTGATGCAGCAGGTAGCCATGGGCTGCGTGGATTTCCGCCACTTTGAAACCGGCGGTCAACGCACGCTTGGCGGCAGCGACGAAGTCAGCGATCACTTGCTGGATCTGCCCTTCGTCCAGTTGCTTGGGTGAAGTGTGCTGCGGATCGAAGGCAATCGGCGAAGGCCCCACCGGCACCCAACCGCCGTCTTCCGGCTTGACGCTGCCATGCTTGCCGATCCATGGCCGATGCGTGCTGGCCTTGCGCCCGGCGTGGGCCAGTTGAATACCCGCCACCGCGCCTTGGGCGTTGATGAAGCGCGTGATGCGTTGCAGGGGTTCGATCTGTTCGTCGTTCCACAGGCCCAGGTCCTGGGCGGTGATGCGGCCATCGGCAGTCACGGCGGTGGCTTCGGTAAAGATCAGCCCGGCGCCACCGACGGCACGGCTGCCGAGGTGCACCAGGTGCCAGTCATTGGCCAGGCCATCGACGCTGGAATACTGGCACATCGGCGAAACGGCGATGCGGTTGAGCAGGGTCAGTTGGCGCAGGGTATAGGGTTCAAGCAGCAGACTCATGGGGCACCTCTTTTATGCAGTGGGCAGGCTCCAGGGTTCTGTTTGAAAGGTCGACGAAAAACCCGTCCCCGGCGGGCTGAAATAAGACAAGGTCACAAGACCGATCACACAGTGCTTAGAGACTAGTCGACAACAGAGGATTGCACAGGGTTCAGCGTGGCTCGATATGCGCGATCATCAGTTGCACGGTTTCCTGGCCACGGAACTCGTTCACGTCGAGCTTGTAGGCCAGTTCCACCCAGCGAATGGTCGGATTGGGCCAGATCTCGCGGTCGATGCCGAAGGCGATGCCATCGAGTTTCACCGAACCGCATTCGCTTTTGAGCACCACTTTCAGGTGCCGCTCGCCGACGACGCGCTGCTCCACCAGTTGGAACACCCCGTGAAACAACGGCTCGGGGAAATGCTGCCCCCACGGCCCGGCATTGCGCAGGGCGCGGGCCAGTTCCAGGTGAAACTCTTCAACCGCCAGGGTGCCGTCGGACAGCAATCGGCCCGTCAGGTCTTCTTCACGCAGTTGGCGGCGCACTTCGGCGTCAAAGGCTTCGGCGAACAGTGGGAAGTTGGCCTCGGGCAATGTCAGCCCCGCCGCCATGGCGTGGCCGCCGTACTTGGCGATCAGCGTTGGGTGCTGGCTGGCCACCACGGCCAGCGCGTCACGGATGTGAAAGCCCGGCACGGAACGCCCGGAGCCCTTGAGCAGGCCATCCCCGGCATCGGCAAAGGCGATGGTCGGGCGGAAGTAGCGCTCTTTCATCCGCGAGGCGAGGATACCGATCACGCCTTGGTGCCATTCCGGGTCGAACAGGCACAAGCCATACGGCATCGATTCCACCGGCAAGTCCTTGAGCTGCGCCAGGGCCTCACGCTGCATGCCTTGCTCGATGGATTTGCGGTCCTGGTTCATGCCGTCCAGCTGCGCGGCCATTTCCCGGGCGGCGGCGAAATCCGAGGTGAGCAGGCATTCGATGCCCAGGCTCATGTCATCCAGGCGACCGGCGGCGTTCAGGCGCGGGCCGAGGATAAACCCGAGGTCGGTGGAGGTGATGCGGGCGTGATCGCGCTTGGCCACTTCGAGGATCGCCTTGATCCCCGGGCGAGCGCGACCGGCACGAATACGCTCCAGGCCTTGATAGACCAGGATGCGGTTGTTGGCGTCCAGCGGGACCACGTCGGCCACGCTGCCCAGGGCCACCAGGTCCAGCAGTTCACCGATGTTCGGCTGCGGCTTGTTCTCGTACCAGCCAAGGCTGCGCAAACGCGCGCGCAGGGCCATCAGCACGTAGAAGATCACGCCTACACCGGCCAACGCCTTGCTGGGAAATTCACAGCCCGGCTGGTTCGGGTTGACGATCGCATCCGCCGCCGGCAGTTCATCGCCGGGCAAGTGGTGGTCGGTAACCAGTACCTTGAGCCCCGCCGCTTTCGCCGCCGCCACGCCTTCGACGCTGGAGATGCCGTTGTCCACGGTGATCAGCAGCTGTGGCTCGCGTTGCAAGGCCACGGCGACGATTTCCGGGGTCAGGCCGTAGCCGTATTCGAAACGGTTGGGCACCAGGTAGTCGACGTGGGCGGCACCCAACAAACGCAGGCCCAGGGTGCCCACGGTGCTGGCGGTGGCGCCATCGGCGTCGAAGTCACCCACGATCAGTATCCGCTGGCGCTGTTCCAGAGCCGTCACCAGCAGGTCCACGGCGGCATCGATGCCCTTGAGCTGCTGATACGGAATCAGCCGGGCCAGGCTTTTATCCAGCTCGGCTTCCGATTGCACCCCGCGTGCGGCGTAGAGACGGGTCAACAACGGTGGCAATTCACCGAGGAATGGCAGGACGGCGGGCAACGGGCGAGGATCGATACGCATGGGGTGACGGAAGCTTCTCTTTAATGTTGAAAATTAGCGGTGATCCCTTGTAGGAGCTGTCGAGCCCCAGCGAGGCTGCAACAGGATCACCTCGGTGTACCTGTCAGACCTCAGCGCCTGCATCGCAGCCTCGCTAACGCTCGACAGCTCCCACACTCGACCAGCATCCAATCAGGTATCGACGTTTCAGCCGCGCTCGCCAGCCAGCCATTCCAGCTGGACTTCGTGCTGGCCACGGTCGTCAGTCACGAAGATCGTGCCTTCGCTGATCATCACGTCCCACTTGATCACCCGGGGCATGTCCTTGGCCAGCACTTCCAGGATTTCCTGGGGTACGGCGGCGATGCTCACGTTTTTCAGGTTCTTCGCCACCGGCACCACTTTGCCTTCCCAGACGCGCAAGCTGCCATAGGCCAGCAAGGTGGTGCGTTCGGTACGGCGGGAACACCAGGTCAGGCGGTCCGCGTCCGGCTGGCCGACTTCGATCCAGTGCAGGACGCGGTCATCCAGGCTTTTTTCCCACAGCGCTGGTTCGTCTACATCTGACAGGCCACGACCAAAAGACAACTGTTCGTTGTAGAAAAGTGCGTAGGCCAGCAAACGCACGGTCATGCGCTCTTCGGTTTCCGAAGGGTGGCGGGCGATGGTCTGCTTGACGCTCTCGTACACCGAACGATCAAGGTCGGTGAGGTTGAGTTCAAACTTGTAGGTCGTGGACGGCTGGGCCATGAACGGACTTCTAGAGACAGGGAAAGGCGGCAAGTCTAACCGATGGCGAGCTGATTCAACGAATCCTGCGCTGCATCATCCTTATCACTGCGCGACTCGCCTATGTTAAAAGGCTCACATCCCTGCCCTGCCCGAAAGGTTCCTCATGTCGTTTACCGCCAAACCACTTGCCGGCCTGAAAGTCATCGAACTTGGCACCTTGATCGCCGGCCCGTTCGCGTCCCGCATCTGTGCCGAGTTCGGCGCCGAGGTGATCAAGGTCGAATCCCCGGATGGCGGCGACCCGCTGCGCAAGTGGCGCAAGCTGTATGAAGGTACGTCGCTGTGGTGGTTTGTGCAGGCGCGCAACAAGAAATCCCTGACCCTGAACCTGAAACACCCGGACGGCCTGGCGATCCTCAAGCAACTGTTGGCGGACGCCGACATTTTGATCGAGAACTTTCGCCCTGGCGTGCTGGAAAAGCTCGGCCTGAGCTGGGAAACCCTGCACGCCCTGAACCCAAAACTGGTGATGGTGCGCCTCTCAGGCTTTGGCCAGACCGGGCCGATGAAGGACCAGCCAGGGTTTGGCGCGGTGGGCGAGTCGATGGGCGGTCTGCGCTACATCACCGGTTTCGAGGACCGCCCGCCGGTGCGCACCGGGATTTCCATCGGGGACTCGATCGCGGCGTTGTGGGCCGTGATCGGGGCGCTGATGGCCCTGCGTCATCGTGAAGTGAATGGCGGGCTCGGCCAGGTGGTGGATGTGGCGCTGTATGAAGCGATCTTCGCGATGATGGAAAGCATGATCCCGGAGTTCGACGTATTTGGCTTTATCCGCGAGCGCACCGGCAACATCATGCCCGGCATCACGCCGTCCTCGATCCACACCAGCCAGGATGGCAAGCATGTGCAGATCGGCGCCAATGGCGATGCGATCTTCAAGCGGTTCATGTCGGCCATTGGTCGGGACGACCTGGCCAATGACCCGGCCCTGGCCAGCAACGATGGCCGCGACAGTCGGCGCGATGAGCTGTATGGCGTGATTGATCGCTGGGTCAACTCACTGCCGCTGGAGCAAGTGGTGGAACAGTTGAACAAGGCCGAAGTACCCGCCAGCCGAATCTACAGCGCCGAAGACATGCTGGGAGACCCGCAGTTTCTCGCCCGCGAGATGTTCCTCAAGGCCCAACTCCCTGGCGGCAAGGACTTCAAGATGCCCGGCATCGTGCCCAAACTGTCGGACACACCGGGCAGTTGTGAGTGGGTCGGACCACAGTTGGGTGAACACAACGCAATGGTGCTCAATGAGTTGGGCTACGACGCGGCCGCCATTACCCGCCTGCGTGAGAATGGCGCGATCTGATGGCGCCGCGCTTCATCATTCGTCTATGCCTCCTGGGTTCACTGCTCGGGGCTTGGCCGCTGTCGAGCCAGGCTCAGGAGACCTTGACCTGGCTGCTGCGTGACCTGCCGCCCGTGACCATTTTCGACGGCCCGCAAAAGGGCCAGGGTGCCCTCGACCAACTGCTGCCGATACTCGCCGAGCATATGCCGGAGTATCGACACAGGATCCTCCACGTGAACCGCGCCCGCGGTATGCAAATGCTCCGCGACCCAGACACGCTGACGTGCGACCCGTCCCTGCTGCGGACAGCAGAACGCGCCAAAACCGTTGTATTTTCCGCCCAGGCCTTTGCGACGGTGAGCAATGGGGTGACCGTCCGCCAAAGTCAGCAGGCAGCGCTGGCGCCGTTTGTGGTGGATGGAATGTTTGACCTGGAGGCGTTTTTGAATGCCCGGGATGCGCGCCTTGGCATCATCGCCGAACGCAGTTATGGCGCCCTTATCGATGAAGCGCTCAAGCACGCCAGTGTTCACAAACTGGCACCGCACTACGGCAATGACGCCCTCGGCAGCCTGCTGCAAATGCAGCGAAAGGGGCGGCTGGAGGCGGTGTTGGGTTACTGGACAGAAGTTCGCTATCAGGCCCTGCAACAGGGCATCGATCCCCAGGACCTGATCTTTTATCCCATCAAGGGCACCCCGCCCTATCAACTGACCCATATCGGCTGCACGGATACCGCGGCAGGACGTGAGGCTATCGAGCGGATCAATCAGGTACTGCGCAAAATCCCGCAGGAGCAACTGCGGCAGTCCTACGCCTCTTGGCTCGACCCGGTCATGCGTGATCAATACCTGCAAGACAACCCGACGTTTTTCCAGGAGGCCCCCGGCCCATGACAAATCGCGGGCAAAAAGAAACCCCGAGCAGTGGGGAGACAACTCGGGGTTAATAAGGGCCTAAAAAGACCAGTAACAACGAGCCACAAGCACCGGAGCACAATGCTTGATCTCGCTGTTACAAAATCTGACTCGCCTTACCGTAGGAAGGTTCCCAACAAAAATAAATCTTCATGCACAGGCATTCGGCCGAGTCAGGGCCGCATTGCGCAGGGCCGCCATGACCGAGGGTTCCAGGCGTCCTTCGGCGATCATCAGGTCGCGGTGCAAGCAGTCCACCACATCCACCAATGCACGCTTGTCGGTCAATTGCGCCTGGTCGACTTCACGTTCGACCACGATGGCACCGGCCGGATTCTTTACGGTTACCAGGCATTCGCCCTGCACACCCGAGGTGGTCAGCGTGACCTGATAAGGGCTCAGTGCTTCACCGAGCAATAGGCTGATACTTTCCATCTCGATCACCACTCAATAGTTCGGGAACAATCGTGTAAACGGGAGCTGCATCTATCCTAAGTGACTATTTGTGTCGTAGGAAAGTTCGCTTTTTCGTCTTTCAAGGGTTGCCGGGGATGACGTGTCCAGCATGCGCTTGCAACATGACAACCAAAAAACGGCAGCACATAACTGCTTACTCAATGAGTTGCCGTTTTGGCGCTGATGCCGAGGGTGAATCCTATACTCGGTGAGTACGGGTCACGCTGCCACACAGGCCTATCAAAAGCCCCCATTTCGAAGGATGACGACCATGCTGGAACACAACAAAGAGCAGGCTGTACTAGAGAAAATCCACGCTGACATATCACGAATTTATGCCGAACAACGCAAGCTCAACGCAGAATCCCACAAGATAACCCGTGAGAATTTCTGGTACCCCGTGGGTATCGCCATAGGCTTCTTCACGGCTGTCGGGACCGTCATGGCAATCGCGCAAAAGCTACTCGCGTAAACGCCCCCTACGACCAGGGCTGCCTGAAACGCAACCGCCGCTAACGCAAGGAAGGGAAAGCGGCGTTGTTTTGCCGATCGTTAAAACGCCACTCCGGCCATCCCTCCCATTAACAGGCTAGAATCCCCAAATTACCCCGGGAGCCTGTATTGAAAGAAGCGTCTGATAAGCCATTGCGCATCGTACTCGCCGACGACCATCCGATTTTTCTCATCGGTCTGCGGGCGGTCCTGGAACGTGACGAACGGCTGACCATCGTCGGTGAAGCCAATTCACCCCAGGCACTTGCCGAGCTACTGCAACACTGCCCCTGTGACGTACTGGTCACCGACTTCATGATGCCCGCCGAGCCCCAGGCCGACGGTTTGCGCCTGATTGAACAACTGCGCCGGCATCACCCGGCCCTGCCCATTGTGGTGGTGACCATGCTGAACAACGCTGGCCTGTTCCACGCCATCCTGGAGTTGGGCGTCATGGGCCTGCTGAGCAAGGCCAGTCTCGCGGACGAATTGCCTGAAGCGATCCGCCAGGTACGCCTGCAGCGACGTTACGTGGCCCAGACCATCAGCCAGTCACTGAACCTGGCAGGTGTCGATCGCGTGTACTCCCAGGATCAACTGTCACCCCGTGAACTGGAAGTCATTCGCCTGTTGGCCGGAGGCTTGACGGTAGGCGAGATCGCCGCGAATCTTCATCGCAGCAAGCAGACCGTCAGCGCGCAAAAAGTCAGCGCCATGCGCAAGCTGGGCCTGAGCAACGACGCGGCGTTATTTATCTATGTGCAGGAACACGGGCTGGCCTAGCCTGAAACGCGATCCACTGTTTCAGTGCCTCGGCATCCATGGGCCGGGCGATAAAACAGCCTTGCAACCACGCAGCCCCCAACTCACTCACCGCGTGATAATCGGCGGCACTTTCAACCCCGGTCACCACCACCCCCACACCCAGTCGCCCCGCCATACTCATGGCGCCGGCAACCACTGCTGCCTTGCGATCGTCCCTGGCCATGCCGCTGGCAAACGCCGGCGGGATCTTCAATTCGCTGAAGGGTAATTCCAGCAAGCGTTGCAGGCTGGTGCCACCCACGCCGAAATCACCAATGGACAGCTTGCACCCCATCATCCGCAAACGCAGCAAGCCGGTGACGTGGGCGCTGTCGGTGTTCAAGCGCGAGGTTTCCACCAGTTCGAGGGTCAGGCCGTGAGCGGGCACGCCGTGAAGTTGCAGCAAGCCTTGCAGCACTTGGGGAAAGTGCGCGCGCTCCAGCATTCGCCCTGGGATATTCACCGCCACCGGCAGCGCCTGGCCGGTCTCGCGCATGACGTGTGCCGCCAGGCCCAGCGCTTGCTCCAACACGTGCCAGGTAAACGCCTCTTCCATTCCGGCAAACTCCAGCACCGGTAGAAACTCATCAGGCAACAGCAGCCCGCCTTCAGGAAGCTGCCAGCGCGCCAGCGCTTCAACACCTTGCAACGCACCGGCCTGGCTGACGATGGGCTGATACCAGACCGTGCCACAGCGTGCGATAACCGCCTGGCTCAGATCGGCTGAAGGTGGCAACACCTCGATTTCGCTCAAACCCAGCAACTGGCGCACCTGCTCCCAGGACATCGCCGCCGGCCCGGGCCGCAGGCGTTCCTGGCACGCCGTCAGGACTTGCCCGATCAACGTTGCCGATGCGGGCTTGGGCAAGCAGCCGAGCACGTTGAGCCCCAACTGCCGCGCCATGTTCGCCACGCCCTCCAACACCTCGGGCTCGGCATTGCTCAACAAGATCAACACCTGAGCCTGGCGACGTTCAGCCAGTTCGCGGATCAGCTCCAGGCCATCGCCCTGCTCCAGGTACAGATCGCAAATCGCAATGTCCACCGCGCCCTTGCTCTCCAGTGACTGCCGAGCGGCGTCAACCGTTTCGGCAGTGCGTACATTGAATACGCCGTTGGCATTGAGCATCTGATGCAGGGCCATCAATTGGAACGGGTTATCTTCGAGGATCAGGACTTTGAGGGAACGCATGAAAACTTTACCGGGGACAAGCGAGGGTGCGCAGACTAGTAAAAACCCCGCGCATTCCCCATAGGACATGTCTTATTCGGACCGATCCAGATAGGTATCAAGCTCGCGCTGGAACTCGACCAATGCCTCGCGCAGCGCTAACCAATGCATTTCAACCTCAGCGTTGCGCTGTTCCCGAAGACAGCCTTCCAGCGCCACACAGGCCTTGGCCAGCGGCAACGCATCCACCAGGCAGCAAATGCCCTTCAGGCGGTGCAGCGAAGCGGCCAGCCGGGCCTGGTCGTGGTCCGTCATAGCGGCGACCATCAAGTTATGTTCCTGCTCAAGGCTCCTCGCCAGTTCCTCCAACATCCGCAGCAAAACCGGCCCGTCGGCCTGGGTCATGGTGCGCAAGGTTTCGATACTGAAAGAGCGCGCAGGCGCCACCCGGGCGAGCACGCGCGTCCAGTGTTCAAGGGTCACGGGCTTGACCAGCAGTTCATCCATTCCCGCCTCCCGGCAACGCTGCTGTTCATCATCCAGGGCATTGGCCGTGCAACCTACCAACGCCAGGCGTGGCCGTTGCTCCTGGGTTTCAAGCCGACGGATGGCCTCGCTCAAGGCGTAGCCGGACATGCCCGGCATGTTGCAATCGGTGACCAGGACATCAAACACCTCATGGCGCCAACGCTGCAAGGCCGCCTCCGCCGAGTCGACGGCCACCACCTGATGGCCGAGGAACTGTAACTGCTGAGCCAGTACCAAACGGTTGGCCGGCAGGTCATCCACCACCAGCACCGACAGGCTGCGGCCGGCGACGGGCAACAACACCGCAGGTGCCGCCGGCACGTCGTCGCTGCTGACCCGGTCCAGGTACAGCTCGATGCACACCACCGTGCCCTGTCCCACAACACTGCTCAAGGTGATGCTGCCGCCCATCAACTCCACCAGTTGCTGACAGATGCTCAAGCCCAGCCCCGTGCCACCGTGCTCGGCAGCCGTCATTGCACTGACCTGGATAAACGGTTTGAACACCCGCGCCTGCTGCTCGATGCTGATACCCAGGCCGCTGTCCTCCACGCAGATGTGCAAGTATTCAGCTCCCGCCTGGTCGAGCTTGCGCGCGACACTGACCCGAACCTCGCCGTGCTGGGTGAATTTAATCGCATTGCCCAACAGGTTATGGATCACCTGGCGCAGGCGCAGCGGGTCGAACCAGTAGTGCCCTTGCGCCGCCGGATCGAAGGCGAGGGTCAAGTGCAGGCCTTTTTTCTGCGCCATGGCTTCAAACAGCCGCTGTATGCCCTCAAAGAACGCTTTCAAGTCAGTGGTCTGCGGCGCCAGTTGCAGATAACCGGCTTCAATCTTCGCCAGGTCCAGGCTGTCACCCATCAGGGCAATCAACTCACGTGCCGAGCGATGGGCTACCCGCAGCGCTTCAGACACCGGATTGCCTTCGGCCAGGGCACGCTCTTGCTCCAACTCAAGCAGGCCGATGATGGCGGTCATCGGCGTGCGAATCTCGTGGCTCAGGGTCGAGAGAAAGGCGCTTTTGGCGTAGTTCGCTTCATCAGCAGCCTGGCGCGCATCCATCAGTTGGTGCTCCAGGACCTTGCGCTCGTTGATGTCGATCCAGCCACCGAGCAACCCTTGCAATTGGCCCTTGGCGTCAAAGAACGGCACCGTCCACTGATAGACATGAAACGCCCCGCCGTTGAACTCCAGTTGCCGATCGACGAACAGCGACTGCTGGGTCGCCAACTGTTCCATATGGCCGGCGTGCAGGCGCGCAGCCGTTGCGTCAGGCATCAATCCGCTTTCCATCAGCGTCAGGCCCTGGATGTGCTCACGCCGGGTGTTCAACTGTTGTTCATAGCGGGTGTTGCAGGTCACCAGGCGTCCTTCCAGATCACGGACAAACACCGGGTTGGGCATGCCATCCAGCAACGCGCGTTTAAATGCCAACTGGTCGTTGAGCCGTTGCTCGGCCTGCAGGCGCTGGCGAATCTGGCGCTTGAGGCGGCTGTTCCAGGCCAGGGACACCAGCACAAACAGCAACGCCATGGCGACCGTCCAATAGGCCCATGGCGGCACGCGCTGCCAGGCCGGCACCGGGACCGGCACGGTACCCAGCCAACGCAAGCGCAAAGCACTCAACTCCGCGACCGGCAGCGCTTCCAGTGCCTTGTTCAAAATGCTCAACAGTTCCGGTTGGTCCTTGCGCACCGACAGGCTGTTGGCCGACCACTTGCCCTCGACACTGCGACCAATGCGCAGCTCATCGGCCGGGTAACTCTGAACTTCCACTTCACTTTGGATCGTCGCCGCCGCGCGGCCCTGCGTTACCAGCTCACGGGCCTGGGCATAGTTATCCACCGGGTGCAGCTTGATCCCGGGGTGCTCGCGACGAATGTACCCCTCCAGGACATGGCGTGCCGGCAGCGCCAGGACCTTGCCTGACAGCTCGCTCAAACTGGCCACTGGCGGTGCGTCCGCACGTTGGATAAACACCCAGCCGGAACCCCCAAAACCATGGCTGAAATTCAGGAATGCCTTGCGCTCCTGATTTTCGGCCAACGTGGTGTTCATATCCGCCCTGCCCGTTTCCAGCAACGCCAGGGTTTGCGCCGTGGAAGACACTTCCTCCATGACGAACTGCAAGCCGGTCATGCGTGAAATGCGGTTGAGCAGGTCCACATTCAGCCCTACCCATTGGCCGTCCTTGTCCTTGAATACATAGGGCGAGAGTTGTTGGGATGCCACCACCACATGGGGATGCTGGAGCACCCAGGCCCGCTCCTGGGCCGACAAGGCGATGCGCTCGGCGGCAATGCCGACGCCCAGGCCGGTGGTCCAGCGCGCGAGGATCTCCCGCCGCACGGAGTCATCGATGCTCGCCAGCGCCTGGTCCATCATCGTCCCCAGCAGCGGGTCGGCCTCCCGTGTGGCAAAGGCGAAACCGATGGGTGCCAGCCGGCTTTCCACCTTGATCTGCAAGCCCAGGTAGGGCCGCAAAGACTTGTAGGCGCGCACGATCACTTCGTTGCCGATAAACGCATCGGCATCACCTTGCTTCAGCGCTTCCAGGCCGCTGTAGAGATTCGGTGCCAGCATGATGTGGCTGCCGGGATATGCGAGATGGACGTTCTTGACGTTGGCGTAGCCGTCCAGCAACACCAGCTTCTTGTCCTTGAGGTCTTCGTTCTGGGTGGTGTCATCCCGGCGCACAACCACCACCGAACGATCCGGCATGTAGTCTTCGGTAAAGCGCAGCCCCGATACGTCGCGCTCATAACCGTTGGCACTGGTGAGAATATCGATGGTGCCGTTACGCAAGGCTTCCACCGCCTGCGCCCGCTCGGCGAAGCCCAGGACTTGCATCGGTGCATTCAGGCGCGCGCCGATCAGGCTGAGATAATCGGCGCTGATGCCCTGGTAGCGATTGCGGTCGCGGGTGATATCAATTGGCTGATAGTCATCAATCGAGATGCCCACCTTCAACGGTCGATGCGCCGCCAGCCATTGCTGCTCGCTGGCCGTCAGGGGCATGGGCTCCAGGGCAATGAACGCCGGTACCAGCTTGAACGGCAGGCTGACAGCCGCGAGGCTTGCCGAACCCTGCACAAGCAACAGCACACCTGCCAGCCACACACACGCGCGGGTCGATAAATACACCGGTTGGGTTTCCTTGATTATTCTTGTTGGTCGCCGCGCAAGTATGGCTCGCCAGAATGAAAAAGCCCGTCACGAGGACGGGCTTGAGCTACCACGTAAAGCCGTTGGCTCAGAGTGGCTTGCCGCGATTGCCATGCTGGCTGACAAACGCCTGCACCGCTTTCAGGTCATTGGCCAATACCGTGCAACGCTCTTCACGCTCAAACAGGTCGGTGAGGTGCGGCGGCAATTCCAGCGCCTTGCCAACACCCGCCTTCTCCACCGCTTCCGGGAATTTGACCGGGTGCGCAGTGCCGAGAATTACCATCGGGATGTCCAGGCTGCGACGGCATTCGCGCGCGGCCTTGACGCCAATGGCGGTGTGCGGGTCCAGCAGTTCGCCGGTCTGGGCGTAGACTTCGGCAATGGTCTCGCAGGTTTCTGCATCATCCACGGCCAGGGAGTCGAACAGCTTGCGGGTTTCGGTCCAGCGCTCTTGCTCGACGCTGAAACCGCCACCTTGCTTGAAGCTGTCCATCAGGCCAGCCAGGGCAGCGCCGTTGCGACCGTGCATGTCGAACAGCAAGCGTTCGAAGTTCGACGACACCATGATGTCCATCGACGGCGACAGCGTGGCGTGCAGCGTTTCCTTGACGTACTGGTTGCCACTCATGAAGCGGTGCAGGATGTCGTTGCGGTTGGTGGCGACGATCAACTGGTTGATCGGCAGGCCCATGTTGCGCGCCAGGTAACCGGCGAAGATGTCGCCGAAGTTGCCGGTTGGCACCGAGAACGACACCGAACGCGCCGGGCCGCCCAACTGCAGGGACGCATGGAAGTAGTAGACGATCTGGGCCATGATCCGGGCCCAGTTGATCGAGTTCACCGCCACCAGGCGCGTGCCCTTGAGGAAGCTCTGGTCGGCGAAGCTGGCCTTGACCATTTCCTGGCAGTCATCGAAGTTGCCTTCGATCGCGATGTTGTGGATGTTCTCACCGAAGATCGTGGTCATCTGCCGACGCTGCACTTCCGACACGCGGTTGTGCGGGTGCAGGATGAAGATGTCGACGTTTTCGCAGTGCTTGCAACCTTCGATCGCCGCCGAGCCGGTATCACCGGAAGTGGCGCCGATGATCACCACGCGCTCGCCGCGTTTTTCCAACACGTAGTCCAACAGGCGACCCAGCAGTTGCAGGGCGAAATCCTTGAACGCCAGGGTCGGGCCGTGGAACAGCTCCAGGACCCATTCGTTGCCGTTCAGTTGACGCAACGGGGCGATGGCGCTGTGGGAAAACACGCCGTAGGTTTCTTCCAGGATCTTCTTGAAATCCGCATCCGGGATGCTGCCGGTGACGAACGGGCGCATGACCCGGAACGCCAGCTCGTGGTACGGCAGGCCGGCCCAGGATGCGATTTCTTCCTGGGTGAAGCGTGGCAGGTTTTCCGGCACGTACAGGCCGCCGTCAGTGGCCAGACCGGCCAGCAAAACGTCTTCGAAATTCAGGGCCGGTGCCTGGCCGCGGGTGCTGATATAACGCATGACTGGCTCCTCTAGAGCATGCTTGAACAAGGGCCGCCGAACGCGTGGGGCCCTTGCCGCAAAACGATTAGTTCAGGTGTTCGACGCGAATCCGCACCACCGGCCCAACCACACCCTGCAACGCTTCAAGCGCGGCGATGGCATCGTTGATGTGCTGTTCCAGCACACGGTGGGTCAGCAGGATCATGGGCACCAGGCCGTCTTGTTCTTCGACTTCCTTCTGCATGATCGATTCAATGTTGATGCCGCGCTCCGACAGGATGCTGGCCACCTGAGCGAGCACGCCCGGATGATCCTTGGCCTGAATGCGCAGGTAGTAGGCACTTTCGCAGGCTTCGATCGGCAGGATCGGGTGGGCCGACAGCGAGTCCGGCTGGAAGGCCAGGTGCGGTACGCGGTTTTCCGGGTCGCTGGTCATGGCGCGAACCACGTCCACCAGGTCGGCGATCACCGACGAAGCGGTCGGCTCCATGCCGGCGCCGGCGCCGTAGAAAAGGGTCGAACCGGCAGCATCACCGTTGACCATCACGGCGTTCATCACGCCATTGACGTTGGCGATCAGGCGGTCGGCCGGGATCAGCGTCGGGTGCACACGCAACTCGATACCGGCCGGGGTGCTGCGCGCTACACCGAGGTGCTTGATGCGGTAGCCCAGGGCTTCCGCGTAGTTCACGTCGGCGGTGGTCAGCTTGGTGATGCCTTCGGTGTAGGCCTTGTCGAACTGCAGCGGGATACCAAAGGCGATGGACGCCAGGATCGTCAGCTTGTGGGCAGCGTCGATGCCTTCAACGTCGAAGGTCGGATCGGCTTCGGCGTAACCCAGGGCCTGGGCTTCGGCCAGCACGTCTTCGAAGGTACGGCCCTTCTCGCGCATTTCGGTGAGGATGAAGTTACCGGTGCCGTTGATGATGCCGGCTACCCAATTGATGCGGTTGGCGGACAGGCCTTCACGGATCGCCTTGATCACCGGGATACCACCGGCAACCGCAGCTTCGAACGCTACGATCACGCCCTTCTCGCGGGCCTTGGCGAAGATCTCGTTGCCGTGTACGGCGATCAGCGCCTTGTTGGCGGTGACCACGTGCTTGCCGTTCTCGATCGCCTTGAGCACCAGCTCGCGGGCCACGGTGTAGCCGCCCACCAGTTCGATGACGATATCGATTTCAGGGTTGGTGGCGACTTCGAAGACATCGTTGGTAATCGCAATACCGGTCGTTTGGAACTGAGGCTTTGGCGTACGCGTGGCAATTTGCGCCACTTCAATCTCACGCCCTGCACGGCGGGAAATTTCTTCAGCGTTACGCTGAAGTACGTTGAAGGTGCCGCCACCGACGGTCCCTAACCCACAGATGCCTACTTTGACCGGTTTCACTGAAGAACTCCCCATGAAACGGCCGACTCAAGGTCGGCCGTGAAAACAGCCGCACAACTGCGGCTCTCTATTAATGACCCGCCGAACTGTCGGCGAGTCATGATCGTCAAGGCTCGACGATTTTGCTTACTTTGCGTTGAGTGCCAGTTTGGCAACTTGCGGCGCCGGCTGGTAGCCCGGAATCACCTGACCGTCAGCCAAAACGATGGCCGGCGTGCCGCTCACACCAATCGACTGGCCGAGGGCGAACTGCTTGGAAACCGGGTTGGCGCACTTGGCGGCCTTGATTTCCTTGCCATCGACCATCTTGTCCATGGCGGCTTTCTTGTCGGCCGAACACCAGACAGCTTGCAACTGCTCGTCACCCGGCGAACCCAGGCCCTGGCGCGGGAACGCCACGTAACGCACTTCAACGCCGAGCTTGTTCAGCTCAGGCACTTCGGCGTGCAGCTTGTGGCAGTACGGGCAAGTGGTGTCGGTAAAGACGGTGATGTGGGTCTTGGTTTCGCCAATGGCCGGGTAAACCACGGTTTCAGCCACCGGAATGCCGTTGATCAGCTTGGACACACCCAGGCGCTCGGCTTTCTCGGTGAGGTTCACCGGCTTGCCGTCTTTCAACTGGAACAGGTAGCCCTGGACGATGTACTGGCCATCGGCGCTGGCGTACAGCACGCGGCTGCCCTTGAGCTTGACTTCATACAGGCCGGTCATCGGGCTGGCGCTGATGCTTTCAATCGGGGTATCGAGCTGGAGGGCTTCCAGGCTCTTGCGGATTGTCTTTTCTGCGGCGTCATCGGCGACGGCAAAGGTGGAGACCAACGCAATGGCTGCGATGGCGAAAATCTGGGTCAAGCGCATGGGAACTCCTGAAGGCAGATGCAGGGACGGGAGCAGGAACACCGATCTTCAAACACGGGTTTGGGCCGTCCCCTTTGCGAACCGGCAAAGCCTACCACAGTTGGGCCGCAGGGCAGCCAGTCGCGGGGAAATTGGGGTTTTTCCGATGTGATTTTCATCCGCGGGGATGGTGCTTGGCGTGCATCTCCTGCAAACGCGCCCGGGCCACGTGGGTGTAGATCTGGGTGGTGGATAAGTCGCTGTGGCCCAGGAGCATTTGAACCACGCGCAAATCCGCGCCGTGGTTGAGCAAATGCGTGGCGAACGCGTGACGCAGGGTGTGGGGCGACAGCGACTTGCCGATCCCCGCGACCTTGGCCTGATGCTTGATGCGATGCCAGAAGGTCTGGCGGGTCATCTGCTCGCCACGCTGGCTGGGGAACAGCACATCGCTGGGTCGACCGTTGAGCAACTCGCTGCGGGCGTCGCGCATGTAGCGTTCGATCCACACAATCGCCTCTTCGCCCATGGGCACCAGGCGCTCCTTGCTGCCCTTGCCCATCACCCGCAATACGCCCTGGCGCAGATTGACCTGTTCCAGGGTCAGGCTGATCAGCTCGGTGACGCGCAGGCCGCAGGCATAGAGCACTTCCAGCATGGCGCGGTCGCGCTGGCCGATGGCCTCGCTCAAGTCCGGGGCTGCGAGCAGGGCTTCAACGTCGGCTTCCGACAGGGATTTGGGCAATGGCCGGCCCAACTGTGGCATGTCGATTTGCAGGGTTGGGTCGACAGCGATCAGCTTTTCCCGCAGCAGGTAGCGATAAAAGCCACGTACGCCGGACAGAAAACGCGCGGTAGAACGAGGTTTGTAGTTTTGCTCCAGACGCCAGGACAAATGGTCAAGAATCAGCTCGCGACCGGCGTTGAGCAGCTCGAGGTTTTTCTCCTGCAGCCAGCCATTGAACAACGCCAGGTCACTGCGGTAAGCCTGGCGGGTGTTGTCTGACAGGCCTTTTTCCAGCCATAGGGCATCGAGGAAGCGGTCTATA
Source organism: Pseudomonas sp. Xaverov 83 (assembly GCF_019352905.1). Lineage (NCBI taxonomy): Bacteria > Pseudomonadati > Pseudomonadota > Gammaproteobacteria > Pseudomonadales > Pseudomonadaceae > Pseudomonas > Pseudomonas sp. Xaverov 83. The sequence continues at coordinate 205,625 of NZ_JAAAFU010000081.1, read as the reverse complement.
TGGGGATGGTCAATGGCGGGCATGAGGGCTCAGGCTGGGAAAGTGGCGGTGTCGGGTAGATCCTATCGCAGCACAGGCATCTACACATCAATGAAGGCGGGCAAATAATCTGTGGCGAGGGAGCTTGCTCCCGCTGGGGCGCGAAGCGGCCCTGACTGACCATGAGGCCCAACAGAGAGACTTCTATTGCAGGTTTCAGGGCCGCTGCGCAGCCCAACGGGAGCAAGCTCCCTCGCCACAAAAGCGACTCGACTCAGGATCAGTCGGCAAACCCTGGCAGCACGGGCACCGGTCGTTTGTCAGTATCAATCGCGACAAAACTGAACACACCCTGGATGGCCTTTTCTCGTCCGTCAGCGCTCATGCTTTCGACAAATACTTCCACCTGGACCTTGAGGCTGGTGTTACCCACCTTGATCACGCGACCGATCAGTTCAACGATGGAGCCCGCCGGTATCGCGTGATTGAAATCGATACGGTCGGTGGAGACCGTCACAAGCGGCAAGCGGCAGAAACGCGTAGCCGTAATGAACGACACTTCGTCCATCCATGCCAGTGCGGTACCGCCGAACAGCGTGTTGTGGTGGTTGGTAGTCGGTGGGAAAACGGCTTTGGTCACATGGGTAACGGAAAGGTCAGTACGACGCTGAATTTCTTCGAGGCGGGTAGTCATGAATAGATACCGGGGAAAAAGACAAATTTCAGGCAACAAAAAAGCAGCCCGTAGGCTGCTTTTTTCTGCATCGGGAAGCTGGACTTAAGCCAGTTTTTCCTTGATGCGAGCTGCTTTACCGGACAGGTCACGCAGGTAGTACAGCTTGGCTTTACGTACGTCACCGCGACGTTTAACGGCCATGCTGTCGATTTGCGGGCTGTAGGTCTGGAAAGTACGCTCTACGCCAACACCGTTGGAGATTTTACGAACAGTGAAAGCACTGTTCACACCACGGTTACGCTTGGCAATTACCACGCCTTCGAACGCTTGCAGACGCGAACGGTCGCCTTCCTTCACTTTCACCTGAACGACGATGGTGTCGCCCGGGGCAAAGGTAGGGATCTCTTTGGTCATCTGCTCTGCTTCGAGTGCAAGGATGATTTTGTTAGTCATGCTGTGCTCCTAAGGTAAGTCGTCGGACCTACCATCGATACGTTGTTAACTATCGTCCCGCCCAAGGATGTATTCCTCGAGCAGCTTCTTCTCTTCTCCAGAAAGCGAGCGGCTTTCCAGAAGATCGGCGCGTCGTTCATAGGTCCGCCCGAGGGACTGCTGTAAACGCCAACGCCGGATGTGTGCGTGATTGCCACTTAGCAATACGTCGGGAACACGCTGATCCGCATACACCTCCGGTCGGGTGTAGTGCGGGCAATCCAGCAAACCATCCGTGAAGGAATCTTCCTCCGCGGAGTCCGCATGCCCTAAAGCTCCAGGCAGCAGTCGTGTAACCGCATCTATCAGGACCATCGCCGGCAGCTCGCCGCCAGACAGGACATAGTCCCCAATCGACCACTCTTCATCGACATGAGCTTCAATAAACCGCTCGTCAATGCCTTCATAGCGACCGGCAATCAGGATTAATGCTTCCAGATTCGCCAACTCGCGTACCGCCGACTGATTCAGCTGACGGCCTTGAGGGGACAGGTAAATTACCTTCGCCTTCTCCCCGGCGGCTGCCTTGGCCTGAACCAACGCGTCTTCCAGGGGCTTGATCTTCATCACCATGCCCGGGCCACCGCCAAATGGGCGGTCGTCCACAGTGTGATGTCGATCTGTCGTGTAGTCTCGCGGGTTCCAACAGGTGAGCTGCAAGAGCCCCTGTTTCACCGCCCGACTGGTGATGCCGTACTCGCTGATGGCGGAAAACATCTCGGGAAACAAACTGATCACTTCAACGCGCAGGTTAGCCACGTTAGAAATCCGCGTCCCATTCCACCTTCATCTCGCCCGCTGCCAGGTCGACGGCCAACACGCATTGCTCTGTATAGGGCAACAGGCGTTCACGATCATCCAGGCTGCCAGCGCAAGGCTTGACCACCATTACATCATTGGCGCCGGTTTCCAGAAGATGATCGATTTTCCCGAGCAATTGCCCGAGTTGATCAATAACCTTCAGACCTTCCAGCTGGTACCAGTAGTACTCGCCGTCGGTCAATTCAGGGAACAGGTTGCGCGGCACGCAGATCTCATAACCGGCCAGAAGACGAGCTTCTTCACGATCATCAAGACCCTTGAGCTTTGCGACCAGGAACTTGTCGTTCCCGCGTCCACTGACCAGCTCTACCTGTTTCACACTACCTTCGCGCTTGAGCGTCCAGGTCTTGTACTGCAACAGGTTTTCAGTCGGATCAGTAAAGGAATACACCTTCACTTCGCCGCGAACGCCATGAACAGAATAAATCTTGCCGATAACGATCAAATCATCAGCAACCGCTGGCGTCGCGTTCATATTGCTCAGGCCGCAGCCTTAGATGCATCCTTCAACAACTGAGCAACGCGCTCAGAAGGTTGTGCACCAACGCTCAGCCAGTAGGCTACGCGCTCTTGGTTCACGGACAGACGGACTTCTTGACCACGAGCGATCGGGTTGAAGAAGCCAACTTGTTCCTTGTGAGAGCCGTCACGTGGGTTGCGGCTGTCAGTTACGGTCAAGTGGTAAAACGGGCGCTTTTTGGAGCCGCCAAGGGCAAGACGGATTGTTAGCATGTGAACATCGTTCCTGTAGTCGGTGCTGCAAATCTAAATGCACAGCGGGCATAGGTGCCCGAAAGGCCGCATATTCTAAGGAATATCCGGACTTTTGCAAATGTCTTTTTCTGGCGCCTATCAGCGTGCCATTCAGATCTGCTATAGAGCCGTCGGTTAAAACGGCAAGTCAGCTCCCGCCAATGGCGGGTTTGCTGGAGATCCCACATCCGTGTGGGTCGGAGCAGAAGCGAACTTCTGCTCGAATTCTTTACATTTTCGGCATGCCGCCGCCGGGCAACATACCGCCCATGCCGCGCATCATCTTGGCCATTCCGCCTTTTGCGGAGAATTTCTTCATCATCTTCTGCATCTGCTTGTGCTGCTTGATCAAGCGACCGATGTCCTGCACCTGGGTGCCGGAACCCATGGCGATCCGACGTTTGCGCGAACCGCTGATCAGCTCAGGGTCGCGGCGCTCGGCCGGGGTCATGGAATTGATGATGGCTTCCATCTGCTTGAATTGCTTCTCTGCCGCGCCCTGGGCATTGCCCATTTGCGCCAGGTTCACGCCGCCGATGTTCGGCAGCTTGTCCATCAGGCCGCCGAGACCGCCCATGTTCTTCATCTGTTGCAGCTGGTCGCGGAAGTCTTCGAGGTCGAAGCCCTTGCCCTTCTTCAGCTTTTTAGCAAGTTTGTCTGCCTTGTCCTTGTCGAGGGTCGCTTCCGCTTGCTCGATCAGGCTGAGCACGTCGCCCATGCCGAGGATACGCGAGGCGATCCGCTCAGGGTGGAACGGCTCGAGCGCTTCGCTCTTCTCGCCCATACCAATGAACTTGATCGGCTTGCCGGTAATCGCACGCACCGACAAGGCGGCACCGCCACGAGCGTCGCCGTCGACCTTGGTCAGGATCACACCGGTCAGCGGCAGCGCATCACCAAAGGCCTTGGCGGTGTTGGCCGCATCCTGGCCGGTCATGGCGTCGACCACGAACAGAGTCTCTACCGGGTTGATCGCGGCATGCAGCGCCTTGATCTCGCCCATCATCTCTTCATCGATGTGCAGGCGACCGGCGGTATCGACGATGACCACGTCGATGAATTTCAGCTTGGCTTCTTTAATAGCCGCCTGGGCGATATCGACCGGCTTCTGGCTCAGGTCGGACGGGAAGAAGGTCACACCCACTTCGCCCGCGAGCATTTCCAGCTGTTTGATCGCGGCCGGACGGTAAACGTCCGCAGACACCACCATCACCGACTTCTTCTTGCGCTCTTTAAGGAAGCGCGCCAGTTTGCCGGCGGTGGTGGTTTTACCCGCACCTTGCAGGCCAGCCATCAGCACAACGGCTGGCGGCACGGCGCTGAGGTTCAAATCTTCGTTGGCCGCGCCCATCAGGCTTTCGAGTTCGGCCTGGACGATCTTCACAAAGGCCTGGCCCGGGGTCAGGCTGCGGGACACTTCAGTGCCGACCGCGCGCTCTTTGACCGAGTTGACGAAGTCCTTCACCACCGGCAAGGCGACGTCGGCTTCCAGCAACGCCATGCGCACTTCACGCAGGGTGTCTTTAATATTGTCCTCGGTCAGCTTGGCCTTGCCGGTGACATGGCGCAGCGTCTGCGAGAGACGGTCAGTCAGATTTTCAAACATGCGCGATCCTTTCAGGCCCTATTCATCGAAATGCATTGTTAGACCGAGGTAATGGCGGCCCAGGCTGTGGTAAATCGCTATTAAAAACAGCGCTCGGCGAGCCTGCGGCGTGGGCAGGTCGCGGATTATAGCGAAGACTGCCGCCATGCACACCCGCTGTCTGGCCTGAGAGTCTTTCGTGTTACGCAGGTGTATGCCAAACTCAGCGCCTTTCGGGCCTGCTTAACAGGATTTATGCTCCCTTTGTCACCCAGTTTGCTACCCAGCCTCGCCGCCGCCATCTTGTATGCCGCTGCGACCCTTTATCAGGGCACTCGTCTGGCCCAAGGCGCCAAGGCCGACAAACGCCTGTTGGTAGGCCTTGGCGTCCTTGCCCTGCTCGCCCACGCGGCCAGCCTGTTCACACACTTGATGACGCCGGTCGGCCTGGGCCTGGATTTTTTCAGCGCCGCGAGCCTGATTGCCGCCGCAGTGATCGCACTGACCCTGATGGCCTGTTACAGGATTCCGGTGGAGAACCTGCTGGTGCTGCTGTTCCCGCTCGGGGTGCTGACGGTACTGCTGGCGCAATTCACGCCGACCGGCACCGTGCAGGTCATTGATGAAGAGCCGGGCATCCTCGCCCACATCCTGCTGTCGATCCTCGCCTACGGCATGTTCACCATCGCGGTGTTCCAGGCCTTGTTGCTACTGCTGCAAGACCACCAGCTCAAGCACAAGCACCCGTCCGGGCTGATCAAGAACTTCCCGCCGTTGCAAACCATGGAAAGCCTGCTGTTCGGCTTCCTCTGGGCCGGCTGGACGCTGCTGTCGCTGTCGCTGATCTCCGGCTGGCTGTTCGTCGAGAACCTGTTCGCCCAGCACCTGGTGCACAAGACCCTGCTGGCGTGCCTGGCCTGGGTGGTGTTCAGCGTGCTGCTGTGGGGCCGCAACCGCCTCGGCTGGCGCGGGCACAAGGCGATCCGCTGGACCCTGGCCGGTTTCTGCCTGCTGATGCTGGCCTATTTCGGCAGCAAGCTGGTTCGCGAATACATCCTGCATATCTGACGGGCAGCCGACATGGACAACTTGCCCTTAGGGCCGATGCTTGCGGTAGTAGCCTTGCTGGTTTTATGGTCGGCGCTGTTTACCGCCATCGAAGCCGCCCAGCAACATTTGCTGGCCCTGCGACCTGGCACCCGCCAGGGTGACAAAGCCGCCGCCCGCCTGAATTTCCCGCGCAATAGCCTGATCCTCTGCAACACCTTGTGCCGCGCCGTGGTGGTGATTCTCTGCACCCTGCTGGCGATCTACGCGTGGGCGGAAAACGGCCCATGGCTCGGCTGGGTGATCTCCAGTGCGGTCCTGCTGGTGCTGGCCGACTATCTGCCCCGCGCCCTGGCCACTCGCCACCCGCAAACCATCCTCGGTTTCGGCAATACGTTGCTGAGCGTTCCGTTGAAAATCCTTTATCCGCTGGCCTGGCTGCTCAATGGCGTCAGCCTGTTGCTGCTGCGCCCATTTGCCCGCAAACCTGGCGTGGTCAAGAAGAGCGACGAGCCGCAGCCGGATCAGGACGACGAGCCGGAAGCCGAAATCCCCAACACCCGCGCACCGGGCATGCCAGGCATTCATGCCCTGGACAACATCACCGTGAATGACATCCTGGTGCCCCGCAGCGAAGTGGACGGCATCAACCTGGATGACTCGGTAGAGGAAATCATCGAGCAACTGCGGGTTTCCACGCGCACCCGACTGCCGGTGTTCCACAGCGATATCAACCAGGTCGAAGCGGTGCTCAACACCCGGCAGATCCGCCATCTGCTGCCGGACGCCAGCCTGACCAAGGAAGCGCTGCTGGAGGCCTGCCACGAGCCCTACTTCGTCCCGGAAAGCACACCGCTGCAACTGCAATTGCTGAACTTCCACAAGCAGCAGCGCCGCCTGGGCATGGTGGTGGATGAATATGGCGAAGTGCTGGGCATCGTGACCCTGGAAGACATTCTTGAAGAAATCGTCGGTGAGTTCGAAAACGAGCAGCATCTCGACAACCCGCACATCCAGCCACAACTGGATGGTCGCTACGTGATCGACGGCGCCGCCTCGATTCGCGACCTGAACAAAACCCTCGGCTGGCACCTGCCCAGCGACGGCCCCAAGACCCTCAACGGCCTGGTCACCGAAGCGCTGGAGACCATCCCGGATTGCGCCGTGTGCCTGAAAATCGGCCGCTATCGCCTGGAAATCCTCGAGACCGAGGACAACCGCGTCGCCAAGGTGCTGATCTGGCACACCAGCACGGTGCCGGTCGCCGCTTAAGCCCCTTGTTGGATCCGCAAACCCCTTCCTATAATCGGGCGGCTTACCCAAGCCCCGCCCGACCGCGTGCTATCCGCACTGAGCGCGTCCAGGCAGCGTTTTACCGTGTCTGACCGGTGTTTGCTCCCATCCCGAGCCGCCCCGCGCACAACCCTGATCCATGGGTGTTCGACCAATAATAATCCGCGTCCAAACGCGCAATGACCGTCAGGGATACTTCAATGAGCACCACCTATAACGAGACGGCGACCGCCGCCCCGACCAACTCGACGGCCCGGGTCGCCACCGCGAGCATCATCGGCACCGCCATCGAGTTCTACGACTTCTATATCTATGCGACTGCCGCTGCCCTGGTGATCGGCCCGGTGTTCTTCCCGCAAACCTCCGGCACGGCGCAGATGCTTGCCTCGTTCCTGACCTTCGGTATCGCGTTTATCGCGCGGCCGTTGGGTTCGGCGCTGTTCGGCCACTTTGGTGACCGGATTGGCCGTAAATCGACGTTGGTGGCGTCCCTGCTGCTGATGGGCGTGTGCACCACGCTGATTGGTTTGCTGCCCGGTTATGACAGCATCGGAGCCTGGGCGCCGATCCTGCTCTGCGTGCTGCGCTTTGGCCAAGGCCTCGGGCTTGGCGGCGAATGGGGCGGCGCGGCGTTGCTGGCGACCGAGAACGCACCGAAGGGCAAACGCGCCTGGTTCGGCATGTTCCCGCAACTGGGGCCATCGATAGGGTTCTTGGCAGCCAACGGGCTGTTCCTGATCCTGGCCATGAGCCTGAGCGACGAGCAATTCCGCAGCTGGGGCTGGCGCATTCCGTTCATCCTCAGCGCGGCGCTGGTGATGGTGGGCCTGTATGCGCGACTCAAACTGCATGAAACGCCTGTATTCGCGAATGCCGTAGCCAAGGAAGCCCCGGTGAAAGTGCCACTGGTGGAACTGTTCAGCCAGCATTGGCTGCCGGTACTGCTGGGCGCGGCATCGATGGTGGTGTGTTATGCGCTGTTCTATATCACCACGGCGTTTTCCCTGAGTTACGGCGTGTCCACGCTGGGCTACAGCCGTGAAACCTTCCTCGGGCTGCTGTGCTTCGCCGTGCTGTTCATGGGCGCGGCGACGCCGCTGGCGGCGTGGGCAAGCGACCGTTACGGGCGTAAGCCGGTGCTGATTGTGGGTGCGATTCTGACCATCCTCTCCGGCTTCACCATGGAACCGTTGCTCACCCACGGTTCAACCTGGGCCGTGGCATTGTTCCTGGCGCTGGAGCTGTTTTTGATGGGCGTGACGTTCGCCCCGATGGGCGCGATGCTGCCGGAACTGTTCCCGACCCGCGTGCGTTATACCGGTGCTTCGGCGGCGTATAACCTCGGCGGGATCGTGGGCGCGTCGGCGGCACCGTTCTTCGCGACCAAACTGGTGGCGATGGGCGGTTTGAGTTACGTCGGCGGGTATGTGTCGGCGGCAGCGGTGATCAGCTTGATTGCTGTGCTGTGCCTGAAAGAGACGCGCAATAACGATTTGAATCGCGTTAGCTGATAAACCGCCATCGCGGGCAAGCCCGGCTCCCACATTTGGAATGCATTTCCCTGTGGGAGCCGGGCTTGCCCGCGATGGGCGCGACTCGATTACAGCTCTACAACAACCGCTTTCGAAGCACGGGTCGCTTTAGCCCGGGCAGCCTCAATCGACTCATCCCGCGCCAACGCCACGCCCATACGACGCTGACCGTTCACTTCCGGCTTGCCGAACAAACGCAACGCCGTATCCGGCTCGCTCAACGCAGCCCCCAGGTTGGCAAACGCCGTCTGTGTCGACTTGCCTTCCACCAGAATCACCGCCGAAGCCGAAGGCCCGAATTGACGGATCAACGGAATCGGCAGGCCGAGAATTGCCCGCGCATGCAGGGCGAACTGCGACAAGTCCTGGGAAATCAGGGTTACCAGGCCAGTGTCATGGGGGCGCGGCGACACTTCGCTGAACCACACCTGATCGCCTTTGATAAACAGCTCGACGCCAAACAGACCACGACCACCCAATGCTTCGGTTACCGCCTTGGCAACGCGCTCGGATTCCGCCAGCGCAATCGGGCTCATGGCCTGTGGCTGCCAGGATTCCTGGTAGTCGCCCTTCTCCTGACGGTGACCGACAGGCGCGCAGAAGGTGGTGCCGCCAATGTGGCGCACGGTCAGCAGGGTGATTTCGTAGTCGAAGTCGATAAAGCCTTCGATGATCACGCGGCCCTTGCCGGCACGCCCGCCTTCCTGGGCGTAGTCCCAGGCTTTCTGCACGTCATCGGCACTGCGCAACAGGCTCTGGCCTTTGCCCGACGAACTCATCACCGGCTTGACCACGCACGGGAAGCCCAGGTCGGTGACGGCCTTGCTGTAGTCCTCGAAGGTGTCAGCGAAGTGGTACGGCGAGGTCGGCAGGTCCAGCTCTTCAGCGGCCAGGCGACGGATGCCCTCGCGGTTCATGGTCAGCAAGGTCGCGCGGGCGGTCGGGATCACGTTGAAGCCTTCGGCTTCCAGCTCAACCAGGGTCGCGGTGGCGATCGCTTCGATTTCCGGCACGATGAAGTGCGGCTTTTCGGCTTCGATCACGGCACGCAGGGCGGCGCCATCGAGCATGTTGATCACATGACTACGGTGGGCAACCTGCATGGCCGGTGCGTTGGCGTAGCGATCCACGGCAATCACTTCAACGCCCAGGCGTTGCAGTTCGATTACCACTTCCTTGCCCAGCTCACCGCAGCCACACAGCATTACGCGGGTCGCGGTTGGCGACAATGGAGTTCCGATTCGGGTCATCTCAGGTCCTCAGGGGAGCGGATCATGTGGAGAAAGGCCGGCATTTTACATGAACTGTAAGGATTGGCTTCAGTTGGCGACGCGCTGCCGGCGCAAACGCCAGGCCATGGCCAGCCACACCACGGTGACGCCGGCGAACTTCGAGACCAGGGCAGTGCCGGCCACGGCAGGCGTGAGCGCGCCGATCAGGCCGAAAAAGATGAAGGTATCGAGGGGAATGCTGAGCGCCGAACTGATCCACAGGCGGTCGTGGAGCGGGCGCTTGGTGATGCTGAACACCAGCCAGTCAATGCATTCGGACACCGCGAACGCCGTGGCACTGGCCAGGGCGATGGACGGATCGGAGGTGATATAGGACAGCACCAGCGCCGCCAGCATGGCAATGATCGCGCCATGGCCGAAGCGGGTTTGCACCATGTCCCGCAGGACAAATACCAAGCCGCCCCAGGCAGACCAGATGACATCCAGGTGCGGAGCGGTGGAAAAGGCAAAGTTGATCAGCACGACGCTGCTGATGTAGGCGATCAGGAAGAACATGGGGCTAGGGACCTGTGAACAAGGGGCACAGGGTACTTCACATTTGGAAATATGTCGTCTGGGCAGGCCCTTTCGCGAGCAAGCCCGCTCCCACATTTTGAACGCATTCCTCCAAGATAAACGCAATCAAATGTGGGAGCGGGCTTGCTCGCGAAAACGGTCTATCAGGCGCCGGACTTCCCCGGAATCATCCACATCAGCCCACTCGCCTTCGCCCGCTCATGGCACAACCCCAGCACCACCCGGCGCTCGGCGTTGTCCATGCGACTCCAGCGGGTAATCTCTTCCACCGTGCGCTGGCATCCCGTGCAGATATCATCGTCATCCAGCGCGCAAATGCTCACGCAAGGCGACGCTACCGGCCGTTCAGATACGGTCATTCTTCCTGCTCAACCAGATCACGGGCATAACGCTGGGCGTTATGCACATAGTGCGCAGCGCTGGCCTCGAGCATTTTCTTCTGCACGTCGGTCAGTTCCCGCACCACCTTGCCCGGCGAGCCCATCACCAACGAACCATCGGGAATCTCCTTGCCTTCGCCAATCAGCGAATTGGCGCCGATGATGCAGTGCTTGCCGATCTTCGCCCCGTTGAGGATCACCGCATTAATGCCGATCAAGCTGTAATCGTCGACGGTGCAGCCATGCAACATGGCGTTATGGCCGATGGTCACGCCGGTACCGAGGGTCAGCGGGTAACCCATGTCGGTGTGCATCACGCTGCCGTCCTGCACGTTGCTGTTCTTGCCAATCAGGATCAGCTCGTTGTCGCCGCGCAACACCGCGTTGAACCAGACGTTGGCGCCCTCCTCCAGCTTGACCTTGCCCACCAGCGTGGCATTGGGGGCCACCCAGCTGTTGGGATGGGTTTCGACTCGGGCGTCGCCCAGGCGGTATTTCATAGGTGGATCCTCACGGCAGGAACGATGGCCATCTGGCTCTTAGGTATTGATGAAGCTTTTCGGCGGCCGATGCAGGCTGATGTCGGCATCGTCATAGAGCAAATTGATCAGCTCGACGATCATGATCGCCGTCAGGCCCCAGATCTTGTATTCGCCAAACCGGTAACTGGGCACGTACCAACTGCGGCCCTGGTAATCGATACGGTGGGTGTGTTCGCGGGGATCCTGGCGAAAAAACTCCAGGGGCACGCTGAACACAGCGGCGATCTCGGCGTCATTGGCCAGGTATTCAACGTAATCAGGGATAACGCCTACATAAGGCGTGACACGGATACCGTGCAGGGAAATCAGCGGGCTCAATGGGCCGATGACTTCCACCAGGCCCGGCGGCAGGCCGATTTCTTCTTCGGCTTCTCGCAGCGCGGTGAATATCAGGTCCGGGTCTTCCGGGTCGCGGCGCCCGCCAGGGAACGCCACTTCGCCGCCATGGGTCGACAGCCCGCTGGCGCGCAAGGTCAGGATCAGCTCGGGTTCGTCACTGCGGGTGATCGGCACCAGTACCGCCGCTTCCGGGAACCGACCGTCGGTCTCCAGCGTGTGGGGCGTATGATTGCTTACCCGGCGAAGTAGCTCGTCCAGCATGAGTCATCTCGGTCTGTTGGCTACCTTGCATCATGCACCAAACCGTGCGCACGCCCAACCCCAAAACCCTGGCCATGTCGCTAAACGACAACTTGCAGGCCATACCCGGTCACGCCAAGATAGGCGCACTCTCCAGGAACCCCAGCATGAACTTCTGCAGCCAGTGCGGTAAACCGGTCACCCAGCGCATTCCCGAAGGCGACGCACGCCTGCGTTATGTCTGCGATCACTGTCAGACCATTCACTACCAGAACCCCAATATCGTCGCCGGCACCGTGCCGGTGTGGGGCGACCAGGTGCTGCTGTGCCGCCGCGCCATCGAGCCGCGCCTGGGTTTCTGGACCCTGCCTGCAGGTTTTATGGAGAACGGCGAGACCGTCGAACAGGCCGCCATGCGCGAAACCATGGAAGAAGCCTGCGCCCGGGTGCGCAACCTGAGCATCTATACCCTGATCGACGTGCCGCACATCAGCCAGGTGCACATCTTCTACCGTGCCGAACTGATCGACCTGGACTTTGCCGCAGGCCCCGAAAGCCTGGAAGTGCGCTTATTCGATGAAGCCGACATCCCTTGGTCCGAGCTGGCTTTCCGCACGGTCGGGCGTACCTTAGAATGCTTTTTTGCTGACCGCCGGCAACAGTCGTATCCGGTGCGCAGCGAGTCGGTGCCGCCGCTGACCCAGTTGGCCAAATAACAATCCAGGTGGCACGTAGTCTTTTCAGGGGATACCGTTTTAATGCGTTGGTTGCTTGCTCTGATCTGCCTGTCGTTTGCCACGCTGTCGCCAGCCTCCACCCAAGTGATCCTGGGGGGCAAACCCGTCGAAAAAATCCTGGTGCTCAAGTCCGCCCATCAGTTGCAACTGATCAACGACGGCAAGCCCCTCAGGACCTACCGCATTTCCCTGGGCAAGAACCCCAAGGGCACCAAGCTGATGGAAGGCGACCGCCGAACCCCGGAAGGCTTCTACTGGATCGACTGGCGCAAGACCAGCGACCGCTTCAACCTGGCCATGCACATTTCCTACCCCAACATCAGCGACTCCGCCCGCGCCCGCCGCGAAGGGGTCAAGCCCGGCAGCATGATCATGATCCACGGCACCCCCGACGCCGAGGACTACCCCGAAGAGCTGTTCCACACCCTGGACTGGACCGACGGCTGCATCGGCATGCGCAATGTCGACATGCGCGAAGTCTGGAACCTGGTGAAAGACGGCACGATGATCGAGATTCGTCCGTAATTTCCTGCCACTCGTAAAATAATTCGAAAAAAAATCCCGCCCCACGCGGCGCTTGCCGGTGAATACCAGTTCACCCCGGCAAGCTGCGCGCTTCTGCCCCACAGAAAGACCTCTCTAATACCACTTGAACTGGCGCACTATTAAGGCGCCCGTAAACGCTCGCCTGCACCGTTTTCGCTGCATTGACATGGTATTTAAGTGGTATTAGCTTGCGATCACTACCGGGCGACAACACTCCAATAACCGCATCGGAAACCGACACGATGAACCCCATCCTGGCCCTGCGCCCCGACGATAAACAATCGACGCCGCTGTACCTGCAACTGGCCCGTAACCTTGAAGCCGCGATTCATGCCGGCCAATGGAAATCCGAGCAGGCATTGCCGTCGGAACGCGCCCTCAGCGAGCAACTGAGCATTTCCCGAGTGACCGCCCGCAAGGCGCTGGAAGTACTGTTCGAACAAGGCCTGATCCGTCGCAGCCAAGGCTCCGGAACCTTCATCACTCCGCGCCTTGAACAGCCGTTGTCGCGCCTCTCGGGCTTCAGCGAAATGCTCCGTCTCAAGGGCTTTGTGCCGACGTCCCAGTGGCTCGAGCGCGACATCACCCCGCCGACCCATGAAGAGCTGATCCGCCTGGGCCTGTCGCCGAGTGACAAGGTCGCGCGCCTCAAGCGTTTGCGTAAGGCCGACGACACAGTGATGGCGATTGAAATGACCGCCATGCCCGCCTCCGTCCTCCCCCACCCGCAGGCCATCGGCAACTCGCTGTACGAATACCTGGAAAGCATCGGCAAGCCCATCGTGCGCGCCCTGCAACACATCCAGGCGATCAACGCCTCGGACGAGTTCGCAGCCCTGGTGGGCATCGCCCCTGGCACCGCCATGCTGCTGATGACCCGGGTGGGCTACACCGCCGACAACACCCCGATTGAAATCACCGACACCTATTGCCGCAACGACTACTACGACTTCGTCGCAGAACTGCGCCGCCACGACTATTCCGCTGAACTGCGAATTTAGAGAACTGCCCATGTCCGAAGACAACATTCTTACGCCCAACGGCTGGATTCGCGGCCGCCTGGTGCACCAGCACGGCAAGGTCACTGCCGTTGAAGGCAGCCCGTGCGACCCGGCAGACAACGACCTGCCATATTTGCTGCCAGGCTTTATCGACCTGCATGTGCACGGCGGTGGCGGCAAAGACATCATGGAAGGCACCGACGCCTTCCACACCATCACTCGCACCCACGTGCGGTTTGGCACCACCTCGCTGCTGGCCACCACCATGACCGCGCCGGTGGACGAAATCACCCGTGTGCTCGGCGAAATCGGCACCTATTGCGAGAGCCGCCCGACCGGCACCGCCCGTGTGCTCGGCGTGCACCTGGAAGGCCCCTACATCAATCCGGGAAAACTCGGCGCACAACCGAACTTCGCCCACACCGCCTTGATGGCCGAAGTCGAAGAATACCTGCGCCTGGCGCCGATCCGGGTGATCACCATTGCTCCGGAAATCGCCGGCCATGACGGACTGATCCGCGCCCTCAGCGAACGCGGCGTGCGCATGCAGATCGGCCACACCCTGGGCAGCTACGAAGAAGGCGTCGCCGCCCTCGCCGCCGGGGCCACCAGCTTTACCCATTTGTACAACGCCATGAGCCCGTTGCATCACCGTGAGCCCGGCATCGTCGGCGCGGCCCTGGCCCACGCCAAATACGCTGAGCTGATTCCCGACCTGCTGCACGTGCACCCCGGCGCCATGCGCGTGGCCCTGCGTTCGATCCCGTGCCTGTACTGCGTCACCGATTCCACCGCCGCCGCCGGCATGCCCGACGGTGAATACAAGCTGGGCAGCCACACCGTGACCAAGTGCCTGGGCGGCGTACGCCTGGCCGATGGAACACTGGCCGGCAGCACCCTGACCATGGACCAGGCGCTGCGCAACCTGGTGAAGATCGGCCTGCCCATTAGTGAAGCCTCACAACGCCTGTCGCAATTTCCTGCGGACTACCTGGGCCTCGAAGAACGCGGTCGCCTGCAACCCGGCAGCTTCGCCGACTGCGTGCGCCTGGACCGCTCCCTGCACCTCACCGACGTAATGGTCGAAGGAGAAACCATTGACTTCAAAAATGCTTGAAGAGGCCCTGGCCTCCTGCGAGGCCGTCGAGGCTCAACTGCAACGCCTGGACCCATTGCTGGAGGAAGTCGCCGGCCGCCTGCGTCGCCAGCCGCCGCAAGTGGCAATGACCATTGCTCGCGGCAGCTCGGACCATGCCGCCAGTTACTTCGCCTACCTGACCATGCAACACCTGGGGATTCCGGTGGCGTCGTTGCCGATGTCGGTGGTGACCATGCTGCAATCGCCGCTCAAGGTCAGCGGGCAAGTGGCGTTCGGTTTCTCCCAGTCGGGGCAAAGCCCGGACCTGGTCAACAGCCTGCGCCTGCTGCGCAAGCGCGGCGCCTTGAGCATCTCGATGGTCAACGCCGAAGACTCGCCACTGGAAGCCGCCTGCGAATTCCACGTGCCGCTGTGCGCCGGGCCGGAACGCAGCGTCGCCGCCACCAAAAGCTTTATCGCCACCCTGAGTGCCAGTGCCCAATTGATCGGCCACTGGAACCAGGAAGCCGAATTGCTGCAAGCCTGCCAGGCCTTGCCTGATGGTTTGCGTGAAGCGGCCAAGCAAGACTGGAGCGTGGCCATCGAAGCCCTGCGCGGCTGCCAGCAACTGATGGTGATCGGCCGTGGCGCCGGTTTTGCCATTGCCCAGGAAGCCGCGCTCAAGCTCAAGGAAACCTCGGCGATCCAGGCCGAAGCCTTCAGCAGCGCCGAAGTGCGCCATGGCCCGATGGCCCTGATCGATGACAACTACCCGCTGCTGGTCTTCGCCCCCCGTGGCGCCGAACAAGCCGGCCTGCTGAGCCTGGCCGCCGACATGCGCCAGCGCGGTGCCCGCGTGTTGCTGGCCGCTCCCGATGACATCGCCGAACGCGACCTGACCCTGAGCCGCGCCGAACACCCGGCCCTGGACCCGATCCTGGCGATCCAGAGTTTCTACGTGATGGCTGCCGGTTTGGCAGAGGCCCGGGGCATGGACCCGGACCAACCGCGTCACTTGAGCAAAGTGACCCGTACCCACTGAGTTGATTGCAGCGATTTCCTGATGAGTACCGTGCCCATGTCCCACAATAATAAAGACCTTACCCTCAGCGCTCCCCTCAGTGGGCCGGTGCTGACCCTGGGCAACGTTCCCGACGAAGTGTTCGCCAGTGGCGCCATGGGCGACGGCATTGCCATCGACCCGCTCAACGATTGCCTGCACGCGCCGTGCGACGGCGTGATCATCCACGTCGCCCGCACCGGGCACGCGCTGACCATTCGCGCCGATAACGGTGCCGAACTGCTGATGCACGTGGGCATCGACACAGTGGAATTGAATGGCGAAGGCTTTGCGCTGCTGGTCAAGCAAGGGGCGCGAGTCAGCAAGGGCCAGGCACTGGTGCAGTTTGATCTGGATCTGATTGCGCGGCAGTGCAAAAGCCTGGTCAGCCTGATCATCCTGACCAACAGCGAGTTGTTTGAGCTACGGCCGATCACCTTGAAAACAGTGAAGGTCGGCGAGCCGCTGCTGCATGTGGTTGCGCGGTTGGCCGGTGCGGCGAAAGTGATTGATGAGTCTGTCGCCGAAGCCAGCGCGACTATTCGCATCACCCATCGTGGCGGGTTGCACGCGCGCCCTGCCGCCTTGATCCGCAAGACCGCACAGGCATTCAGCAGCCAGTCGCAGCTGCATTTCGCCGGCAAGTCGGCCTCGTGCGACAGCTTGATCGGCTTGATGGGACTGGGGATTGGTGAGCAGGACGAGGTACAGGTCACTTGTCGCGGCAAGGATTGTGAAGCGGCGCTGCAAGCACTGATCGCCGCGCTGTCGGTGGCCTTCAGCGAAGAACATCACGCCCCAGTGGCCGCAGCCCCGCGACGCGCGAATACCGAGGCCGGTGTGCTGCAAGGCGTCTGCGCCGCGCCGGGCTTGGTATGCGGCCCCTTGTTCCGCCTGAACGGAATCGAGCTGCCGGCGGACCCGGGCAACAATGTTCCGGATGAACAATTGCAGCACCTGGACAGCGCCCTGGAACAGGTGCGCGGCGAAATCCGCCACACCCTGGACCAGGCCCGCCAGCGCAAGGATGTGGAAGAAGAAGAGATCTTCGCCGCCCACCTGGCATTGCTGGAAGACCCGACCCTGCTGGAAGCCGCCACCACCGCCATCGAACATGGCAGCGCCGCCACTCACGCCTGGCGCGATGCGATCCAGGCCCAATGCGCAGTGCTGCTCGCCCTTGGCAAACCACTGTTCGCCGAACGCGCCAACGACCTGCGGGACTTGCAACAACGCGTGCTGCGGGCGCTGCTGGGCGAGGCCTGGCACTTCGAGTTGCCGGCCGGCGCGATCGTCTCGGCCCATGAATTGACCCCGTCGGATCTGCTGCAATTGAGTAAGCAACACGCCGCCGGTATCTGCATGGCCGAAGGCGGCGCGACTTCTCATGTGGCGATTCTGGCACGGGGCAAAGGCCTGCCGTGTGTGGTCGCGTTGGGCGAGCAAGTGCTGGAGGTGCCACAGGGTCAACGGGTGGTGCTGGACGCCGCCAACGGTCGACTGGAACTGACACCGGATGATGCACGCCACGCTCAGGTTCATCAGTTGCGCGATGCACAGAAACTGCGGCGCCAACAGCAGCACGCGGAGGCTCGAGGCACTGCCAGCACTCAGGATGGCGTGCGTATTGAAGTGGCCGCGAATGTCGCCTCCGGCGCCGAAGCCCAGTTAGCCTTCGAGAATGGCGCGGATGGCGTCGGCCTGCTGCGTACCGAATTTCTCTTCGTCGACCGCCGCACTGCACCCGACGAGCAAGAGCAGCGCCAGGCCTACCAAGCCGTGCTGGATGCCATGGGCGACAAATCCGTGATCATCCGCACCATCGACGTCGGCGGCGACAAGCAACTCGACTACCTGCCGCTGCCGTTCGAGACCAACCCGGTGCTGGGCCTGCGGGGCATTCGCATGGCGCAAGTGCGTCCGGAAGTGCTGGACCAGCAACTGCGTGCCCTTCTTCAGGTCAGCCCGCTGGAGCGCTGCCGGATCCTGCTGCCGATGGTCAGCGAAGTCGACGAACTGCTGCACATTCGCCAGCGCCTCGATGAACTGTGCGCCGAACTGGAGCTCACCCAACGCCCGGAACTGGGCGTGATGATCGAAGTGCCCGCGGCGGCGCTGATGGCCGAACAACTGGCCGAGCACGCGGACTTTCTGTCCATCGGCACCAATGACCTGTCCCAGTACACCCTTGCCATGGACCGCGACCACGCCGGCCTCGCCGCCCGAGTCGACGCCATGCACCCGGCGCTGCTGCGGCTGATCGCGCAGACCTGCATCGGCGCCGCCAAGCATGGCCGTTGGGTGGGTGTGTGCGGCGCGCTGGCGTCCGACCCGCTGGCCACGCCGGTGCTGATCGGCTTGGGCATCAGCGAGCTGTCTGTCAGCCCGCCGCAAATCGGAGAAATCAAGGACCGTGTCCGTCACCTGGACGCAGCCCAATGCCGGCAACTGAGCCAAAGCCTGCTTAACCTGAGCAGCGCCAAAGCCGTTCGCCAAGCCTGTCAACACCACTGGCCGCTGAGCTGAAAACAACAAAAATAGGGAGACACGCCGTGTATCAACATTTTATCGAAGGGCTGCAACGCCTGGGCCGTGCGCTAATGCTGCCGATCGCGATTTTGCCGATCGCCGGCCTCCTGCTGCGACTGGGCGACACCGACTTGCTGAACATCGCGGTGATGCACGACGCCGGGCAGGCGATCTTCGCCAACCTGGCGCTGATCTTCGCCATCGGGATCGCCGTGGGTTTTGCCCGCGACAACAACGGCACGGCGGGCCTGGCGGGTGCCATTGGGTACCTGGTGATGGTCTCCACCCTCAAGGTGATGGACGCCAGCATCAACATGGGCATGCTCGCGGGGATCGCCAGCGGCTTGATGGCCGGTGCGCTGTATAACCGCTTCAAGGACATCAAGCTGCCGGAGTACCTGGCGTTCTTTGGCGGGCGACGGTTTGTACCGATCGTCACCGGGTTCTCAGCGGTGGCGCTGGGGGTGATCTTTGGTTTGATCTGGCCACCGATCCAGCACGGCATCAACAGCTTCGGCGTACTGCTGATGGAAAGCGGCAGCTTTGGCGCGTTCGTGTTTGGCGTGTTCAACCGCCTGCTGATCGTCACCGGCTTGCACCATATCCTCAACAACATGGCCTGGTTTGTGTTCGGCAGCTTCACGGATCCGGTGACCGGCGCGGTAGTGACCGGCGACCTGACCCGCTACTTTGCCGGCGACCCGAAAGGCGGCCAGTTCATGACCGGCATGTTCCCGGTGATGTTGTTCGGCCTCCCGGCGGCGTGCCTGGCGATGTACCGCAATGCCCTGCCGGAACGGCGCAAGATCATGGGCGGGATTTTCCTGTCGATGGCGCTGACCTCGTTCCTGACCGGGGTCACCGAGCCGATCGAATTCGCGTTCATGTTCCTCGCGCCATTCCTGTATCTGATCCATGCGCTACTGACCGGCTTGTCGATGGCGGTCACCAACATGCTCAACATTCACCTGGGCTTTACCTTCTCCGGCGGGTTTATCGACATGGTGCTGGGTTGGGGCAAGTCCACCAACGGCTGGCTGGTGTTCCCGGTTGGGCTGGCGTATGCGGTGATCTACTACAGCGTGTTCAATTACTGCATCCGTCGCTTCAATTTGAAGACGCCGGGGCGTGAGGATATTCAGGTCGCGCAGGCCGAGGCCATGACCGATAACCAGCGGGCCGGAGCTTACATTCGAGCGCTGGGTGGTGCGGAGAATCTGCTGAGTGTAGGTGCTTGCACTACGCGTCTGCGGCTGGACATGGTGGATCGCAACAAGGCGGTAGATGCCGAGCTGAAAGCACTGGGTGCCATGGCGGTGGTTCGGCCGGGCAATGGCGGAAGTTTGCAGGTAGTGGTCGGGCCGATGGCAGACAGCATTGCCGATGAGATTCGGTTGGCGATGCCTTCGTATGTTGCGGCGCCTGCGGTGGTGGTAGCGCCTGTTGAGAAGAGCACACCGGTGAATGTGCATGAGGCCGAGAAATGGCTGAGTGCGCTGGGCGGTCGGGCCAATGTCTTGCAACTGGATGCGGTGGCAATGACGCGGCTGCGGGTGGAGCTGGAGGATGGTTCGGTGTTGTCGGAATCCCAACTGACTGCGCTGGGTTGCCAGGGGGTTAGCCAGCTTGAGAGTGGGGTTTGGCACTTGCTGATTGGTGACAAGGCTTCGGGGTTGGGTGAGGCGTTGGAGCGGTTGGTCAGTGGCCGTGAGGTTGGGGTAAAAGCCTGAATCTTTACTGAGCATCAGGGCCTCTTCGCGAGCAAGCCCGCTCCCACATTTTGATCGGTGCCCGTCATGGCAACGCGGTCAAATGTGGGAGCGGGCTTGCTCGCGAATGGCCCTCACAGGCGCCGAATTACTCAGGCTCAGGCACCTCATACAAGTCCAGCATCCGATCCACCATCAACTGAATCCCCTCCAGCATCCGACAAATCCCCAGCGCCACATCCCGGTGGGAACCGTCGACTTCAAACGCCAGATGAACTGTCAGCGCCTGCACTGAGGCAAGATCCTGAGAGGCGTTGGCCAGCAGGGTTTCGCTATCCAGATTAGGTACAAGGGAGAATAACTGATCGGCAGGTTGACTCGTCGCCTGACGGGCTGCAGCTTGAAGCGAGGCTATGGAAGATGAAGTGTTTTCGTTGACCATCGTAAAGCTCCGAGAAGAATACGCTCCTAGTGATGTTTACGAGCTTGCAGTCCCGGTCACTGAATTGGCAGCGACTGGCGAAGGTTAGAGAGGCAGATTCCGAGGGACAACCTGAAAGGCTTGTCAGAAAAATCCGAGTCGCTCCGACAAGCCAGCTCTCACATTTGATCGCCACCAGACATGGCAACGCGGTCAAATGTGGGAGCCGGGCTTGCCCGCGATGAGGCCCTGACAGGCAACAAAAAACCCGCTGACCAAACTGGCCCAGCGGGTTTCTTGTTTTGCAGCCGACGGATCAAAAATCCGCCAACTGCCATACCTCATACGCCGGTGTCTCATACGGATGGCTCAGTTTCAACGCAGCCACGACAGCCACGATCAATTCATCCGCCACCACCAGCTCAACCTTCCATTCTTCAACCACTTCAACCTGCCCTACCTGCCCGATAAACGGCTGGCTGCCGTCCATCGCGCGGAATTGGCCCTGGCCCAGGACCTGCCAGGCGCAGCTGTCGTAGTGGCCGATACGCCCGCCACCCGCTGCGAATACGGCGGTTTTCACCGTCTCCACATGGCTGTCGGGCACAAAGAAGCTGAGCTTGTACACCGTCTTAGTTCACCCAGACGCGAGCGTTACGGAACATGCGCATCCACGCGCCGTCTTCGTTCCACTCTTCCGGGCGCCACGAGTTCTGCACGGCGCGGAACACACGCTCCGGGTGCGGCATCATGATGGTGACGCGACCGTCGCGGCTGGTCAGGCCGGTGATCCCGCGCGGCGAGCCGTTCGGGTTGGCCGGGTAGCCTTCGGTGACCTTGCCGTGGTTGTCGACGAAACGCAGGGCCACGGTACCGGACAGGTCGGCTTCCAGCAGTGCTTCTTCGCTGGCGAACTCGGCATGGCCTTCACCGTGGGCGATGGCGATTGGCATGCGCGAACCGGCCATGCCTTGCAGGAAGATCGAGTTGGATTCCTGCACCTGAACCATCGCAACACGGGCTTCGAACTGCTCGGAACGGTTACGCACGAAGTGCGGCCAGAACTCGCTGCCCGGGATCAGTTCGCTGAGGTTGGACATCATCTGGCAACCGTTGCACACACCCAGGGTGAAGCTGTCGTTACGCTCGAAGAAACCCTGGAACGCGTCGCGGGCACGGCTGTTGAACAGGGCCGATTTGGCCCAGCCTTCACCGGCACCCAGTACGTCGCCGTAGGAGAAACCGCCGCAGGCCACGAGGCCTTTGAACTCATTGAGGTCGACGCGACCAGCGAGGATGTCGCTCATGTGCACGTCGATCGCATTGAAGCCGGCACGGTCGAACGCCGCCGCCATTTCCACCTGGCCGTTGACGCCCTGCTCACGCAGTACGGCAACTTGTGGGCGGATGCCTTTCTTGATGTAAGGCGCGGCGATGTCCTGGTTGACGTCGAAGCTGAGCTTGGTGCTCAGGCCCGGGTTGTCTTCTTCCAGGATCACGTCGAATTCCTGCTCGGCGCAGTCGGCGTTGTCACGCAGGCGCTGGATCTGGTAGCTGGTCTCGGCCCACTGGCGTTGCAGCAAGCGGCGCTGGCCTTCAAACACGGTTTCGCCGTTGAAGACGATGTTGATTTCACCGTTGTTGATCGGCTGGCCAACCACGGCCACGCAGTCACCCAGGCCAGCAGCGCTGAACTGTGCGAGTACGTCTGGCGTTGCGTCCTGGCGAACCTGGATCACGGCGCCCAGTTCTTCGTTGAACAGGATTGCAGCGATGTCGGCGGAAGTTTCTGCCAGGCCATCGAGGTTCAGGTTCAGGCCGCAGTGACCGGCGAAGGCCATCTCCACGGCGCTGGTCAGCAAACCACCGTCGGAACGGTCGTGGTAAGCCAGCAGGTGACCGTCGGCGTTCAAGCCCTGGATCACGGCAAAGAAGGCCTTCAGGTCTTCGGCATCGTCGACGTCCGGAGCCTGTTTGCCGAGTTTGCCGTGCACCTGGGCGAGGATCGAGGCGCCCATGCGGTTCTGGCCGCGACCGAGGTCGATCAGGATCAGGTCGGTGGTGCCCTTGTCCATGCGCAGTTGCGGGGTCAGGGTCTGGCGAATATCGGTAACGGGCGCAAAGCCGGTGACGATCAGCGACAGCGGCGAGGTGACGCTCTTGTCCACGCCTTCATCGTTCCAGCGAGTGGCCATGGACATGGAGTCCTTGCCCACCGGAATGGTAATGCCCAGCTCAGGGCACAGCTCCATGCCGACCGCTTTCACGGTGTCGTACAGACGCGCATCTTCACCCGGGTGACCGGCAGCGGACATCCAGTTGGCCGACAGCTTGATGTCGGAGATCTTGGCGATACGCGACGCTGCGATGTTGGTCAGGGTTTCGCCGATGGCCATGCGGCCCGACGCCGGAGCGTCCAGCAGCGCCAGCGGAGTACGCTCGCCCATCGCCATGGCTTCACCGGTGTACACGTCGAAGCTGGTGGCGGTGACGGCAACGTCAGCCACTGGAACCTGCCACGGGCCGACCATTTGATCACGGGCAACCAGACCGGTAATGGTGCGGTCGCCGATGGTGATCAGGAAGCTTTTGCTGGCAACGGCCGGGTGGTGCAGGACGCGCTCCACGCAGTCGGCGATGGCCAGGGTCGACGGATCGAAATCGTCGCCCAGTTCGTTTTCACGCACGGCCGAACGGTGCATGCGCGGGGCTTTGCCTAGCAGCACTTCCAGCGGCATGTCTACCGGGCTGTTGCCGAAGTGGCTGTCGGTGACCGTCAGTTGCGGCTCGGCAGTGGCTTCGCCGACCACGGCAAACGGGCAGCGCTCGCGCTCGCAGATCGCCTGGAAGCGTTCGAAGTCGGCAGGGCCGACGGCCAGGACGTAACGCTCCTGGGATTCGTTGCTCCAGATTTCGTGCGGGGCCATGCCCGGCTCGTCGTTTGGAATGTTGCGCAGTTCGAAACGGCCGCCACGGTCGCCATCGTTGACCAGTTCCGGGAAGGCGTTGGACAAACCACCCGCGCCGACGTCGTGGATGAAGCTGATAGGGTTCTTGTCACCCAACTGCCAGCAACGGTCGATGACTTCCTGGCAACGGCGCTCCATCTCAGGGTTTTCACGCTGAACGGAAGCGAAGTCCAGGTCGGCCGAGCTGGTGCCGGTAGCCATGGAGGAAGCGGCGCCGCCGCCCAGGCCGATCAGCATCGCCGGGCCACCGAGGACGATCAGCTTGGAGCCGACCAGAATCTCGCCTTTCTGTACGTGCTCGGCGCGGATATTGCCCATGCCGCCGGCCAACATGATCGGCTTGTGGTAACCGCGCACTTCATCGCCACGCGGGGTGGTGATGGACTGCTCGAAAGTACGGAAGTAACCGGTCAGGGCCGGACGCCCGAATTCGTTGTTGAACGCAGCGCCGCCCAGCGGGCCTTCGATCATGATGTCCAGCGCGGTGACGATGCGCTCAGGCTTGCCGTACGGCACTTCCCACGGCTGTTCGAAGCCCGGGATCTGCAGGTTGGACACGGTGAAGCCGGTGAGGCCAGCCTTTGGCTTGGCGCCACGACCGGTTGCACCTTCGTCGCGAATCTCGCCGCCGGAACCGGTGGCTGCGCCAGGGAACGGGGCAATCGCGGTCGGGTGGTTGTGGGTCTCGACTTTCATCAGGATGTGCACCGGCTCCTGCACCGCGCCGTATTGGCGGGTCTCAGGGTCCGGGAAGAAACGGCCGGCGACGGAGCCGACGATGACCGAGGCGTTGTCCTTATACGCCGACAGAACGCCTTCGCTGTGCATCACGTAGGTGTTCTTGATCATGCCGAACAGGCTTTTTTCCTGGCTCTGGCCGTCGATGTCCCAACTGGCGTTGAAGATCTTGTGACGGCAGTGCTCGGAGTTCGCCTGGGCGAACATCATCAGTTCGATGTCGTGGGGATTGCGCTTCAGGCCGATGAAGGCGTTGACCAGGTAGTCAATTTCGTCTTCGGCCAGGGCCAGGCCCAATTCGGTGTTGGCGGTTTCCAGGGCGGCGCGACCACCACCGAGCACGTCAATCGCGGTCAGCGGCTTGGGCTCGGCGTGGCTGAACAGACCGGCGGCCTGTTCCAGCTGGCCCACGATGATCTGGGTCATGCGGTCGTGCAGGCTGCTGGCGATCAGCTCGGCCTCGGCCTCGCTGAACTGGCCGGCTACATAGAAGGCGATCCCGCGTTCCAGGCGCTGGATTTTTTCCAGGCCGCAGTTGCGGGCGATGTCGCTGGCCTTGCTCGACCAGGGCGAGATGGTGCCGAACCGTGGCAAAACCAGGAACAAGCGGCCCGCAGGCTCTTGAACTGGAACGCTGGGACCGTACTTCAGAAGGCGCGCCAGCACTTGCTGTTCGTCGGCGGTCAAAACGCCGGTAACGTCGGCGAAGTGAGCAAATTCAGCATACAAGCCACTGACAGAAGGTACCTTCTGGCTCAGTTGCTCAAGGAGTTTGCTGTGGCGAAAGGCAGAAAGGGCAGGAGCGCCGCGCAGGATCAACATCTTCGGGACAGCCTCGGGAAGGGGGTGTGCTTTGAGGCCGTGCATTCTAGCGTAAACCGTCGCCAACGGCACCCGAAACGGCACCTATGGCCGCTGCCGGACGTCAGTTGGCATAAATCGCACGATATCAGAGGGCCATCCAGGCTATTCCGGGCAGTTATTTTAACCGTCACAATCGGCTGCCAAGCCCCGTTTCTGCGGCCTGCAGCCAAGGTTTACGGGCGCTAGCAGACAAGTGCCCCGCTGTCGAGATATGGCGCCGAGGGTCCTTTGCGTATACTGCGCAGATGTTCTCCCCTACTGCTTTACGCCCGCGATGCGCCAAATGGCTCTTCGTCACCGGACTCTTCCTGCTGCTCAGCGCGTGTGTGGATAAACCCAACACGCTCGAGCGAATCAAGGAGGATGGCGTATTGCGGGTGGTCACCCGAAACAGCCCGGCCACTTATTTCCAGGACCGTAACGGCGAAACCGGATTCGAATACGAACTGGTGAAGCGTTTCGCCGACGAGCTGGGGGTAAAGCTGGAGATCGAGACCGCTGACAACCTGGATGACCTGTTCTCACAGATCGGCAAGCCCAACGGCCCGGTACTGGCCGCCGCCGGTCTGGTCAGCAGTGAGCCGCGCCGCCAGCAAGTGCGTTTCTCCCATCCGTATCTGGAAGTCACCCCGCAGATCATCTACCGCAACGGCCAGTCCCGCCCGACCACCGCAGCAGACCTGGTGGGCAAGAAGATCATGGTGCTCAAGGGCAGCACCCACGCCGAACAACTGGCGCAGTTGAAAAATCAATTTCCCGGAATTGAATACGAAGAATCCGATGCCGTTGAGGTGGTCGACCTGTTGCGCATGGTGGACGAAGGGCAAATTGACCTGACCCTGGTGGACTCCAACGAAGTGGCGATGAACCAGGTGTACTTCCCCAACGTGCGGGTGGCCTTTGACCTCGGTGATGCCAGCCATCAAGCCTGGGCGGTCGCCTCCGGCGAAGACAACAGCCTGCTCAACGAGGTGAACAGCTACCTCGACAAGGTCGAAAAGAACGGCACCCTCCAGCGTCTGAAAGATCGCTATTACGGGCACGTGGATGTACTCGGCTACATGGGCGCCTACACCTTCGCCCAGCATTTGCAGCAGCGCCTGCCCAAGTACGAGAAACACTTCCGCGCCTATGCCAAGGAAGAAAAGGTCGACTGGCGACTGCTGGCGGCCATCGGCTACCAGGAATCACTCTGGCAACCGGCGGTGACCTCCAAGACCGGCGTGCGCGGCCTGATGATGCTGACCCAGAACACAGCGCAGGCCATGGGCGTATCCAACCGCCTGGACGCCAAGCAGAGCATCATGGGCGGCGCCAAGTACCTGGCCAAGATCAAGGATGAGCTGGACGACAAGATTGCCGAGCCGGACCGCACCTGGTTTGCCCTGGCGGCGTACAACGTCGGCACCGGCCATTTGGATGACGCGCGCAAGCTGGCCGAAAAGGAAGGCCTGAACCCGAACAAGTGGCTGGACGTGAAGAAAATGCTGCCACGCCTGTCGCAGAAGCAGTGGTACAGCAAGACGCGGTATGGGTATGCGCGTGGCGGAGAGCCCGTGCACTTTGTGGCGAACATCCGGCGTTACTACGACATTTTGACGTGGGTGACGCAGCCGCAGCTGGAAGGCAATCAGGTGGTGGAAGGCAACCTGCATGTGCCGGGTGTGGACAAGACCAAGCCGACTGAAGAAACTCCGCAGCTCTGATCCCTCCGATGCTCCGAACACCACAAAATACTGTGGGAGCCGGGCTTGCCCGCGATGACGGAGTGTCAGCCAACCTATGTATCGCTGACACACCGCCATCGCGGGCAAGCCCGGCTCCCACATTTGATCCTCTTTGATTTATAGAGCGGTGCTCAGGCCGGTGATCAGGTGCACTACCCCACCCGCCAACACCATCACGCCCGGCACGCCTGCCACCTTCAACGCGTTCGCATCCAACCGCCCCGCATCCTTCAATTGCACCCGCACCCGGGTCAGTGCCACCCGCTGCTGCGACGTGAGATTCTCCGCGCCGCCCAGCGCATTCAGCACTGCCGGGGCCAACAGT
The DNA here is from genome assembly GCF_019352905.1 of Pseudomonas sp. Xaverov 83. Taxonomy (NCBI): domain Bacteria; kingdom Pseudomonadati; phylum Pseudomonadota; class Gammaproteobacteria; order Pseudomonadales; family Pseudomonadaceae; genus Pseudomonas; species Pseudomonas sp. Xaverov 83. The sequence continues at coordinate 178,433 of NZ_JAAAFU010000081.1, read as the reverse complement.
GTTTCGCTCACTGGAGCTGCCTGCGGCGTTTCAAGCACCAGATCCGGCGTCAGGGCCTTCCAGAACGCCCGCTGAAATTTCTCGAACATATCAGTGCTCCACAACCAATGAGGTTTCAACGGTAGCCGCGTGGTACAGGCGCAACGCCTCGCGTACCTGCGCCGCTTCTTCCAGGCCGAGCACCTGGCGAGCGATGGATTGGCAGTCCGCCAGGTCCAGCTCGCGCACGGTGGCCTTGATGGTCGGGATCAGCGGCACGCTGACCGACAACTCATCCACCCCCAACCCGATCAGCACCGGCACCGCCAGCGCTTCAGACGCCAACGCCCCGCACACGCCGACCCACTTGCCATGGGCATGGGCCGCCTTGACGGTGCTGGCGATCAGGCGCAGCACCGCGGGGTGAAAGCTGTCAGCCTGGCTGGCGAGCCGCGGGTGATCGCGGTCCATGGCCAGGGTGTATTGGGTCAGGTCGTTGGTGCCGATGGAGAAGAAATCCACCTCCGGCGCAAACAGGTCGGCCATCAACGCCGCCGACGGCACTTCGATCATGATTCCCAGCTTCGGCAACTCCGTCAGCCCCAGGACCAACGCTTCCTCTTCAAGAATCTTCCGCGCCAGGCGCAATTCCGAAAGCAGGCTGACCATCGGCAACATGATGTGCAGACGGGCGAAACCGGCACTGGCGAGAATCGCGCGGAATTGTTCGCGCAGCAGTTCCGGGCGCTCCAGGCACAGGCGAATCCCGCGCAGGCCGAGGAACGGGTTGGTCTCGCTGTCCATTGGCACATAGGCCAGCGGCTTGTCGCCACCGACATCCAGGGTGCGCACCACCAGATTGCGTTCGGGGCCCAACGCACGGGCGATGGCGCTGTAGGTGCCCGCCTGTTCTTCAGGGCTCGGCGCGCGGTTGCGGTCCAGATACAGGAACTCGGAACGCAGCAAACCCACGCCTTCGCCCCCCAGCGTCAGCGCCTGCTCCACCTCCTGCAATGAAGCGACGTTGGCCGTCACTTCGACGTGATGACCGTCGCGGGTAGTGGCGGGCAATGAAGCCTGTTCCACTTCCCGCTGGCGGCGAAGCACGTGCTGTTGGCGGGTGACTTGCAGCTGCTCGATCTCGGCCAGGTCCGGGTTCAGGTGCAGCTCGCCTTTGTCGGCATCCAGCAGCACTTGTTTACCGTTGACCAACTCCAGCACCTGCGCCGGCACGCCGCAGATGGCCGGCAAACCAAGGGCGCGGGCAAGGATAGCGACGTGGCTGGTAGCGCCACCGCCCACCGTGACGAAGCCCAACACCCTGCGGGTGTCGAGGCTGGCAGTTTGCGAAGGCGTCAGTTGCTCGGCAATCAGGATCGCCTGCTCCGGTAAATCCCAGGCGCGGTCCTGAACCCCGAGGATCAGTTTCAACACCCGCTGGCCAACGTCAGCCAGGTCGGCAGCGCGCTCGGCGAGCAAGGCATTGCCCAGGCCCTGGAAGAGCGTGGCGGTGGCTTCGGTGGCGCTGTTCCAGGCGAAGGCCGCGCTTTTGCCCTGGTCCAGCAGATCGCGGGTTTGTTCCAGCAGGGCCGGATCGTCCAGCAACTCCTGATGGGCGCGGAAGATCTCGGACTGGGCGGTGCCGACGGCCTTTTCCTGCAAGGCTTGCAGCGCCTGATTGGCGTTGTTCAGGGCATGGGTCAGGGCCGCGCGCTCCAGCGCCTCACCTTTGCCGGCTTCGGCGAAGGTCAATGCCGGTTCTTTAACCTGCACCACCTGGCCAAACGCCGAACCGGGCGAGGCACACACACCGCGCAGCATGGTCGCCGATGAATCAGGCGCCACGGGTGCAGCAGCCGGTGAATGAGCGGTGACGGCTTCCCCGCAACCTTCGGCCAGCAAGGTTACCAGCGCCTGGATCGCCGCTTCGGCGTCCTCACCTGCCGCACTGACTTGCACGGTGTCACCCTGCACCGTCTGCAACGCCATGATCCGCACCAGCGACTTGGCGTTGGCGCTCTCGGTTTGCTTGTGCAGGTAAATACTCGCCTTGAAGCCTTTGGCGGCCTGCGCCAGCACCGCCGCCGGGCGCGCATGCAGGCCGTTGGCGTTGGGCAAGGTCAGTGGCTTGGAGAACAGGGCGTCACCCTCCTCGTCTTTTACCTCGTCGGCAACAGCTTGCGGCGTTACTCGCAGCAGCGGTTGCCCCACATCGACCAAACCCTGCTCGGGCGTCAGCAGCTTGAAGGGCTCACCACTGACCACCAGCATCAGGGTCAGCAAACTACGGGCATTGAGCGCTACGTAGTCGGCATCGAATTCAATCAGCGGTTGCCCGGCTTCCACCCGCTGGCCTTCCTCGACCAATCGGGTGAAACCCTTGCCCGCGAGATTCACGGTGTCCAGGCCGATATGCATCAGCACCTGGACGCCGTTGTCGTCGGTGACACTCACCGCATGACCACTGTCCTGGATATTGCTGATCACCCCGGCCAGCGGCGCGCAGAGGGTCTGCGAGGTCGGATCGATGCACAGGCCATCGCCGATCAGGCGACTGGAGAACACCGGATCAGGCACCTGGTCCAGGGCGAGCAGCACCCCGGACAACGGCGCCAGCAATTCCAGGGGTTGAGTTGTGGTCATGACTTCACCTGCTGTTTTGTTCTGTAAACATCATTGAATGGGGGCGACTTATTTCCACCAATATTCGACTTGCACACCAAAATTGGAACCATGCAACGCCGTGCCGTAGCTGCCGGTGTCGGACAACGCCGAACCTGCCGCCAGCTCATTGGCCGCACGCTTGGCCGCTTCGTTCCAGGTCGCGTAGGTGTAATACAAGCGCACTTCCGGCCGCGCCCAGAAGTCCGGGCCTTTGGGGGACCAGGTCGGGGCGAAGGTAAATTTGCTCAGCTTGCGCGTACCACCGGTGGCCTCGACCTGATCATGGCCAAGTTCGGTGACCAGTTTGAACTGTTCGGAGATGGCATAGGCCGGGCGCACGCCCAGCGACATCCAGGTCTGGTCCTGGCTGCCCGGGCGAATATCCTTCTGGTAAACGGCCTCGATCTGCCCGCCAAACCGTGGGGTCACTTGCCAGTCGAAGAACTCCACCGCGCGGTAGCTCTTGCTGCTTTTATCGAGGAAGGTATCGCCGGTGTAGCCGAGGCCGGTGCCGGGGCCTTCGCCGTATTGCAGCGCAAACTTGTTGCGCCCGCCAAGAAAGGGTTTCTGCACGTGCTGGGCGGTAATGGCCCAGCCACTGTTGGTATCACGACCACCGGCTTTTTCGATGTAACTCAAGCCCAGTTCCAGCTCACCGCCGGGGTTGGTCTTGAAGCCGGCCACGTTGAAGTCATGACGGGTGGCGTATTCCTTCTGGTACAGGTTGTCCTTGCGGGACAGTGCATAGCTGTACTTCAGGTCGCCGATTTTCACGTCCTCGATACCGCCGCCTGTGGCGCTCTGGTTCCAGTAGTAAAAGTCGGAGATATGGATGTCGTTTCGTTTGTAGTAACGCCGGCCGGCCCACAGCGAACCGCCGTTGAGGCTGGGAATGTTCGACCACTGCGCATACATCTGCGGCATCCGTGCCGAGCCGTTGTCTTCACCCTGGAACTTCAGCGCCCGGTCGTACTTGTTGTACAGCGAGGCCATGGCATCGACGCTGAACACCGAGCCGTCGTCGAGGGTCAGCAGGTCCTGGCGCAATTCGAGTTCGGCGTACTGCTCGCACTCGTTGCCCAGACGGTATTTGGATTGTGCACCCGGCAACTGGAAGCACTGCTGCTTGCCACTGCCGGTTGAAGTCCCTGCACCGCTACGCAAGTAGCCGGCAAATTCCAACGCCTGAGCTGCCATCGGCAAGGTCAGGCAGGATGCAACGAGGCCCAGCTTTATTGTTGTTTTCATGAAGCACTCCGATATTTTTATTATGTTTTTTTAAGCGCCCCGGCTCTCCCACGCCGGGGGTAAAGCGGGTCTCAGTCCTTGAGGTGCAGCACAAACGATTCATACGGGCGCAGCGAGACCTGGTTCGAACGCTGTGGGCAGTCGTCGTAGTTGCTGATCAGCAGGCGTTGCTCACTTGCCGCCGTCAGCAGGCCATCGGGCAGTTCGATCTGGCAGGGCGTACCGTAGAAGTTGTTCAGCACCAGCAGGCGCTCGCCGTGGCCTTCGCGCAGGTACGCCCATACCTGGGTGTGCTGCGGCAGCAGTTGGCGATAAACGCCTTCCTGAATCAGCGGCTCGTGCCGACGCAGTTCGATCAACGCGCGGTAGTGATGCAGCACCGAATGCGGGTCATCCAGCTGGCTTTGCACGTTGATCTGCGCCGCGTTGGCCGGGATGCCGATCCACGGTTCGCCGCGGCTGAAGCCGGCGTTTTGCTCGGCATTCCATTGCATCGGCGTGCGGCCGTTGTCGCGGGACTTCTGCATGATCGCCGCCATGCTCGACGCCTCGGATTCACCCGCCTCGCGCTTGAGCCGGTAGATGTTCAGGGTTTCGACATCCCGGTATTGGTCGATGGTGTCGAAGCCCGGGTTGGTCATGCCCAACTCTTCGCCCTGGTACACAAAAGGCGTGCCCTGGAGGAAGTGCAGCGCGGTGGCGAGCATCTTCGCCGAGACCACGCGGTGCTCGCCGTCGTCACCAAAACGCGAGACCACCCGCGGCTGGTCGTGGTTACACCAGAACAGCGCATTCCAGCCACCACCGGCCTGCATGCCGAGTTGCCAGTCGGAAAGAATCTGCTTGAGTTGCAGGAAGTCGAAGTCGGCCGCCACCCACTTTTGCAGGTTCGGATAATCGACTTTCAGGTGGTGAAAGTTGAAGGTCATCGACAGTTCTTTCGACTGTGGATTCGAATAACGAATGCAGTGTTCAAGGCTGGTGGACGACATCTCGCCGACGTTGATCAGGTCATGCCCCTCGAACACTTCGCGGTGCATTTCCTGCAGGTATTCGTGTACGTTCGGGCCGTCGGTGTAAAAGCGTCGACCGTCGCTGCTGTCTTCCGGGAAATCCGCCGGTTTGGAGATCAGGTTGATCACGTCCAGACGGAAACCGCCCACGCCCTTGTCGCGCCAGAAGCGCATCAACTTGAACACTTCGGCGCGCACCTTGGGGTTGTCCCAGTTCAGGTCGGCCTGGGTGTGGTCGAACAGGTGCAGGAAGTACTGGCCGGTCTGCGCCTCGTATTCCCAGGCCGAGCCGCCGAACTTGGATTCCCAGTTGTTCGGCTGGTCGCGCCAGATGTAGAAGTCGCGGTACGGGTTGTCTAGGCTGCTGCGGGCCTGCTGGAACCACTCGTGTTCGATGGAGGTGTGGTTGACCACGATGTCGAGCATCAGCGTGATGCCGCGCTTGGCGGCTTCGCTGATCAGCAGGTCGCAATCGGCCATGGTCCCGTAGCTCGGGTCGATGGCGTAGTAGTCACTGATGTCGTAGCCGTTGTCGCGTTGCGGCGAGCGCAGGAACGGGGTGATCCACAGGCAATCGACGCCCAGCCACTTCAGGTAATCGAGCTTGTCCACGATGCCCAGCAGGTCACCGGTGGCGTTACCCGCGTGGCTATGAAAGCTTTTTGGGTAGATCTGGTAGATCACCGAGTGTTGCCAGTTTTGCATGGTGGGTTCCTTCAATTTGAAATGCGATCAACTGTGGGAGCTGGCTTGCCTGCGATAGCGGTAGGTCAGGCGACCCTGTATCCAGGCCGAACAATCTTCATGCTCAGCACACAGGTCAAAACAAACGGCACGACAATCGCAACGACCATGCCGATGACAAAACTTGGGATGTATTGCGGGATGATCGAGATGAACCCGGGCAAGCCACCCACGCCAATGGCCGAGGCCTGGACCTTGTTCAGCGACAGGAAAATACTGCCCAGCGCCGAGCCGGTCAGCGCCGCATAGAACGGAAACTTGAAGCGCAGGTTGACCCCGAACATCGCCGGCTCCGTGATGCCGAAGTAAGCGGAAATCGCCGAGGTGGAGGCCATGCTTTTGTCCCGCGCATTGCGGCTCATGTAGAACACGCCGAGCGCCGCGCTGCCCTGGGCCAGGTTGGACATGACGATCATCGGCCAGATAAAGGTGCCGCCCTGGGTGGAGATCAGTTGCAGGTCCACGGCGAGGAACATGTGGTGCATGCCGGTGATCACCAGCGGTGCGTACAGCAGGCCGAAAATGGCACCGCCGACCATGGGCGCCAGGTCAAACAGAGTGACCACGCCTTCGGTGATCAGGATGCCGAGGTGACGGGTCACCGGGCCGATGATCGCCAGCGCCAGCACGCCAGTGACGACGATGGTGGTGATCGGCACCACCAGCAATTGGATGGCATTCGGCACCCGTGCCCGCAGCCATTTTTCAATCACGCTCATCACGTAGGCGGCCAGCAGGATCGGCAGGATCTGCCCCTGGTAACCAACCTTCTCGATCTTGAACCAACCGAAAATATCGAAATACGGCAGGCTCTGGCCGTCGAGGCCGGCGACCGCCTTGCCGTAATTCCAGGCGTTGAGCAGATCGGGGTGCACCAGCATCAGGCCGAGGACAATGCCGAGGATTTCACTGCCACCAAACCGCTTGGCCGCCGACCAGCCCACCAGCGCCGGCAGGAACACGAACGAGGTGTTGGCCATCAGGTTGATCAGGCTCCACAGGCCATCCAGGTTCGGATAGGCATCGAGCAGGGTCTTGTCCGCGATGAACATGCCCTTGGCGCCCATCAGGTTGTTCACCCCCATGAGCAAGCCGGCAATGATCAGCGCCGGCAAAATCGGCATGAACACGTCGGAGAACACCCGCACCAGGCGCTGCATCGGGTTTATTTTGTCGGCGCTTTTCTGTTTCACGTCAGCGATGGTCGACGCGGCGAGGCCGGTTTGCTCACGCAGGGCGGCGTAGACCTTTTCCACTTCGCCGGGGCCGATCACGATCTGGAACAGGCCGCCGGTGAAGAACGAACCCTTGACCAGGTCGACCTGGTTCAGCTCGCCGCTGTTGGCCAGGCTCGGGTCCTTGAGGGCCAGGCGCAGGCGGGTCACGCAGTGGGCAGCTTGCTCAAGGTTGTCGCTGCCACCGAGGTTCTTGAGAATCTCGCGGGCAATATTCGGATAGTCGTGGCTCATGCTTGGTATCCACTTTGGTTTTTTTTATTGGGGCGGTCATAGGCAGCACGCCGAGGCCAAAAGTACTCGTCTGTACGAGTTAAAGCAATAACTCGTATGTACGAGTTTGAAAATGATTGAATTTCTGTTTTTTGAGTCAGATATTTCCGAGTTCTACAATGGGTTGCATGGACAAACCCCATCGCTGCCACTAAGGTTCCTGCCTTGAACGCCAACGCGGCACAGAGCCCTCCCCCATGAGTAAATACAACCAGATCTATACCGATCTGCTTGCCAGCATCACCACCGAACGCCTGCAACGCGGCACGCGCCTGCCCTCCGAAACCGAACTGATGGACGCCTACCAGGCCAGCCGTGGCACGGTGCGCCGGGCGATCGAGCAATTGCAGGAGCGCGGGTTCGCGCAAAAGATCCACGGCAAGGGCACGTTCGTGCTGTCGCCCAACCCCATCGAGTTCCAACTCGGCGGTATCGTCAGCTTTCGCGAGACCCATGCCGCCCTCGGCGATGACGTCAGCACCGAAGTGGTGGAGTTCAGCCAATTCCCCCTGGAAGGCCCGCTGATGCAACACATCGAAGCCGAAGCGGGCAGCCTGATTACTCGGGTCAAGCGGGTGCGGCGGATCGACGGCAAACGGGTGATCCTCGACATCAACCACTTCGTCGCCGACCTGATTCCGGGGCTGGACCGGGAGATTGCCGAGCAGTCGATCTATGCGTTTATCGAGCAGACGCTGCAGCTGCAAATCAGCTATGCCCAGCGCACCATCGAAGCGCTGCCGCGGGGGAAGGACGACCAGACACACCTGGACCTCGAAGGTCAGAGCCATGTGATCGTGGTGAGCAACCAGACGTTTTTGCAGGATGGACGGCAGTTCGAGTACACCGAGTCGCGGCATACGCTGGATAAGTTTTACTTTTCGGATATCGCGCGACGCTGAGCCGCTTGAAGCGGCCTGGCCATTATCGCAATTGTTGCATTTCCCTCGCACACACGGATCTTTAAGGTCGCGCCCCTCCAACCAAGGGGCAGACGCGACATTGTCCGCGCCTGCGCACTGCAACGATTTTCGAGCCGATAATGAACAAGATATTCACCTCACTCACCACGGCGTTATTGCTGGGGAACAGTGCAACGGCCTCTGCCGCCGCTACCGTAGACCTGACCGTCAAAGGCCGTATCACTCCGAATGCCTGCCAGCTCCAACTCGCCAACGGCGGGGCGGTTGATCACGGCAAACTGGCGGCCAAGGACTTGAATATTGAAGAAATAACAGTCCTGGACCAATACCGCCGGCAGTTAAGCGTGAGGTGCGAAGGACCGACACTGCTGGCCCTGAACACCGTCGATAATCAGGCAGGCTCCGCATTGGTGCCTAGCCTCCATGGCCTCGGCCTGGTCAACGGCAGCGAAAAACTTGGCTACCTCGCCTTTAGCCTGGCCGACCCGGTCAGCGAGTCCGGCCCAATGCGCCCCATTGTATCCGGCAACAAAGGGGCCACCTGGAATACCGGCACCGCCGTCACCCATGGCTTGTTGACCTCCGTCACCCACGCCGAAAACCCGCGTCACACTCCGGTAGCAATCACCACGCTGGATGCGCAGCTTGTGTTTTATACCTACATCGCCCCCTCCAATACGCTGACCCTGACCGAAGAAGTGCCCCTGGACGGTGACGTCACCCTGGAAATGAAATACCTCTAGCCGGTCTCGGCACGGGCAGTTCGAGTACACCGAATCGTGGCATTCCCGGACACGTTTTTAACTTTCTCGGACATTGCCCTGCGTTGAGTCCGACGCGCAGCAACAGGCAGGGCCGACAGCCTTGAACCGGGCCCCTTGGGATAGTACGGGCGACATCACGCCACCCAAGGAAAGCTACCATGCAAGACGCACCCAAGCAGCCCAACGCCGCCGAGGCCGTCGCACTCAAGGCGTTGGTCCCGGCCATGGTCGAGGCCTGCCCTGACCTTTACGAAATGGCCACCCGGTTCGCACGCAAAATCCTCACCGATCATGCGATCAACCTTGATCCGGAGCAGATCTACTTCCACCGTTTCCATTCGTCCCAAAGCAACGACCAGACCTTTAGCGGCTGGGAACACTTCGAACATCCCCACGATTCCCTGACCCTGACGCAACTGGTGATCACCCGCTTCACCGTGCATGACCAGGACAACGCCGACGTGCTCGACAACGATTGCGGCTTCTACACCGCCGGGCCGGAGGTGGGCACCTACAACCAGAGCAACGAGGTGCGGCTGCTGGGCAGTCAGGTGATGAAAGCCTTCTGGGCCTTCAACTTCCTGGATCATTACAAGACAGCGGTGGCCACGTTCTGGAGCAGCCAAAGCGAGCACTTCCGCAGTCTGGCCAAATGCACGTACCTGGCGAAGGCCATCGAAGACCGCGAAGCCGGGCGGCTGTCGGATGCGCACTTCCTGACGGTGGTGAAAGCGGCAGCCAGTAACGTCGAGTGGCCGGTGACCCGGGCGATGCTCGATGCTTCAATCCAACCTTCTCCAGCCCTGCGCATCCGGCGCTTGCAGATTGGCAGCTACGTCTCCAGCGATATCCTGTGCATCGTCGACGCTTACGAGCGCCAGATCGTTTACGTGCCGGGTGAGCTCTGGGGCTTTCATGTGATGGAAAGCGTGGTCGACCTGCATTGGTGGGTGATGTCCCAGGTCGAGCGACCGGACGCACGCAAACGTTTCATGGCGCATTTCCAGGCGATGGACCACGATGTTATGGAAGACACGGCCGCCCTCACGTCCACCCAGGAATGGCTGCTGGCCGCTTTTCCGGTGACGGATCTGTTGGCCCACGTGTTCCACGAACCGCACCGGGAAAACGTCGGCCTCAGCCACCTGCTGGACCTGCTGTTCAGTGCCTGGCAAACCAACAACCACCAGCTACTCGAGGTGCAGCAGGCCTGGGTCAACGACGACCCCTTCACCCACCTGCGGCACACCACCCACGCGCGCATGCTCGCCGATGCAGGCTTCATGATGCACACCAATGGCGAACTGCGAAAAAAACTCTGGATGGGCTACCTCAATGCTTTCGGCCGGGTGTTCGGGCCGATGGCCGCGGTCGGCTGGCCGGTGGCGCTGGCCGTGGTGGGCGCGGGCATTGCGAATGTCGGGTTGAATATTGATCAGGCGATCACAGGCAACACGCCGGCCGAACGCAAGGCAGGCGTGACCGGTGCGATCCTCGCGGGCATCGACACCCTGTTCAACGCCATGTTTCTCAAGGGCGGTGGCGACTTGCCGGACATCGCCCTGACCGAAGAGACAGTGGGTTCAGAAACCCGACTGGGGACCGGCACGTTGTCCAGGGCCGACGCGCCAATGCTGTCGGATATTGCCCCCGACCGAGTCGTGGCCCCGGCCCAGCAAGAAACCCTGCTGGACAGCTTGCGCACCGACATCACCGAAGGCACGCGTGCCGGCACCGGGGCCAGGGAGGGCATTATCGAAACCCTGAGCGGCAAGACTTACATCTACCTGCGCCAGGGCACTACGTCCGGCTATTTTCAGGTGCGCTACGTCAAGGAGGTCAAGGGCTGGTTGATCATTGATGCGCAAAACCCCTACGCGTTTTCGCGCAACGTTCCCGTGCGGCTCAATGCCTACAAACGCTGGGAACCCTTGCCAGCCCCCGGTCTCAAGGGCGGCATGTTGCGGATGGGTCCCAAACCCTGGGGCCGGGCGACGGACCCTTTGCCCCAGGTTGACCCAGTGACCACTGCGTACGACGTGCCCGTGACCGAGCGTCCGGCATTGCGAGACCATGCAGACGGCTACGGGGACCGCCACGCCCTCAGCGAAACCTACTTTGCCGGGAATGAATACGACGACTTCAAGGCCCTGCGCCGCCGGCTTTACAACGACGCCAAGGATTTTTTTCTGCCCGGCCGCCGACTGTCCGCGCGCCCATTCCCACGTTCAAGCCAGGCACATCGATCAAGGAATTTATCCAGCGCCTGCTCAATGAAGGCCCCGGTATCGTATTCGGCGAGAACCATTCCAGCGTGGGCAGCAAGCGCTTGCTGATCGAGAATATGCCGCTGCTGGCCAAGCAGAAGGTCAAGACCTTATACCTGGAGCATGTGCAGACGGATTTTCATCAGGCCGACCTGGAGCTGTTCAACCGCAGCGGCAAAATGCCCGAGCGCCTTGAGCGCTATCTCAACAGCCTGGACAACGGCTTTGGCACCGACCCCACCGGGCGCTATACCTTCCTCGAAGTGGTCAAGAGCGCGCAGCGCAACCATATTCGCGTGCAAGCCATCGACTGCATGGCCAGCTATCGCAAGGGGCTCGCTGATGTCGAAACCTTCTACCGGCAACAGATGATGAACTTCTTCGCACGCACTGTGATCGATGCGGACCAGGCGGCCCGTGGCGCGCATAAGTGGGTAGCGTTGGTGGGTAACAGCCACGCCAACGTGCACCAAGGCGTACCGGGGCTCGGCGAGTTGGAGGACGTTGTCGGTGTTCGCATCGAGGACGTGGAAACCGGCCAACCCAGGGGAATCGAGCCGGATCCCGGCTATGCAGCCACTGACAAAAGGCTGACGTCGGTCGAAATCAAAAATGACCTGCGCGTGCAGATGGACACGCCCCTGGACGTGCGCGTCGCCCAACAGCTGTCGCGCTACCTGCCGGAGGCTGGCATGTATATCCACCACGTCGAACCCGGTTATCCGATGTTTGTTGCTCGCGGCCGGGATGGATTTATCAACTGTGTGCTGATCCAGCATGATAAAGCGGGATATCTGGTTGACCGGCCGGAATGGAAGTCGGTCAGCGGCAAGCATTTCAAGACCCTCGAAGAGCTGAGCCGGGCACTCAAGTCCCGAGGACTGGTCGAGGTGACAGGCCCACGACTGTCTCCTGAACTGCCATCCAGCCCGGTACCCGCGTCCTATGCCAGCAACCTGTTGCTGGAAAGCGAGAGCGTGAATACCCAGCCTGGGCGGTTTTTCCAGACCTATACCCTGCACTCGTCCGGCAGCCTGCCCAACCACGCCATCCTGATGAATGGCGTGGCCTACCATGTGCGCTTTGAGACCGCGATAAACGGGCCAGGTCACCTGGCGATTGTCGACCCGCTCAACCCCGACGGTTTCAACACCTCGCTGCAAGTGCGCTTGAACGCCCGCAACGAATGGGAACTCGTCGACAGCCCCGGCCTCAAGGGCGGTGGGGAAAACCAGAGCAAGCCGGCGGTCTCGATCGCCCCTCCTGCGGCAACCGCTGGGTCGTCCTCCTCCGTGCGCCCACAGCCATTCAGCGCGTACGGCATCTCGCCGGAAGTCCTGGCGGACCACCGGGTCTAGTTGTCGGAGAACGGGCGGGCGGCGTCGGCAGCAAGACGCCGCCAGTGATGTACGCCTGCAATTGGAAACGCCCTGGCTGCATCCCGGCGAAAAAACCCTCGGCGAACAGTTGCCTGACGGATAAAACAAAACCCCGGCACCAGGCCGGGGTTTTGTTATTCAGCGCTCACCTGCTACCGCAGGATCATTCCCACTCAATGGTCGCCGGCGGCTTACTCGACACGTCATACGTAACGCGCGAAATACCTTCGATCTCATTGATGATACGACCGCTGACAGTCTCCAGCAGTTCGTACGGCAGGTGTGCCCAACGGGCGGTCATGAAGTCGATGGTTTCCACCGCACGCAGGGCAACAACCCATGCGTAACGACGGCCATCGCCGACCACGCCAACCGATTTCACCGGCTGGAACACCACGAATGCCTGGCTGACCTTGTGGTACCAGTCGGCCTTGCGCAGTTCTTCGATGAAGATGTGGTCGGCGCGACGCAGCAGGTCGGCGTATTCCTTCTTCACTTCACCGAGGATCCGCACGCCCAGGCCCGGGCCCGGGAATGGGTGGCGGTAGACCATGTCGTACGGCAGGCCCAGCTCCAGGCCCAGACGGCGGACTTCGTCCTTGAACAGTTCGCGCAGTGGCTCTACCAGCTTGAGGTTCATTTCCTCAGGCAGGCCGCCCACGTTGTGGTGGGACTTGATCACGTGGGCCTTGCCGCTCTTGGCGCCTGCCGACTCGATCACGTCCGGGTAGATGGTGCCTTGGGCGAGGTACTTGATGTTGTCCAGTTTGTTGGACTGGGCATCGAATACGTCGATGAAGGTACGGCCGATGATCTTGCGCTTCTTCTCCGGGTCGGACTCGCCGGCCAGGTTGTTCAGGAACTGATCTTCAGCGTTGGCGCGGATCACCTTGACGCCCATGTTCTCGGCGAACATGGCCATCACTTGCTCGCCTTCGTGCAGGCGCAGCAGGCCGTTGTCGACGAAGACGCAGGTCAGTTGGTCGCCGATGGCCTTGTGCAGCAATGCCGCAACCACGGAGGAGTCAACGCCGCCGGACAGGCCCAGCAGGACGTTGTCGGTGCCGACCTGGGCACGCACGTTGGCGATGGCGTCTTCAGCGATCTTCGACGGGGTCCACAGGGCTTCGCACTGGCAGATGTCGAGGATGAAGCGCGACAGGATGCGACCGCCTTGCTTGGTGTGGGTCACTTCCGGGTGGAACTGCACGCCGTAGTAGCCGCGCTCGTCGTTGAACATGCCGGCGATCGGGCAGCTCGGGGTGCTGGCCAGGATGTGGAAGTCTTCCGGCATCCTGGTGACCTTGTCACCGTGGCTCATCCATACGTCGAGGCCGAACAGGCCGTCGGCGTCGATGTGGTCTTCGATACCGTCCAGCAGGCGGCTCTTGCCGACCACGTCGACACGGGCGTAACCGAATTCACGCAGCTCGGAACCTTCAACCTTGCCGCCCAGTTGCTCGGCCATGGTCTGCATGCCGTAGCAGATACCGAAGACCGGCACGCCTAGGTCAAACACCGCCTGCGGGCAACGCGGGCTGTTGGCTTCGTGCACGGACTCGGGGCCGCCGGCGAGAATGACGCCTTTTGGAGCGAATTCGCGAATCGCTTCGTCGTCCATGTCGAACGGATGCAGTTCGCAGTACACGCCGATTTCACGCACGCGGCGGGCGATCAGCTGGGTGTACTGGGAACCGAAGTCGAGGATCAGGATGCGGTGGGCGTGAATGTCGAGGGCCATGAGATCAGTCTCGTCTAATGAATCAGAAACAACTCGGGGCTGAATAAGACAGCCCCGGTTACTTAACTATTTGCTGGAAGCATCAACCTACGCGGTAGTTTGGCGCTTCCTTGGTGATCTGTACGTCGTGGACGTGGGACTCGGCCATGCCGGCACCGGTGATCCGCACGAACTCAGGCTTGGTGCGCATTTCTTCGATGTCGGCGCTGCCGGTGTAGCCCATCGAGGAACGCAGGCCACCCATCAGTTGATGGATGATGGCGCTCAGGGTGCCCTTGTACGGAACACGCCCTTCAATGCCTTCCGGTACCAGCTTCTCGGCGCCCGCGGAGGAGTCCTGGAAGTAACGGTCGGAAGAACCTTGAGCCTGGGACATGGCGCCCAGGGAACCCATGCCACGGTAAGCCTTGTACGAACGACCCTGGAACAGTTCGATCTCGCCCGGCGCTTCTTCAGTACCGGCAAACATCGAGCCCATCATCACGCAGGAAGCACCGGCTACGATGGCCTTGGACAGGTCACCGGAGAAACGGATGCCGCCGTCGGCGATCAACGGTACGCCGGTGCCTTCAAGGGCCGCGGCGACGTTGGCGATGGCGCTGATTTGCGGCACGCCTACACCGGCCACGATACGGGTGGTGCAGATCGAGCCAGGGCCGATACCGACCTTGACCGCATCAGCACCGGCTTCGGCGAGGGCCTTGGCGGCAGCGCCGGTGGCAATGTTGCCGCCGATCACTTGCACTTCAGGGAAATTCTGTTTGACCCAGCGAACGCGGTCGATCACGCCTTTGGAGTGGCCGTGGGCAGTGTCGACCACCACCACGTCAACACCGGCAGCCACCAGGGCCGCTACACGGTCACCGGTGTCTTTACCGGTACCGACCGCAGCACCTACGCGCAGACGACCTTGATCGTCCTTGCTGGCCAGCGGGTAAGCCTTGGCTTTTTCGATGTCGTTGACGGTCATCATGCCCTTGAGGGCGAATTTGTCGTCGACGATCAGTACGCGTTCAATGCGGTGCTTGTGCAGCAGTTCGCGCACATCGTTCTTGTCGGCGCCTTCCTTGACAGTAACGAGGCGCTCTTTAGGCGTCATCACTTCGCGGACGGTGACTTCAAGACGGTTCTCGAAACGCACGTCACGCGAAGTGACGATGCCGACCAGGTCGCCATCGTGCAGTACCGGAACGCCGGAGATGTTGTGCAGGCGGGTCAGGTCGAACAGGTCACGAACGGTGGCATCGGCCTCGATGGTGATCGGGTCCTTGACCACACCGGCTTCGTAACGCTTGACCTTGCGAACTTCGGCAGCTTGCTGCTCGATGGTCATGTTCTTGTGGATGATGCCGATGCCGCCTTCCTGAGCCATGGCGATTGCCAAACGGGCTTCAGTGACGGTGTCCATGGCAGCGGAAACCAGAGGAATATTCAGCTCGATGCCACGGGTTAGGCGGGTCTTGAGACTGACTTCGTTAGGAAGCACCTCGGAATAACCGGGCACTAGGAGAATGTCGTCGAATGTCAGAGCTTCTTGGCTGATACGCAGCATCGCGGGGGCTCCCGAGCGGGAAAATGGAAGCGCGCCATTATAGTCAGACACCCCCTCGGGTTCAATGTAAAACTCTGACAAACTTGGTAATACTGATAGATGGATGATTTTTGCAGCACTGATCGTTCCCACGCTCTGCGTGGGAATGCCGCTTTGGACGCTCCGCGTTCTGCAGGCGCTGCATGCCAGGGCGACGCGGAGCGTCACGGGAAGCGCTCCCACGCGGGAGCGTGGGAACGATCACATCGGGTCAAAGCTCGACTTTGACCCAACTCATCTTCTGGTCCAGCCAGTCGGCAAATTCGTCGATAAAACTCTGCTTGAACCCCGCCTCCGCCCAGTTATTGAAGATGAATCCCAGGTTGGAAAAGCCGCATTCCTGCAGGAACAGGAAGCCATTGATGTCGTCTTCATGCCCACACAACGGGCAGGTGAAGTTATCGGTGTGGCCGGGCATCCAGTCTTCCAGGCTTTCGAACAGGGCTTCGCCGACTTCCTTCAGGCATTCCGGGCAGCCGGCCTCTTCGAGAAAACCCTTGGCCGGGGTGTAGATGCAGCGCTTGTAGATAATTTCCAGGCCGTTGATCGGCTCGTTGAACGGCAGCGCGTCGGGGTGCAGCACCACGGCGCGGGCCCCGTCGGCCAGGGCGTAGCCCATGCGGTTGCCGGTGCGCCCGCAGGTGGTGAGTTCTTCCTTGACGATGTTCTTGCGCACCAGCCAGCGCACAATCGCCCGGGCGCGGGGTTCGTGGACGGGCAAGGTGGAGATCTTGGGGACAAGGATACTTTGGGAGTTCATGGTGCCTGGGTGTCCTGCGGTGTGGCTTCTGGCCTCATCGCGGGCAAGCCCGGCTCCCACATTGGAATGCGATCAACTGTGGGAGCCGGGCTTGCCCGCGAGGGGGCCCCAGAGCCCGGCAGCTTAATCCCTGACACCCACAGGTCAAGTACTCAAGTAACGGGCAATCAAGGCAATGCCGCTGGCCAGCACCAGCCAGGTGACCAACCGCACGAACGCCTCGCGGGACATGCGCAGGGTCAACCGCCGCCCCGCCCACAGCCCGAGCGCCATGGCCGGCAACAGGCACACCGCCAACATCAACAAGGGTAGCTCGGCATACACGCCCGCGATCAGAAACAGGCTCAGGCGCACCACCGTGCTGCAACTGATCAACGCACTCTGGGTCGCCCGCGCGCCATCCTTGGGCAATCGGCTGTTGAGGTAGATCGCATACAGAAAGCCGCCACTGCCGAACAACGCGCCAAACAGCCCGCCGACAACCCCCATGGGAATCGCCCAGCCGGCTGCCATCTGCGTGGGCTTGGCCTTCACCGCCAGGCTGTAGATCGCATAGGCGCTGATAAACAGCCCCATCAGCAGCAGCAATAAATCGGAGTGCAGGTTAAGCAGGAAGATCACCCCAAGGGTGCAGCCAATCGCCATGCACGGCAGCAGCCTGAACAACTCCGGCTTCACCACATCCCGGCGCGATTGCAGGAGGTTGCCGAAGGCCGCGACAAAATCCAGCAGCACCAGCAAGGGGATGATCTTCGACAGCGGCATGAACAGAATCAGGATCGGCCCCGCCACCAATGCGGTACCAAAGCCTGCAATGCCGAACACGATATACGCCAGGGCAATCGCCACGCCGATCACCAGCCAGTCCACACCGCCAAATGACCAATGACTCAACAGCTCGACCGGACTCATGAGGTATTCCTTATTAGAGATGGCCATCACTTTAGCCATTGGCAAGCCTTGCGACTAATATCTTCAAAGCCCATCACTCATCTCGAAAAGGCATGACTGTGATTTCCACCCGGCAATTGCGTTACTTCGTCGAAATCGCCGAGAGCGGCAGCTTCAGCGCAGCGGCCGAGCGGCTGTTTGTGGCGCAATCGGCACTGAGCCGGCAGATCAAGGAGCTGGAAAACCTGCTGCAAACGCCGCTGTTTGAACGCACTGCGCGCCAACCGCGGCTGACGGCTGCGGGCGAGGCGTTTTATCCAAGGGCACGCAACCTGCTGGGCGAACTGCTCAAGGCCAGTGAGATGGCGACGCAAGTGGGCAATGGCCAACTCGGTACCCTGCGCATGAGCCATTCGAGCACGGTGCCGATGAGTGGCCGCCTGCTACGCGGCATCGGTGCCTGGCTGGAGCAATGCCCCGGCGTGTCGATGGACATCGCCAAACTGTCCTCCGAAGTCCAGTTGGAAGAAATCGCCGACGGTCGGCTGGAGGTCGGGCTGTTGCGCTTGCCGGTGTTGCGCCAGCGCGAAGGCGTGCACATCGTGCCTTTATATAGCGAGCGGCTGTTGCTGGCCGTGCCGCCGAGTCACCGGTTGGCCGGGCACACATCCGGTATCGATTTGGCGCAATTGAAGAACGAAGCGTTTATCTCGATCCCTCACCCCCAGCGCGGAGGGCTGAGTTACCTGTCAGCCGAGTTGTGCATGCGTGCAGGATTTTTCCCCAAGGCCGCCCGGGTGATGTCGCGCAAGACCACGCAGTTGCAGCTGATCCAGGCCGGATTCGGGATCGCCCTGCTGCCGGAGTCGATGCAGGACATTGCGCCGGCCAACATTCATTTTCTGCCCTTGGCCGATCCCGATTGCCAAAGCACCGTCGCCCTCGCCTGCCAGCAAACGCCGAGCGCGCTGGTGGAGCAGTTCTGTCAAACCCTGCACGAATGCCTATAAACTGCCGCCCATGATTAAAGATCCCTTTGCCCGTCTGGGCCTGGACCGCGAAGTCCTGACTGTCAGCCAGCTCAACGGCCGTGCGCGGGTGTTGCTGGAAGACGTGTTCACCAATATCTGGGTCGAAGGCGAGATCTCCAACCTCGCCCGCCCGGCCTCCGGCCACGTGTACTTCACCCTCAAGGACAGCGGCGCCCAGGTGCGTTGTGCGCTGTTCCGGCAGAACGCCGCACGGGTGCGCCAGGCGTTGAAAGACGGCCTGGCGGTGAAGGTACGGGGCAAGGTCTCGCTGTTTGAAGGCCGTGGCGACTATCAGTTGATTCTCGACACGGTGGAGCCCGCCGGTGACGGCGCATTGCGCCTGGCCTTCGACGCGCTGAAGGAAAAACTCAGCGCCGAAGGTTTGTTCAGTGCCGAACGCAAGGTGCCGCTGCCCGCCCACCCAAGGCGCATCGGGATTATCAGCTCGCCCACCGGCGCGGTGATTCGCGACATCATCAGCGTGTTCCGCCGCCGGGCACCGAACGTAGAACTGACGTTGATCCCGACGGCCGTGCAAGGCCGTGAAGCGGTCGCGCAAATCGTCCGCGCACTGAAACTGGCCGATGCGCGAGGCTTCGACGCGTTGATCCTGGCCCGTGGCGGCGGCTCGCTGGAAGACCTCTGGTGCTTCAACGAAGAAGCCGTGGCCCGCGCGGTGGACGCCTGCGTGACCCCCATCGTCAGCGCCGTTGGCCATGAGACCGATGTGTCGATCAGCGACTTCGTCGCCGACGTACGAGCGCCTACCCCTTCCGCCGCTGCCGAGCTGTTGGCGCCGGATTCCAGCCACCTGACTCGCCAGGTAGAGAATCTGCACCGCCGCCTGGTGATGCTGATGCGCAACCGCCTGACCCACGACCGCCTGCGCCTGGAAGGCATGGCCCGTCGCCTGCGTCACCCGGGCGAACGCCTGCGCCAGCAAGCCCAGCGCCTCGACGACCTGGACATGCGCCTGCGCCGCGCCTTCGAGCGCAACCTGAATACCCGTCGTGAACGGCTGATCCGCCTGGAAACCCGCCTCGCCGGCCAACATCCAGGCCGTCAACTGGCCCTGCTGCGCCAACGCCTGGACAGCCTCGCCGAACGCCTGCCCCGCGCCATGCGCGAAGGCCTCAAGGCCCGTCGCCTGCAACTGCAAAGCCAGGTGCAGACGCTGCACGTGGTCAGCCCGCTGGCTACTCTCGGACGCGGCTACAGCATCCTGCTCGACGAACGCGGCCAGGCGATTCGCAATGCCGCGCAAACCCACACCGGCCAGCGTCTCACCGCGCGCCTCGGTGAAGGCCAATTGCAAGTGCGGGTGGAAGACAACCACCTGACGCCCGTCACCCTCTCGTTACTGGATTGATTGATGCCACGCTTTTTAAGTTTGTTGATGCTGCTGTGCCTGACCTTTAACGCCCATGCCGACAGCTACATCACCCGGCTGCTGAACAAGCCGGTGCCCGGTGGCGTCGCGGTGGTCGACCTCGGTACCTCGGCGACAGCCCCCAAAGCTACCTACCTGAACCGGCCGGTGCTGGTGGTGAAGGAACAGAACAACTGGCTGGCGATTGTCGGTATCCCGCTGACGGTCAAGCCCGGTACCCAACGCATCACCAGCGGCAGCCAGAACCTGCCGTTTGTCGTGGGGTTCAAGAAGTACCCCGAGCAGCACATCACCCTGAAGAACAAAAGCCAGGTGAACCCGGACCCGGCGCAACTCAAGCGCATCGAAGGCGAGCTGGCGGTCCAGCTCAAGGCCTACCGCAGCTTCAGCCCGAACACGCCAAGCAACCTGCTGCTGGACAAACCGGTGAACGGGCCGCTGTCGAGCAAGTTCGGCGTGCGACGCTTCTTCAATGGCGAGGAGCGTAATCCGCATTCCGGCCTGGACTTTGCCGTAGGCGCCGGCACGCCGATCAAGACCCCGGCGGCGGGCAAGGTGATTCTGACCGGCAACTACTTCTTTAACGGCAACACCGTGTTTGTGGACCATGGCCAGGGCTTCATCAGCATGTTCTGCCATATGTCGAAGATTGACGTGAGCGTAGGCCAGCAACTGGCCCGTGGTGCGGTGGTGGGCAAGGTCGGTTCCACCGGCCGGGCGACCGGGCCGCATATGCATTGGAACATCAGCCTGAACGACGCACGGGTGGACCCGGCGATCTTTATCGGCGCATTTCAGCCCTGAACACTGCGCTGCACCCTCACCGGTGCGGCGTTCTTTGCTTACATTTCCCGCAGGAACCAACTCACTGTGAACCCTCACCCATCTGACGACTTACAAGGAGCGTAACGACGACATTCAAATACTGTGAGGTTTCCCTTATGTTTGATCGTGTCACAACGCCCACGCTGCCCCCCTCGCCCCAGCCCTCCGTTTTACTTACCGCCACCTCAACATCCGCCTTCACTCCTCCACTGCCGATCCCGCCCCCCACCGCGTCTCACTCGAACTCAGCGTCAAATGACCTGCCGTTGCCCAACTCGACCGGAATACCGCCGGCCCGACGCTCAGCGCTCGCAATACATTTCAAAGTCAGCGCTCAGCAAGCCTTCATCACTGATCACGACAACCTCACGACCGCCATGCAACGGCTGCATAGCCAGCAACCGAACTTCAAGAGTTTCCAGCTGCAGCAACTGGCCACAATGTTTACCGGTCAGCCCCAACTCAATCCACCCGAGTTGACCTTCAAGCGCTGGATTCAACAGAGTGATGGCAGTATCAAGACACTCTCTGAGCAACCACTCCTGGATGCGCTGGATAAAAAGATTGCAGGGCTGGCGAGCAATACCGACGAAGACGCCAACGTACTGTCGGGCGTATTCACCCGAGGCAGCACCAGTGAACCGCCCACTTACATCAACACAACGCACTCGTTAAGCACCATCGCCCAGCGCATCACCGAGCAATACCCCGAGACGGTACGGAAATTCTGGACGACACCACGTCTATCAATCACAGACCCGCGTGTACCAAAGGCGCCACAGGACGAATTGCTGCACCTGCACAAGCAACAACTATCGACACTGGCTGCGCTGCGTGCAAGCGATAGCACCCTGAGCCCGACCAGCAAAAAACTGATCGATACGGCACTGCAATACCCCACCTTGGCCGAACGCGAGCAGGTCTTTGCCAATGGCGCTCGCCCTGGTGTGTACCCGCTTACCCTGGATGACGGCACCGAACACGGTGCGTTACTCGCGGGCTGCTTTCTGATCACTCAAACGGATGGATCCTTTGCCAACCCACCGGCCTGGCCCAATGGCAGATCTCTGGCGCTCAACGATGCCAATGGCCCAGTCGTGCTGTACACACCCGGCGAAGGATTCGAGGAGTTCGCCACACCTGCCCAAGCACGCGAGGCGGTGGCGCAACGTCTGGATCAAGGCGGATCAAGTAAGGATTTGCTGTTGCAGACCCTGCCACTGTCTCTGCAAAACCGGCCTGATCCTCCCACCGGGGACGACCTGATGCTCAGCGCCCAGCCGCTGCGAGGAGACGTGCTGGCCGCAGGAGTACCCGAGATGCTCAAGCGCCAGCAGGCCGAGATCAACGCGAGTCTGGCCAAAACACCCGCCCAATCCACCCTCCCATTGCACAAGGCCATTGATGAGGCTGCCGACTGGTCCTATTTGCTTGACGGCAGCAATGCCGTGCTGGCCCGCAACCAGAAACTGGCCGAGAGCCTGCAACCCGAGTGGATGAAAAACCTGACTCCGGGTCAGGAAGCGTTCTATGCCTATCTGGAACAAGGCGAGGAAAAAAGCGCGAACGCACTGAATTCCCTGCTTGAGACGATTCCCTCACTGGCTACCTTCGCCCGAGACCGGATGAACGCAGCGATAACACAGCTATACCCGACGGCAGAGGTGGATGCCGATCAGTTGATGGTCCAAGCGCAAACCAGAACCCGGATTCATACGGGCCGGCCAGGTCCCGCTCAAGAGCCATCAGTCGCACACACACGCCTGTCGCTGGCCGATCTTGCCCTGAAAAACCCAACCGGGTTCCCCACGGGCGAACCTTCCGGATTTACGCAGATCACGTTCAAACTGCCGCTGGTCGACAGGCAGGGCAACCCGATACTGGGCACTGACGGCAATCGGGTAGTCCTGGACACCCATCAGCTCAAAGCATTGGTCAATACGGCCGATGTAGGCGGCGAATACACCCGCCTGCTGAAGAAGGAACTGGCGACGGACGCGACGTCGGGGCCCGCCGCGGAAAGACGCAAGGCCTGGAAAACCAGCCAGACGAACCAGATGTATAAAGAGTTGCTTCTCTCGGAGTTCAACCCTGCTGCCTATAAGACTGAGGCGAAAGAAGACAAAAACACCAAACGCGCAGAGCAATGGGTCGCGGCCGTGGTGTACCACCCAGACCCGGCCAACCGCCCATCCGTCGACGGCCAGCCCATCGTCGCCCATACCCTCCTCCAAAGGGGCTTGCCCGTACAGGGCGTCATGGTGATTGCCAACGGCACAGACCCAGAGCGGGTGTTGTACACGCCGGATGCGCCCGACGGTTTGAGCTTCCGCGAACTGGCAGACCAAAACGCACTCAACACCCTGCTGGATAAAAACGAATGGAAGCTCTACACCGCGAACCGGAAGTCGCCAGTCAATAAGGATGACGTCGCCAAGGCAAGGGACGCGCTCAAACAGCAAGCCAGCGCTCTGGGCACCAATCCGGCCGCCACCATCGAAGCATTCGTCAAGACTCTCAAGCTTACGGGCGCCTCCAATACCCTCACACCCATAACCGGCAACGTTCAGGATGCGTTGTACAAACAAAAGGTACAGCTACTGGTCGATAAAGCCGACCACCAGTCAGTCAGCAGCGCTGAAGTGGCGGCGCAATCGACAGCAAACAAGATCCAGTTCGGCATTGAAGTCGCTACGATATTCCTCGACCTGCTACCGGTATTGGGCAAAGGCGTGTCCACAGCTGCCCGGCTAGGAAAGGCCGGGGTAACAGCGCTGCGTGCCAACGCAAGGGTACTGCCCAAACTGATCAAGCATCCGGCGCTGGCGCGCGCGATCTATGCTGATTTTGCGACCTCGGCGACGGGCATCCCGGTGATTCGCACCTCGCAACTACGACCGGAGGTAAAGCTCCCCATGCTCAAAGCACCGCCGCCGTTGGTGATCCCGCCACCGGCGCCAAGCTCGAGCCGCTCGCACGTCGTCACGACGAGCACTCCACCAGCAGCACCACTCTCAAGTACAGGCCGTGACCTGAGCCACTATGCCGTGCCGGATACGCTGATCCAGGGGCGCCCGCTGCGGCCGGACGGCACTTACAACGTCGGCGACCATTGGTATGTGCGCTTTACCGACAACACCGGGGTGAACAAGGTGTACCAGATCGATTCGGCATTTCACGCACGCAGCGGACGGGTCAATATCGTCGACCCGAATGCCGCGTCAACGGCGCCCAAAAGCAGCAAAATCGTGGCCTCCGTGCAATCCGGAGGAGAAGGCGAATGGCGGCTCAACGAACTACCGGGAGGAGTAAAGCAATTACCCGAAACCGAGTATGTCAACCGCAGCAAAGGGCGGCTGATCGAGGCCGATTTCACTGAAAAAGGTCTGCCCGTCGCCAGGCTTTGGTTCAGGCGGGATGCCCAGCGCTTCTATCAGAACATGGTCGCAGGCGGACAAATGCCGCCACGTCCGCCTCGTCTTGCGCTTGAGCCCGGCGCATCGCCCGCCGATCTCTTTCGTGAAGGTTTTAAAACCAATGACGTGGTCGTACTCGGTGAGCTTCACAACGAAATCGCCAGCTTCCAACTGATCAAAGAGAATATGCAGACCCTCAAAGAAGCCGGCGTCACTACCCTCGCCCTTGAAAATGTCGAGTACAACGCTGCGGGCGCAGTCGTCGATGTGGGCATGGGCAATGGCCGACCAGCGGGAGCATCGCCAACACTTTCCGAGTTGTATGACCTTGCTCGTGAACACGGCATAAAGATTAAACCCCTCGACCATCATTATCTGACCCGACGCTCGGATATGGCAGATTTCTACAAAAACGTCGGAGACAACGATCGGGGCATTACTCGCCTGCAGGAGTTCAACTACTACGCCACGCGCATGCTGCAAAACCGCCAGCCAGGCGAAAAGGTGCTGGCCGTGGTCGGCAGGTCTCATATGAACACGGCCCGCAACGTTCCAGGAGTGGCCGAACTCACGGGCGGAATAGGAGTAGGCGTCTACCCGGCAACAACAACCGACAAAAGCATTGCCATCAGTGGCCCTTCAATCCGCCGAGACGCCGGAGCCAGCGTAGCGAATAGCCATACGGCCGGTGATTACCAGATTTTCCAGAAAGTCACTTGAGGCGATCCAGGGACGCATGGGCGAATTCATCACCATTGCGTCCCACCGCACAAGCACTCGATGCGGATACACCTCGCCCTTTTAAATTGCAAAGCCGTGTAAAGCGGCGCAACAAACAAAACCATTTCTCACAAAAACAACAATAAATATCCCTAAAACTGAATTTCTGAAGAAATCCTATCAATTTTTCCAGAACCCTTGCCATCTCCGCTGGCCACGATTAGGGTTGGACCTATGAAAACCTCTCACACCCTCATTCAGCTCCGCCAGCACCGCAGCCTGTGCCTAGTCAGCGCACGACTGCCAGGCTGAATCGATCTGCCTCGTCTTCTGCTTTTCCCCCAATAACAGTTTTACGGCAGGCCGCCTTTTTTCGGCCCTTAAACAAAGGATTTCCCGATGAGCATGCTCAAAGACCCGTCTTCGAAATACCGCGCGTTCCCGACCATTGATATCCCGGACCGCACTTGGCCGTCGAAGACCATCACCGCCGCGCCGATCTGGTGCAGTTCCGACCTGCGCGACGGCAACCAGTCGCTGATCGAACCGATGGACGCGGTGAAAAAGCTGCGCTTCTGGAAGACCCTGGTCGCCGTCGGTGTGAAGGAAATCGAAGCCTCCTTCCCTGCTGCATCGCAAACCGATTTCGACTTCGTGCGCACCCTGATCGAAGACAATCACATCCCCGAGGACACCACTATCCAGGTGCTGACCCAGGGCCGTGAAGACTTGATCGCACGCACCTTCGAATCCCTGCGCGGGGCGAAGAAAGCCATCGTTCACTTGTACAACGCCACGTCGCCGTCGTTCCGCCGCATCGTGTTCAACCAGGACAAGGACGGCATCAAGGCCATCGCGGTCAACGCGGCCAAGCTGTTCGTCAAATACGCCGCCCAGCAGCCGGAAACCCAGTGGACCTTCGAGTACTCGCCAGAGACGTTCAGCGCTACTGAGCTTGAGTTCGCCAAGGAAGTCTGTGACGCGGTGATCGAGGTCTGGAACCCGACGCCTGAGCACAAGGTGATCCTCAACCTGCCGGCTACCGTCGAGTGCGCCACCCCGAACATCTATGCCGACCAGATCGAGTGGTTCGGTCGCCATATCAACCGTCGTGACAGCGTGATCATCAGCCTGCACACCCACAACGACCGTGGCACCGGCGTGGCCGCTACCGAATTGGGCCTGATGGCCGGCGCCGACCGTGTCGAAGGCTGCCTGTTCGGCAACGGCGAGCGTACCGGTAACGTCGACCTGGTGACCGTGGCGTTGAACATGTACACCCAGGGCCTCGACCCTCAGTTGGACTTCTCCGACATCGACGGCATCCGCAAAGTCGTCGAAGAGTGCAACCAGATCCCGGTTCACCCGCGTCACCCGTACGTCGGCGACCTGGTTCACACCGCCTTCTCCGGCTCCCACCAGGACGCCATCCGCAAGGGCTTCACCCAGCAGAAAGACGACGCCCTGTGGGAAGTGCCGTACTTGCCGATCGACCCGGCGGACATCGGCCGCAGCTACGAGGCAGTGATTCGCGTCAACAGCCAGTCGGGCAAAGGCGGCATCGCCTACCTGCTGGAGCAGGAATACGGCATCAGCTTGCCGCGTCGCATGCAGATCGAGTTCAGCCAGGTGGTACAGGCCGAAACCGACCGTGTAGGCCTGGAGATGACCGCCTCGCAGATCTACAGCTTGTTGCAGCGTGAATACCTGCAAGCCAACATTCCTTACGCGCTGGTCAGCCATCGCTTGCAGGAAGAGAACGGCAACAGCTCGGTGGAAGTTGAAGTCTCCGGCAAGGGCCAGGGCGAAACCAACCTGCGCTGGCACGGCAAAGGCAACGGCGCCCTGGAAGCGCTGGTGGCCGGCCTGCCGATTGGTGTGGAGATCATGGACTACAACGAACACGCGATTGGTGCCGGCACCAATGCCAAGGCCGCTGCTTACATCGAGCTGCGGGTGAACGGTGAACGTCCGGTGCACGGCGTGGGCATTGATGAGAACATCACCACGGCGAGCTTCAAGGCAGTGTTCAGCGCGCTGAACCGTTCGTTGAGCCAGCTGGAAGCGAAAGCGGCGTAAACACTGACCGCTGAAATGCAAAAGGCCCCGGGATGAGAATCCAGGGGCCTTTTTATTGGAGTTCGAAATTTGTGGTGACTGTCAGGGCCTCATCGCGGGCAAGCCCGGCTCCCACAGGGGAATGCATTCCTCCAGACGATTCAGATCAAATGTGGGAGCCGGGCTTGCCCGCGATAGCGATCTCCCAGGCGATGGAGGTCCTTTAGACAAACTCAAAGCTGTCCGCATCCAGGTTCGCCGGGAAGCGTGTGCGATACTCCGCCAATTCCGCTGCATCCAGGCACACCTGGAACACCCCGTCCGCCTCCCCTGCGCTCAGCAGGCTTTCGCCCTGGAAGTCCACGACCTGGCTGTCGCCGGTGTAGGCAAAACCCTTCCCGTCCGTGCCCACCCGATTTACCGCCGCCACGTAGCACAGGTTTTCAATGGCCCGTGCCGGCAACAAGCGGTTCCAGTGCTGACGCCGAGCGCCCGGCCAATTGGCGGTGTACAGCAGCAAGTCAGTGTCCTGGGCGTCACGGCTCCACACCGGGAAGCGCAGGTCGTAGCAAATCAACGGACGAATCCGCCAGCCCTTGAGTTCGAACTGCACCTGGCGTTCGCCGGGGGTGTAGTGGTCGTGCTCACCGGCCATGCGGAACAGGTGACGCTTGTCGTAGTGCAGCACCTCGCCATCCGGGCGCGCCCACAGCAAGCGATTGCGGTGGCTGCCGTCGGCGGCCTGGATGATCACGCTGCCGGTGATCACCGCGTTGTACTTCTTCGCCTGGGCCTGCAGCCATTGATGAGTGGGGCCGTTTTCAGGCTCGGCGAGGGTTTCCGATTCCATCGAGAAACCGGTGGTGAACATCTCCGGCAACACGATCAGGTCGGCGCCCTGGGCCTGGTCCAGCAGCAGTTCGAAATGCTCCAGGTTGGCCTGGCGGTCGTGCCAGGCCAGGGTGGTTTGCACCAGGGCAATGTTCAGGTTGGGCAGTGCACTCAGATCACGCATAGTTTCTCGGCTGCTTGACGCAGCGTCTCCTCGCGTTTGGCAAAGCACAGTCGCACCAGGCGCTGGCCTTGCGGTGGGTTCTGGTAGAACACCGAGACCGGGATAGTCGCCACGCCATGTTCGCGGGTCATCCACAGCGACATGGCGACGTCATCCAGGTCCGGGCGAATCTGTGAGTAATCCACCAGTTGGAAGTAAGTTCCGGCCACCCGGGTAAAGCTGAAACGCGATGGTTCCAGCAGATCGCAGAACAGGTCGCGCTTGGCTTGATAGAAAGCCGGCAATTCCTCTACGTGCTCCGGGTGTTCGGCCATGAAGTCTGCCAAAGCGTACTGCAATGGGGTCACGCCGCAAAAGTTGACATATTGATGCACCTTGCGCAGCTCGGCACTGAGGGCCGGTGGCGCGACCACATAGCCGGTTTTCCAGCCGGTGACGTGGTAGGTCTTGCCGAAGGAGCTGACCACGAAGGCGCGTTGGTACAGCTCCTCGTGGGCCAGCACGCTGACGTGGGGCACGCCGTCGAAGACCAAGTGCTCGTAGACCTCGTCGCTGACCAGGTAGATATCGCGGTCGCGGATCAACTCGGCCAACTGGTCCAGCTCGGCGCGGCTGATCAGGGCACCGGTGGGGTTGTGCGGGCTGTTGAGGATGATCATGCGGGTGCGCGGGGATAGCGCCGCCTTGATCTGTTCGAAGTCGAGGGAGAAGTCATTCAGGCCCAGCTGCACATGTATGCAGCGACCACCCGCCAGCTCAACCGAGGGCTCATAGCTGTCGTAGGCCGGATCGAACACGATCACCTCATCACCGCTGCGGATCACCGCCTGGATCGCGCAGAAGATCGCTTCAGTCGCGCCAGGGGTGATGGTCACTTCGCTGTCGGCATTCACCGTGGCGCCATAGCTGCGGGCGATCTTGGCCGCTACTTGCTGACGCAGTACCGGCAGACCGGTCATGGGCGCGTATTGGTTATGGCCAAGGGCAATGTGCTTGCCCACCGCATCGAGCAAACCCTGAGGCCCATTGAAGTCGGGAAAGCCTTGGGACAGGTTGAGCGCACCGGTTTCGGCGGCGAGTTGCGACATGGTGGTGAAGATGGTGGTGCCGACATTCGGCAGCTTACTGGTGATCATCGGTGCGCCCCTTGCGGTGAGCCCCAAGTTTTAAGCTGCATGCCACGAAGGGTCAACCGCCAGGCACAAAAAAGGGCTCTTAAAGAGCCCTTTTTCAACCGATCAGGATCAGCGCTTGTCGCGGCGCTTTTTGTCGGCTTTCTTGTGGTGCGTCATCATCCGGCGCTTTTTGTTGACCTGGCGGTCGGTGAGGCTGTTCTTGTTACCTTCGTACGGGTTCTCGCCGCCTTTGAACTCGATACGGATCGGCGTGCCGACCAGTTTCAAGACACGGCGATAGGTGTTTTCCAGGTAACGCACGTAGGACTTCGGCACCTTCTCCAGCTGGTTACCGTGAATCACGATAATCGGCGGGTTGGCACCACCCAAGTGAGCGTAACGCAGCTTGATCCGACGGTTGTTGACCATCGGCGGCGCGTGCTCGCTGACCGCATCTTCCAGAATCTGGGTCAGGCGGTTGGTCGGCCAGCGGGTAACCGCGGACTTGAACGAGTTCTGCACCGAGGCGTAGAGGTTACCCACGCCGGTACCGTGCAGTGCCGAGATAAAGTGGATATCGGCAAACTCAACGAAGAACAGACGACGCTGCAGCTCGACCTTGACGTAGTCGCGCTCGCTCGGCGTCATGCCGTCCCACTTGTTGATCGCAATCACCAGGGCGCGACCGGCTTCCAGGGCAAAGCCCAGCAAGTTCAGGTCGTGGTCTACCACGCCTTCGCGGGCATCCATGACGAAGATCACCACGTTGGCGTCTTTGATCGCCTGCAGGGTTTTCACCACGGAAAACTTTTCAACTTCCTCGTGGATCTTGCCGCGCTTGCGCACACCGGCGGTGTCGATCAGCGTGTACTTCTCGTCGTTACGCTCGAACGGGATGTAGATACTGTCGCGCGTGGTGCCGGGCTCGTCGTAGACGATTACCCGATCTTCACCGAGCATACGGTTGACCAGCGTCGACTTGCCGACGTTCGGACGGCCGATGATCGCGATCTTGATACCGTCTTTTTCGCTTGGGCCAGGAATGCGCTTGGCTTCCTCGCCTTCGGCAACGATTTCTTCTTCGCCTTCGACTTCATCCACGTCATCACGCGGGAAGTCGCGCAGGGCGATTTCTAGCATCTGGGTGATGCCGCGACCGTGGGCACCGGCGATCGGGATTGCGTCGCCCAGGCCCATCGGGCTGAACTCGGCACGGGCCATTTCAGGATCGATGTTGTCGATCTTGTTGGCCACCACATAGGAACGCTTGTTGCGCTTGCGCAGGTGCTCGCCAATCATCTGGTCAGCAGCGGTGTAGCCCGCGCGGGCGTCCACCAGGAACAACACGACATCAGCTTCTTCAATGGCCAGCAGCGACTGCTCGGCCATCTTTTCGTCCATGCCATGCTCGTCACCGGAGATACCACCGGTGTCGACAATAATGTAGGAGCGCCCTTGCCACTTTGCCTCACCGTATTGGCGATCACGGGTCAGACCGGACAAGTCGCCGACAATGGCGTCGCGAGTCCTGGTCAGGCGGTTGAACAAGGTGGACTTGCCGACGTTCGGTCGGCCCACCAGGGCGATTACGGGAACCATGCGGCTCTCCACTTCGTTATTTCAGAAAATACAAAAGCCGCTGCAAGGCAGCGGCTGGTGCTCGGGGCAGCATATTCAAATGCCGCATGCCCCGCCGAAGCGGGGCCGCCTGGGTGTTACCCCAAGCATAGTCAAACCATTACTTGATGGTCAGCGCTTCCAGTTTGCCGCTGTTGCCATACACGTAAAGCATGTTACCCACTACCAGCGGACGGGCACGCAGGCCGTCGCTGTCGATGCGTTCGCGACCGACGAAGCGACCGTCCACCTGGCTCAGCAGGTGCAGGTAGCCTTCAAAGTCGCCTACAGCTACGTAGCTGGAGAACACTTCCGGTGCCGACAACTGACGGCGAGCCAGGGAGTCGTTGCTCCACAATGCAGTGGTGGAACGCTCGTCGACACTTTCAACGGTGCCAGACGCCAGGCTTACGTAGACGCTGCCAAACCCTTGGGCGACACCGGCGTAGCTGGAAGCATCACGCTGCCAGTTGATCCGGCCGCTTTGCACGTCCAGCGCCGCGACGCGGCCCTGGTAAGTGGCGACGTAAAGGGTATCACCCGACAGCAGCAAGCCACCGTCGATGTCCACTACGCGATCCAGTTCCGAACGACCCTGAGGAATAGCAACCCGGGTTTCCCAGGCCGGCACGCCGTTCTGGGTGTCCAGGGCGACCACTTTACCGGTCGACAGGCCTGCCAGTGCGAGGTTGCTGGTCACAACCGGACCGCTGGTACCGCGCAAGGTCAGGACCGCCGGCGTGCTGTCGTACAACCAGCGCTGGTTACCGGTGGCCGCGTCGAGGCCGATCACACGGTCATCCTGGGTTTGCACGACAACGATGTCACCGTTGGTAGCCGGTGGCGAGAGCACTTCACTGGTCACGCGAGCGCGCCATTTCTCTTCACCGGTGCTCTCGTCCAGCGCCACCACGTCGCCTTTCAGCGTGCCGAGCAGCACCATGCCGGAACCCACGCCTACGGCGCCAGACACAGGCAGTTCGAGATCTTTCTTCCATTTGACGTCGCCGTTCATGCGATCCATGGAGACCACAACGCCGGTGGAGTCAGCAGCGAAAATGGTGTCGCCGTCGATAGCCGGAACCATCAGGTTGTAGAGATCGCCCTGACCGTCACCAATGGAGCGGCTCCACTGCTTTTGCAGGACCACTTCTTCCTTGAAGCTGGTCAGCTCGGCCGGAGGCAGTTCTTTTTTGCTGTTGCTGCTGCAACCCGCGGCCAAAACGGCCAGAGCCAGCAATGCTGCATGTTTCCAACGGATCACGTCACGCATCCCCTTTGGCCAAGTCGTCGAGCTTGATTTGTAAGCCACCGACCGCCGCTTCATCAGACAGCGCCGCCTTGGCTTTTTGGTACGCAGCATTGGCTTCGTCGGTACGACCCAATTGGACCAGGAGGTCGCCCTTGAGCTCTTCACGAGTGGCCAGGAATGCCTTGTCAGCATCGCCGTCGAGCAGTTTCAGTGCGTCGTCGGCCTTGTTCTGTGCCGCGAGTACCTGAGCCAGACGCTGACGTGCGATTTCACCCAGTGTCGGGTTGGCCGGCTTGTCGGTGATGGCTTTCAGCTCGGAGGCTGCGTCATCCAGCTTGCCATTGTCGACCGCAACTTTTGCGACGAACAGGCTGCCGTATTGCGCGTAGGTGCTACCGCCGAACTCGCTCTTCAGCTTGCCGGCCAGGTCTGCAACCTGGGCAAGGTCAGGCTTGCCGTTTGGCGTCAGCGTGGTTTCCAGCAATTGCTGATAGATAATCGAGGCGCCTTGCGACTGGTTAGCCTGATACTTGTGCCAGGCTTGCCAGCCGAACACCACTACTAAAGCCAGCAGGCCGCCAGTGACCAGGGGCTTGCCGTTGCGCTGCCACCAGTCTTTGAACTCGGCCAGCTGGTCATCATCAGTACTCGACACCCCAATACTCCTTAATCGCTAAATCGGCTGTTTGACAGCTTCAACCCTGCACGATGCAGGTGGCCAGGTGCGCTGCAAGCGCATCAAAGGCAATGCTTTGTTGTTCACCCTGACCACGCAGGGGTTTGAAACTTACCACTTGCTGGGCCAATTCATCATCACCCAGGATCAGTGCATACAACGCACCGCTCTTGTCGGCTTTCTTGAACTGGCTTTTGAAGCTGCCGGCGCCGGCATTGACTTGCAGGCGCAGGTTCGGCAGTTGATCGCGCAGCTTCTCGCTCAGGGCCAGGGCAGCCAGTTCGGCCGCCTCGCCAAAGGCACAGAAGTACACGTCCACCTGACGGGAAATTTCTTCGGGGACCTGCTCCAGGGTTTCCAGCAGCAGGATCAGCCGTTCGATGCCCATGGCGAAGCCAACACCGGTGGTCGGCTTGCCGCCCATCTGCTCGACCAGGCCGTCGTAACGGCCACCGGCACACACGGTGCCCTGGGCGCCGAGCTTGTCAGTGACCCACTCGAACACGGTCTTGCTGTAGTAATCGAGGCCACGCACCAGTTTCGGGTTGATGACGTATGGAATACCGGCTGCATCCAGACGAGCCTTGAGGCCCTCGAAGTGGATGCGGGACTCGTCGTCCAGGTAGTCGGCCATTTTCGGCGCGTCCACCAGTACGGCCTGGGTCTCGGCGTTCTTGGTGTCCAGTACCCGCAGCGGGTTGG
Source organism: Pseudomonas sp. Xaverov 83 (assembly GCF_019352905.1). Classification (NCBI taxonomy): domain Bacteria; kingdom Pseudomonadati; phylum Pseudomonadota; class Gammaproteobacteria; order Pseudomonadales; family Pseudomonadaceae; genus Pseudomonas; species Pseudomonas sp. Xaverov 83. Next base: position 145,144 of record NZ_JAAAFU010000081.1, on the reverse strand, counting down.
TTTTCAGGCGGCGCTGGCTGTCTTCGTCCAGCTTGTCCAGGTGGGCCGACAGGAATTCCACCAGGGCTTCGCGGTAGCGGCCCCGGGATTCGCTGGTGCCCAGGCTGTTGAGTTCAAGCTTGACCGCATCGCGGATGCCCAGCATGCCCCACAGGCGCCAGGTCAGCACGATCAGCTCGGCGTCGATGTCCGGACCGTCGAGGTTGAACACCTCCAGGCCGATCTGGTGGAACTGGCGGTAACGGCCTTTTTGCGGACGCTCGTGGCGGAACATCGGGCCGATGTACCAGAGCTTCTGCGGCTGGCCACCGCCGGTAAGGCCATGCTCGAGCACTGCACGCACGCATGCGGCAGTACCTTCCGGACGCAGGGTCAGGGAGTCACCGTTGCGGTCTTCGAAGGTGTACATCTCTTTTTCGACGATGTCGGTCACTTCACCGATGGAGCGCTTGAACAGCTCGGTGAACTCGACGATCGGCATACGGATCTGCTTGTAACCGTAGTTATCCAGCAGGCGCGCGACAGTGCCCTCGAAGTAGCGCCACAGGGGCGTCTGCTCAGGCAGGATGTCGTTCATGCCACGAATGGCTTGCAGAGACTTGCTCACATCTAATCCTTAAATTCGTTCTTAGCCGCGCGCGATCAGCGCTGCGTCAGCCGCGACCTTTTCGGCCGCTTTCTGGCGGATCAGCCGTTCCAGCTCATCCACCAGATTGTCATTCGTCAGTTTCTGCGACGGCTTGCCGTCGATGTAAATCAGGTTTGGCGTACCGCCGGTCAGGCCCACATGGGCTTCTTTGGCCTCACCCGGCCCGTTGACCACACAGCCAATCACCGCAACATCCAGCGGCACCAGCAGGTCTTCGAGGCGTACTTCCAGTTCGTTCATGGTTTTCACCACGTCGAAGTTCTGCCGCGAGCAGCTCGGGCAGGCAATGAAGTTGATGCCGCGGGAACGCAAATGCAGGGATTTGAGAATGTCGTAACCGACTTTCACTTCCTCTACCGGGTCTGCCGCGAGGGAGATGCGAATAGTATCGCCAATCCCGTCGGCCAGCAGCATACCGAGACCCACCGCAGATTTCACTGTGCCTGAACGCAAACCGCCGGCTTCGGTGATACCCAGGTGCAATGGCTGGACGATTTCCTTGGCCAGCAGGCGGTACGCTTCTACCGCCATGAACACATCGGAAGCCTTTACGCTGACCTTGAAGTCCTGGAAATTCAGGCGCTCAAGGTGTTCAACGTGGCGCAACGCGGACTCCACCAGTGCTGCCGGAGTCGGCTCGCCGTATTTCTTTTGCAGGTCTTTTTCCAGGGAACCGGCGTTGACGCCGATGCGGATGGGAATCCCGCGATCACGGGCGGCATCCACCACGGCGCGAACCCGGTCTTCACGACCGATGTTGCCCGGGTTGATCCGCAGGCAGTCGACACCCAGTTCGGCCACGCGCAACGCGATCTTGTAGTCGAAGTGGATATCGGCGACCAGCGGCACCTTGACCAGTTGCTTGATGCGGCCAAAGGCTTCGGCAGCGTCCATGTCCGGTACGGAAACCCGCACGATGTCGACGCCCGCCGCTTCCAGGCGATTGATCTGGGCGACAGTGGCCGCCACGTCATTGGTGTCGCTGTTGGTCATGCTTTGTACTGCGATGGGGGCATCGCCGCCCACCGGCACCGAGCCGACCCAGATCTTGCGCGATACGCGACGTTTGATTGGAGATTCGCCGTGCATGACTTTATTGTCCCAACTTCAGGCGAGCAGTCTCGCCACTGGTGAACGGCGCTACGTCCACAGGCTGGCCGTTGTAGGCCACTTGCGCGCCACGGGCAAAGCCCAGACGCAGCGTCAAAGGAGGCTTGCCGCCCTGGTCAAGTGTATCTCCCTTACGCTTCAGACCACTGAACAGCACTTTGCCGTTGCCATCGGAGACTTGCGTCCAGCAGTCAGCGACGTAGGTAATTTGTACTCGGCCATCACCGGCGATAAGCGCTGGGGTGGTTGGCGCGGAAATCGCCGGGGCGGCCGGAGCGGCTGGAGCCGGAGCCTGCGCCGGGGCGGCTGGCGTATGAGCCGGAGCAACTGGCGTCGCGGCGACCACTGGAGCGGGAGCGACAGGAGTCGTGGCAGGTGCAGTAACCGCTTCAGTAGCAGGCTGCTCGGCGCTCGGCTCTGCCTCAGGCGCCGCCTGGCCCTGGGCCACGGCCTGGTCTTCCGGCTCGTCCAACGGATGAATCTGGGTGGTGCCGTCGGCGCTTTCGACTTCGACGTGCTCCATGGCGTTGGTGGACAGATCCTTGCCACGCTGGGAGGTCTGATCCTGCCACCATACAAAACCACCACCGATCACGGCGATCAGCAGCAACAGGCTGACAATTCGCAATATCGTGTGGGAAACGCGCACAGGCTCTTCAATGCGCCCCAGGCCATGGACATTGCTGCCCTGGGAATCGGTACCGGTGATCTGGTCGAATTCCTGGACCAATGCGGCCTGGTCGATACCAAGCAACTTGGCATAGGCGCGGATATAGCCGCGGGCAAAGGTATGCCCTGGCAGCTTGTCGAACGCGCCAGCTTCAAGGTTGCCCAATGAAGTCGTGGTCAAATTGAGCTTGAGGGCCACTTCTGCCAGCGACCAACCATTGCTTTCGCGGGCCTGACGCAAGGTCTCGCCTGGGTTTCCACGATTAGCTGCTACAACTTCCGGGTGCGCCGCTTTCATCATTGCTCCGACAGGTATTGCTGATATTCCGGCGTACCGGGATAGAGTCGTTCGAGTTGCTGGCCAAAACGTGCGGCCTTGTCGCGTTCTTCATGAACCGTCGCCAGGCGCACACCGAGCAATAGACTACGTGCATTTTGCCCGCTCAGCAGGCTAAAACGCTCGTAATAGTCACGTGCCGGCACATAATGCCTGTCTTCGAAGGACAACTCAGCCATTTCGAGCAAGGCTCGAGGCTGGCGCTGGTTCAGGTGCAGGGCCTTTTCCAGTTGCTGGCGGGCGGTGTCGCGCTGGCCGAGAAGCATTGAGGTCACCCCAAGATTCTCGAAAACCCGCGAGCGCTCAGGATAGAGGGTATCGGCCGCAGCCTGCTGGAAATATTCGGACGCCTGTTGATAACGCTTCTGCGCAAACAAAAAACTGCCGTAATTATTCAGCAGTCTTGGGTCGCCAGGACGTATGGCCAGGGCCTTTTGGAAATATTGATCGGCCAATTCAGGCTCGGCCTGGGCCTGGAACACCAAGGCCAACGCAGCATTGGCGTCTGCGTCGCTGCCATCCAGTCCAAGGGCCTTCTTCAGCGGCACCTTGGCCCGTTCGGCCATCCCTTGCTGCAAGTACCCCAAGCCCAACTGCACATAGGCAGCACGCGCCTCGTCACGGCCCTTGCCGGTTTGCAACGGGCTGTCATGGCCCGATGAAACACAGCCAGCCGCAAGGCTGGCAACAAGCAAAAGCAGCGCAAGGCGCAAGGGCATAGAGATCCTCTCTCAGGTTCGAGTCGCGGCGCTTTGCGGCATATCGTCGGCGGCACTCAGTTCACGCACGGCGATATAACGTTCGCTGCGACGGGTGCGATCCAGCACCTGTCCTACCAATTGGCCACATGCCGCATCGATGTCTTCGCCGCGGGTGGTGCGCACGGTGACATTGAAGCCTGCATGGTGCAGTTGATCCTGGAAACGGCGGATTGCGTTGTTGCTCGGCCGCTCGTAGCCAGAATGGGGAAACGGGTTAAACGGAATCAGGTTGATCTTGCACGGTACGTTCTTGAGCAACTCGATCATCTCGACCGCATGCTCGACCTTGTCGTTGATGTCCTTGAGCATGGTGTACTCAATGGTCAACACACGTTTCTCACCCAAGGTCGCCATATAACGCTGGCAAGATTCGAGCAGCATCTTAAGCGGATACTTCTTGTTGATCGGCACCAATTGGTTACGCAATGCGTCATTCGGTGCGTGCAGCGACAACGCCAGGGAGACGTCGATGTGCTTGGCCAGCTCATCGATCATCGGTACCACGCCGGAGGTCGACAGGGTCACGCGGCGCTTGGAGATACCGTAGCCCAGGTCGTCCATCATCAAATGCATGGCCGCAACAACGTTGTCGAAGTTCAGCAGCGGCTCACCCATGCCCATCATCACCACGTTGGTGATGGCACGGTCGGCGGTCGCCGGGATGCTGCCGAACGATTTATTGGCAATCCACACCTGGCCGATGACTTCGGCTGCGGTGAGGTTGCTGTTGAAACCTTGCTTGCCAGTGGAGCAGAAACTGCAGTCCAGGGCACAGCCTGCCTGGGACGAAACGCACAGAGTGCCGCGCTTGCCCTGGGGAATGTAAACGGTCTCGACGCAACTGCCGGACGCCACGCGCACCACCCACTTACGGGTGCCATCGGTGGAGATGTCCTCGCTGACTACTTCGGGGCCGCGAACTTCGGCAATGGCCTTGAGCTTGTCGCGCAGGGCCTTGCTGACGTTCGTCATGGCGTCGAAATCATCGACGCCAAGATGGTGAATCCACTTCATTACCTGAGCGGCACGAAAACGCTTCTCCCCGATTGAGTCGAAGAATTTTTCCATTTCCTGTTGAGTCAGACCCAGCAGGTTGGTTTTTGCAGTCAATGTAGTCATGGATTCACCTTCGCTCTTTTAAGCCAATGCTTAGCGAGCGGTTACTTCAGTAGCAGCGAAAAAGTACGAGATTTCGCGGGCAGCAGCGGCTTCGGAGTCCGAACCGTGAACGGCGTTGGCGTCGATCGATTCAGCGAAGTCAGCACGGATGGTGCCGGCAGCAGCTTCTTTAGGGTTGGTAGCGCCCATCAGCTCACGGTTCAGAGCGATAGCGTTTTCGCCTTCCAGAACCTGAACAACAACAGGGCCGGAGATCATGAAGGCAACCAGGTCGCCGAAGAAACCACGAGCGCTGTGCTCAGCGTAGAAGCCTTCAGCTTCAGCTTTGGACAGTTGCTTGAGTTTCGAAGCTACAACCTTCAGGCCGGCTTTTTCGAAACGAGTGGTGATCTCGCCGATGACGTTTTTTGCAACAGCGTCAGGCTTGATGATGGAGAAAGTACGTTGAACAGCCATGGTGTAACTCCAGAAACGGTAATTTGCGAAAAATTAAACCCGCGAATTATACGCGGGTTCTTGGGTATTGCCTAACCTGCGGGGATGATCAGTCTATTTCTTCGATCCAGAGGGCCTGGACCGCTTCCAATACCTTCTCGCCGCAGCGGCCAGAGGTATTGTCGAAATCCGGAAGCTCCATGATCCATCGCTGCAGGTCGACGAAGTTGACAGTGAGCGGGCTCACATCGGGCTTGGATTCAGCCAGTTCTTCAGCAATGCGTTGTACATCATTCCAACCGTAACTCATGACAGTTCTACCAGTCAGTGCGGCGCTTCGGCGGCATGGTTAAGCGAATATTTCGGAATTTCAACAGTGAGGTCTTCTGTTCCCACTTTTGCCTGGCAGCTCAAGCGTGATGTCGGCTCCAGACCCCACGCCCTATCAAGATAGTCCTCTTCCAGCTCATCAGCCTCTTCGAGGCTATTGAAACCTTCGCGAATGATGCAATGGCACGTGGTACAGGCGTTGACGCCGCCGCAGGCGCTTTCGATCTCGATGTGGTTGTCGTGAGCGACTTCGAGAATGGACTTGCCGGTCTCAGCCTCCACGACCATACCGTCCGGGCAATGCTCGGCGTGTGGCAGAAAAATGATCTGCGGCATCAGTTAATCCTCAAGTTCGTTCAAGTTGCGGCCCGCCAGGGCGGCTTTCACCGACTGGTCCATACGACGGGCGGCAAAGGCATCCGTCACTTGCGACAGACGCTTGGTCTGCTGCTCGATGGCGTAACCATCGGTGCCTTTCATCAATTCAGCCAGCTCCTGCATCTGCAGGTCGATAACCATGCGCTCTTCGGCATCCAGCAGGCGCTCGCCGTCAGCCTCAAGGGCGCCCTGCACCGCTTCGAGCAGGCGCTGGGCGTCGACTTGCTGCTCTCGCAACACGCGGGCGACCTTGTCGTCACCGGCGTACTGGAACGAATCCTTGAGCATCTTGGCGATTTCGCCGTCGGTCAGGCCGTAGGACGGTTTGACCTGGATGCTGGCTTCAACGCCGGAGGCCAGTTCGCGGGCGGCGACGCTGAGCAAGCCGTCGGCGTCGACCTGGAAGGTCACGCGAATCTTCGCCGCACCGGCCACCATCGCCGGAATCCCGCGCAATTCGAAGCGCGCCAGGGAACGGCAGTCGCTGATCAGTTCACGCTCACCTTGCAGCACATGAATCATCATGGCCGTCTGGCCATCTTTGTAAGTCGTGAAGTCCTGGGCGCGGGCAACGGGGATGGTGGTGTTGCGTGGAATCACCTTCTCCATCAGGCCGCCCATGGTTTCCAGCCCCAAGGACAACGGAATCACGTCGAGCAGAAGCAGTTCGCCACCATCGCGCTTGTTACCGGCGAGGGTGTCGGCCTGGATCGCGGCACCAATGGCCACCACTTGATCCGGGTCGATTTCAGTCAGCGGCTGGCGACCGAAGGCTTCAGCTACCGCCTCACGAACACGTGGCACGCGGGTCGAACCGCCCACCATGACCACGGCAGCCACGTCTTCCAACTCGACACCGGAGTCACGTACGGCGCGGCGGCAGGCTTTCAGGCTGCGGGCGACCATCGGCTCGATCAAGGAATCGAACGCTTCGCGGGTCAGTTGAGCCGACCAGCTACCGTAGGAAACTTCCACCGACGCAGCATCAGTCAGCGCTTCTTTGGCGGCGCAGGCGGTTTGCAGCAGATTACGTTGCGCGCCCGGATCCAGGTCGGCAGACAAGCCGGCGCTGGTGATGATCCAGCCCGCGATGGCGTGATCGAAGTCATCGCCGCCCAGGGCCGTGTCGCCACCGGTAGCCAGCACTTCGAAGACACCGCCCGTCAGGCGCAGGATCGAAATATCAAAGGTACCGCCGCCCAGGTCGTAAATAGCTACCAGGCCTTCGGCGTGCTGGTCCAGGCCGTAAGCCACAGCGGCCGCAGTCGGCTCGTTGAGCAGGCGCAACACGTTCAGGCCGGCGAGCTTCGCCGCATCCTTGGTGGCCTGGCGCTGAGCGTCATCGAAATATGCAGGAACAGTAATCACCGCACCCACCAGTTCGCCACCCAAGGTGGTTTCTGCACGCTGGCGCAGCACCTTGAGGATATCGGCCGACACTTCCACCGGACTTTTCGGGCCCTGGATGGTGTCGATGAACGGCATATGGGATTCACCGCCAACGAAGCGGTAAGGCAGTTGGTCGCCCAGCTGCTTGACGTCGGACAGACCACGACCCATCAAGCGCTTGACCGACAGCACGGTGTTCAAAGGATCGGTAGACGCCGCGAGCTTGGCCGACTCGCCCACTTCGGTGCGGTCAGCGTGATAGCGCACGGCAGACGGCAGGATGACCTGACCATCCGCATCAGGCAGCGGCTCGGAAAGACCGCTGCGCAATGCAGCGACCAGCGAATTGGTAGTGCCCAAGTCAATCCCGACCGCCAGACGACGCTGGTGCGGTTGAGGACTTTGACCGGGTTCGGCGATCTGCAGTAGGGCCATGGTAATCAGGACTTATCTGTATATCAGGCGTGCAACCTGGGCGGCACTGGGTTAATCGTCGAGGCGCTCTTCTAACTGGCGCACTTCGTAGGTGAGCTTGTCGAGGAACTGCATGCGCCGCATCAGGCGTTCGGCCTGCTCACGTTGCGCTGCGTCATCCCAACAGGCTGCGAAGCTTTCGTTGAGTTCATCCTGGGCCACTTTCAGACGGCGCTTGAAGACCGCGACTCCGGCCAGATCGGCCTCGTCCTGCAGTTCTTCGAGCTCCTCGCGCCATTGCATCTGCTGCATCAGGAAATCAGGGTCCTGGACCGTGACTTCAAGCGGCAGCTCGCGACCGCCCATGGCGAGCAGGTAGCGCGCGCGTTTGGGAGGGTTCTTGAGCGTCTGATAGGCTTCGTTGAGGCTGGCTGATTGCTCCAGCGCCAAGCGTTGCTCACGCTCGGAAGCGTCAGCAAAGCGGTCCGGATGCACCCCACGCGCCAGTTCACGGTAGCGCGTGGCAAGCTGTTCAAGGTCCAGTCGAAAACTCGGCTGCAGCTCGAATAAAGCGAAATGACAAGGAGTACCCACAATCAGCCTCAGATGTTGAAGCTTTCGCCGCAGCCACATTCACCGCGTACGTTGGGGTTGTTGAACTTGAAGCCTTCGTTCAACCCTTCCTTGACGAAATCGAGCTCGGTGCCGTCCAGGTAGGTCAGGCTTTTCGGGTCGATGATCACTTTTTCGCCGTGACTCTCGAACACCTGATCTTCCTCGACCACCTCGTCGACGAACTCCAGCACGTAGGCAAGGCCGGAACAGCCCGTGGTGCGAACACCCAGACGAATCCCCTCACCTTTGCCGCGCCCGTCAAGGGAGCGTCGCACGTGTTTAGCCGCCGCTTCTGTCATGCTGATAGCCATCGTGACTCCTTACTCGTCGCCAAATGCTTAGATCAAGCCTTTCTTCTGCTTGTAGTCGCGAACAGCCGCCTTGATGGCGTCTTCTGCGAGTACGGAGCAGTGGATTTTCACTGGCGGCAAGGCCAGTTCTTCGGCCAGTTGGGTGTTGCTGATAGTCACAGCCTCATCCAGGGTCTTGCCTTTCATCCATTCGGTCGCCAGGGAGCTGGAGGCGATGGCCGAACCGCAACCGTAAGTCTTGAACTTGGCGTCTTCGATAACGCCAGCTTCGTTGACCTTGATCTGCAGGCGCATAACGTCGCCGCACGCCGGAGCGCCGACCATGCCGGTGCCGACATCAGGGTCTTCCGCGTTCATCTTGCCGACGTTGCGCGGGTTTTCGTAGTGGTCGATGACCTTTTCGCTGTAAGCCATGGTACTGAATCCTCACTCATCAGGGCCGCTCTGGAACCCTGTAAACACGCCTGCGTTTTCCGCCACGTCTTTACAGAGCCTTTTGGGTGGCGGCTTCTATAGTTAGTGTGCCGCCCACTCGATCTTGGAAATGTCGACACCGTCCTTGTACATGTCCCACAGCGGGGACAAGGTACGCAGCTTGGTGACGGCCTCGCAGACTTTCTGCGCGGCGTAGTCGACTTCTTCTTCGGTGGTGAAACGGCCGAACGTAAAGCGGATCGAGCTATGAGCCAGTTCGTCGTTGCGGCCCAGGGCGCGCAGGACGTAGGACGGCTCAAGAGAAGCCGAGGTGCAGGCCGAACCGGACGAAACCGCCAGGTCCTTGAGCGCCATGATCAGCGACTCGCCTTCGACGTAGTTGAAGCTCAAATTCAGGTTGTGCGGTACGCGGGCGGTCATGCTGCCGTTGATGTACAGCTCTTCAAGGTGCTCGACCTGCTTGTAGAAGCGATCGCTCAGGGCCTTGATGCGCACGTTTTCAGCAGCCATGTCTTCCTTGGCCACACGGAACGCTTCGCCGATGCCGACGATCTGGTGGGTCGCCAGGGTGCCGGAACGCATGCCGCGTTCGTGACCGCCGCCGTGCATGGTGGCTTCGATACGTACGCGAGGCTTGCGGCTTACGTACAGCGCGCCAATGCCTTTAGGGCCGTAGGTCTTGTGGGCAGAGAACGACATCAGGTCGACTTTCAGTTTCGACAGGTCGATATCGACCTTGCCGGTGGACTGAGCAGCGTCGACGTGCAGCAACACGCCCTTGGAGCGGGTCAGCTCGCCGATGGCGGCGATGTCGTTGATGGTGCCGATTTCGTTGTTCACGTGAATCACGGAAACCAGGATGGTGTCTTCACGCATCGCGGCTTCGATCATCGCAGGGGTCACGATACCGTCGGTGGTTGGCTCGAGGTAGGTAACCTCAAAACCTTCACGCTCCAGTTGGCGCATGGTGTCGAGGACAGCCTTGTGCTCAATCTTGGTGGTGATCAGGTGCTTGCCTTTGGTCGCGTAGAAATGCGCCGCACCCTTGATTGCCAGGTTGTCGGACTCGGTGGCACCGGAGGTCCAGACGATTTCACGTGGGTCGGCATTCACCAGGTCAGCGACCTGGCGACGAGCGTTTTCCACGGCTTCTTCAGCTTTCCAGCCAAAAACGTGGGAACGGGACGCCGGGTTACCGAAGTTTCCGTCAACCAGCAGGCATTCGCTCATCTTTTGCGCGACACGCGGATCAACCGGGGTGGTCGCTGAGTAATCAAGGTAAATCGGCAATTTCATGGACTTTCTCCTAAATCAGGCTGGCTGGCGTGCCGTTAGCTCTTCGGCTGTCACTCGACGGCGGACGCTTCAATCTTGTCCAGACGCGGCGCCTTGGTGTTGCAACGGCGCTGGTCCTGACGCTGGGCTACTTCTTGCACCTCACGGCGAGTCACAAGATCAGCCAAGCTGATACCACTCAAAAACTCATGGATCTGCAGGCTCAGGTCACACCACAAGTGGTGCGTGAGGCAGGTGTCACCGGCATGGCAGTCACCCAGGCCCTGGCATTTGGTGGCATCGACGGATTCATTCACCGCGTCGATCACCTGGGCAACCTGGATGCCCTGCATGTCGCGGGACAGTTGATAGCCGCCGCCTGGACCACGAACGCTGGAAACCAGATTGCTGCGGCGCAACTTGGCGAACAACTGCTCGAGGTAGGACAGGGAAATGCCTTGGCGCTCGGAGATATCGGCCAGGGACACCGGCCCATTTTGCGCGTGCAAGGCCAGGTCAAGCATGGCGGTCACCGCGTATCGGCCTTTTGTAGTCAGTCTCATGGACAAGTACCAAGGTGTTTCAGAATGGGAGCAAGTATGCGATTCCCGAGTATTCAAGTCAACTATAAGACCTAGTACTTTAGTCAGGAATACCCGTAAAAAGGGCGCGCGAATAATAGCAGGGTGGGGCGGGATGGACCAGCGGGAACAGGGCCAAGCCGGGAATGCTGGACCAATGGAGGTCAAAATGTGGGAGCAGGCTTGCTCGCGAATGCGGTGGATCAGTCAATATATTCGGCGACTGACACGCAGCTTTCGCGAGCAAGCCCGCTCCCACATGGGTTTTGCAGTGATTGCGAGACTTCAGCCCGCCTTGGTGGCGGTACCTTCGTCCTTGATCTCGGCAAAGTCTTCGGTGCGCAGCTCAGGCAAGTCCTTGGCGCAGTAGTTGCTGCCAAGGTCTTTCAGGGCACCGCACATACCGTCCAGCTTGCCATCCACCGCTTGCAGGTGATCCAGCAATTGGCCAATGGCGCGCGCCACCGGGTCGGGCATGTCTTCGCTGACGCCATAGGCATCGAAACCGATTTTCTCGGCCATGGCCTTGCGCTTGGCTTCCTGCTCATCACCGACTTCCGGCTTGACGATAATCCGCCCCGGAATGCCGACAACCGTTGCACCAGGCGGTACGGCCTTGGTCACCACGGCGTTGGAACCGACCTTGGCGCCTGCACCGACGGTAAACGGGCCGAGGACTTTGGCGCCCGCCCCTACTACAACGCCATCTTCCAGCGTCGGGTGACGCTTGCCTTTGTTCCAGGTGGTGCCGCCCAGGGTCACGCCCTGATACAGGGTTACGTCATCACCAATCTCGGCAGTTTCACCAATAACGATGCCCATGCCGTGGTCGATAAAGAAGCGGCGACCAACCTTGGCGCCCGGATGAATCTCGATCCCGGTCAACCAGCGACCAAAGTTGGAGACCAGCCGCGCCAGCCATTTCCACCCCATATTCCACAAGGCACCAGACAGGCGGTGGATCCAGATCGCGTGCATGCCCGGGTAGCAGGTCAGCACTTCAAAGGCGTTGCGCGCCGCCGGGTCACGGTGGAAAACACTCTGGATATCTTCTCGCAAACGCTCGAACATTTTTAATCCTTCCGCTTAAGAAGCTCGCCACGGGCCGCTTTCTGGGTTTCCGTGAGGATGCCACGCAATATATTCATTTCCGCCCGGCTGACCGAGCTGCGTCCGTACAACCGACGCAGGCGCGCCATCAAGTGCCGTGGCTTTTCCGGATCGAGGAATTCGATGGCCACCAGGGTTTGCTCCAGGTGCTCATAGAACCGCTCCAGCTCGTCCATGGTGGCCAACTCGCCACTCTTGGTCGATGCAACCTCGTCCTTCTCTACCTTGCTTGGCTGGCCTTCAGCGGCCAGCCAGGCCATGCGCACTTCATAACTCAACACCTGCACCGCTGCCCCGAGGTTCAGCGAACTGAACTCAGGGTCTGATGGGATGTGCACGTGATAATGACATCGCTGCAGCTCTTCATTGGTCAGGCCGGAGTCTTCACGGCCAAATACCAAGGCGATTTCAGCGCCGCCGGCGGCCTCTTCCACGACTTTGGTCCCGCATTCGCGAGGATCCAGCAGCGGCCAGGGGATGCGACGGTCGCGAGCGCTGGTGCCGAGCACCAGGTTGCAGCCGACCAGAGCATCTTCCAGCGTGGCGACGACCTGGGCTTTTTCGAGGATGTCATTGGCACCGGACGCGCGAGCATCGGCCTCGTGGTGCGGGAACACACGCGGCTCCACCAGCACCAGGCGCGTCAGCCCCATGTTCTTCATGGCTCGCGCCACGCCGCCGATATTGCCGGGATGACTGGTATTGACGAGGACGACACGGATGTTTTGCAGCAAGGGAGGCGCTCTCGGACACGGGAAAGGGGAGCAAATCTTACAGAACAGCCTAAGGTTATGCCATGAAAGGTAACGTCGTCCTTCACCTGAAGAAAGTTTCTGCTAGAATGCTCGGCTTTCTTTAACAACCTTAGGTGACACATCCATGCAGCCCATGCTGAATATCGCGCTGCGCGCCGCCCGCAGCGCCAGTGAATTGATCTTCCGCTCCATCGAGCGCCTGGATACCATCAAGGTCGACGAAAAAGACGCCAAGGATTACGTATCCGAGGTGGATCGCGCCGCCGAGCAGAAAATCATCGACGCGCTGCGCAAGGCCTACCCTACCCACGGCATCCTCGGTGAAGAAACCGGTTTGCACAAAGGTAGCGGCGAAGGCGAAGACTACCTGTGGATCATCGACCCACTGGATGGCACCACCAACTTCCTGCGCGGCATCCCGCACTTTGCCGTGAGCATTGCCTGCAAATACCGTGGCCGCCTGGAGCACGCCGTTGTTCTGGACCCGGTTCGCCAGGAAGAATTCACCGCCAGCCGTGGCCGTGGCGCCCAGTTGAACGGTCGTCGCCTGCGTGTCAGCGGTCGCACCAGCCTGGACGGCGCCCTGCTGGGTACCGGCTTCCCGTTCCGTGATGACCAGATGGACAACCTGGAAAACTACTTGGGCATGTTCCGCGCCCTGGTTGGCCAGACCGCCGGCATCCGTCGCGCCGGTGCAGCCAGCCTGGACCTGGCTTATGTCGCTGCCGGTCGTTTTGATGCGTTCTGGGAGTCGGGCCTGTCCGAGTGGGACATGGCTGCAGGTGCTCTGCTGATTCAAGAAGCGGGCGGTTTGGTGAGCGACTTCACCGGCGGTCACGACTTCCTGGAGAAGGGCCACGTGGTTGCCGGCAACACCAAATGCTTCAAGGCAGTACTGACGGCGATCCAGCCGCACCTGCCGGCTTCGCTGAAGCGCTAAGCGAGCGAGCACAAAAAAGCACCCCTCGGGGTGCTTTTTTTATATCTGGAATTACTGCTGCGGCTGGTTCTGACCGATAACCAGGCGCCCTTCCTTGTCGACCGGGATCTGATTGCCTGGATCACGATCCATGCGCACAGAGCCTTCCTTGCCGTCCAGGGTGTAACGCACGTCGTACCCGACAACCTTGTCGCTGATGTCGTTAACAGTGTTACAACGGGTTTGCGTAGTGGTGTAGGTATCGCGGTTCTGCATGCCTTCCTGAACCTTGTTACCGGCATAACCGCCACCAACCGCACCGGCCACCGTGGCCAGCTTCTTGCCATTGCCGCCGCCGACCTGATTACCCAACAGGCCGCCCGCCAGCGCACCAACCACCGTACCGACGATCTGGTGCTGATCCTGCACAGGCTTCTGCCGGGTTACGGCAACGTCCTTGCAGACTTCACGCGGGGTTTTAATCTGGGTTTTCACCGGCTGCACCGCCAGCACTTGCGCATACTCAGGGCCGCTTTTTACCAGGCTGTAGGTGGCAACAGCACCCCCGGCAGTCACACCGACAGCACCCAATACCGCACCAACCAGTAACGACTTGTTCACGTGAACCTCCTGACCATCACAAACGGACCGAACGATCCGCGCTATACCCAGCCTTGGAGCAAAAAAAAAGGCGCGAGTTCAATACTCGCGCCTTATTTGTAACAGCAGATCAACAAACACCCATCAAGGGCGGTCGTCGACCTCCTTGCCGGTGCTGGCGGGAGGGATCAGGTCTTCGCTGTTGAGGTTCAGCCAGATCAGTACCACGTTGGCGATGTAGATCGACGAGTAGGTACCCGCCAGTACGCCGATGAACAGCGACAGCGAGAAGCCCCACAGGTTATCGCCACCGAACACCATCAGCGCGGCAATTGCCAGCAAGGTGGAGATCGAGGTTGCCATGGTTCGCAGCAGGGTCTGAGTGGTGGAGATGTTGATGTTCTCGATCAACGTCGCCTTGCGCAGTACCCGGAAGTTCTCACGAACCCGGTCGAATACCACGATGGTGTCGTTGAGGGAGTAACCAATGATCGCCAGCACCGCCGCCAATACAGTCAGGTCGAAGGTGATCTGGAAGTAGGCCAGGATGCCCACGGTCACGATCACGTCGTGGATCAGCGACACAATGGCGCCGACACCGAACTTCCACTGAAAGCGGAAAGCCAGGTAGATCATGATGCCGACCAGCGCCATCAGCATGCCGAGGCCGCCCTGATCGCGCAACTCTTCACCCACTTGCGGGCCCACGAACTCGACGCGCTTGACCGAGGCCGGGTTGTCGCCGCCGACCTTCTGCAAGGCCTCGGCTACCTGGTGACCCAGTTGCGGGTCTTCCCCCGGCATACGCACCAGCAGGTCAGTGGTTGCACCAAAGCTCTGGACGATGGCTTCGTGATAGCCGGCCTTGACCAGCTCGTTGCGCACCAGGCTAACGTCGGCCGGCTTCTCGTAGGTCAGCTCGATGAGCGTACCGCCGGTGAAGTCCAGACCGTAGTTCAGGCCCTTATGGAACCAGCTGAACAACGCCAGAACGGTAAGGAGCATGGTGAAGCCGAACGCAACGTTGCGAACGCCCATGAAGTTGATTGTACGTAACATGGCAGCCCCTTAAATCCACAACTTCTTGAAGTCACGTCCGCCAAAGATCAGGTTGACCATTGCGCGGGTCACCATGATGGCCGTGAACATCGAGGTAAAGATACCGAGGGACATGGTCACCGCAAAACCTTTGACCGGGCCGGTGCCCATGGCAAAGAGAATCCCGCCGACCAACAGAGTGGTCAGGTTGGAGTCGAGAATTGCAGTAAATGCCCGGCCGAAGCCTTCGTTGATTGCCCGCTGTACGGTCATGCCCGCAGCAATCTCTTCACGAATCCGCGAGAAGATCAGTACGTTGGCATCTACCGCCATACCCATGGTGAGTACGATACCGGCGATACCTGGCAGGGTCAGCGTTGCACCCAGCAGCGACATCAGGGCCAGCAGCATCACCATGTTACCCGCCAGTGCGACGGTAGCGATGACGCCGAAGAAGCGGTAGATGGCGATGATGAACAGGGAGACGAACAGCATGCCCCACAGTGCAGCGTCGATACCCTTGGTGATGTTGTCAGCACCCAGGCTCGGGCCGATGGTACGTTCTTCAGCGAAGTACATCGGGGCCGCCAGGCCACCGGCACGCAGCAGCAGCGCCAGTTCGGACGACTCACCCTGGCCGTTCAGGCCAGTGATGCGGAATTGAGCACCCAGCGGCGACTGAATGGTCGCCAGGCTGATGATCTTCTTCTCTTCTTTAAAGGTCTGTACCGGTACGTCTTTCTCTACGCCGTCGACTACTTGCTTGGTGTAGGTGGTGACAGGACGCTGCTCGATGAAGATCACCGCCATGCTGCGACCGACGTTGCTGCGGGTTGCGCGGCTCATCAGTTCGCCACCGTGGCCATCCAGGCGGATGTTCACTTCAGGCGTGCCGTGTTCGCCGAAACCGGCCTTGGCGTCGGTAACTTGGTCACCGGTGATGATCAAGCCACGCTCGATCAGTGCAGGTGGACGATTGCCTTCACGGAACTCGAACTCTTCAGCAGTCGTGCGGGTAGCACCCGGCTCAGCCGCCAGACGGAACTCCAGGTTGGCTGTCTTGCCCAGGATACGCTTGGCTTCAGCAGTGTCCTGCACGCCCGGCAGTTCAACCACGATGCGGTTGGCACCCTGGCGCTGAACGATAGGCTCGGCCACACCCAGCTCGTTGACGCGGTTACGTACCGTGGTCAAGTTCTGCTTGATGGAGTATTCACGGATTTCCGCCAGCTTGGCCGGGGTCATCGCCAGACGCAGTACCGCCTGACCATTGAGGTCGGCCGGAACAATGTCGAAATCGTTGAAGTTCTTGCGAATCAGTGCACGGGCCTGTTCGCGGGTTGCTTCGTCAGCAAAGCCCAGCTGGATGGCGCCGTTGAGCTGCGGCAGGCTGCGATAACGCAGGCGCTCTTTACGCAGCAGGCTCTTCACATCGCCTTCATAGACTTTCAGGCGAGCGTCGAGGGCCTTGTCCATGTCCACTTCCAGCAGGAAGTGCACACCACCGGACAAGTCCAGACCCAGCTTCATCGGGTGCGCGCCAATCGCGCGCAGCCATTTTGGTGTGGTCTGTGCCAGGTTCAGTGCGACGACGTAGTCATCACCCATGATCTTGCGCACAACGTCTTTGGCCGGCAATTGGTCTTCTTGCTTGGTCAGGCGCAACAAACCGCCCTTGCCGTCAGCTGCCAAGGTTGCCGCTTTAACCTGGATGCCCGCGTCGGTGAGCGCTTTGCTCGTGCGGTCCAGATCAGCCTGATTGACCTGCAACGCAGTGCTGGCACCCGTGATCTGGATCGCCGGGTCATCAGGATAGAGATTGGGAGCGGAATAAATAAAACCGATCGCCAGCACCGCCAGGATCAGTACGTATTTCCACAGAGGGTATTTGTTCAGCATCACGCCGCCCGCTTATAACGCGGGGCGCCTTGCGCGCCCCGTCGATTGGTAAAGGTTGTTACTTAGATCGCTTTGAGCGTGCCTTTTGGCAGCGTGGCGGCGATGGCGCCCTTCTGGAACTTCATTTCTACGGTGTCGGAGACTTCCAGAACCACGAAAGCGTCGGACACTTTAGTGATCTTGCCGGCGATGCCGCCAGTGGTCACGACTTCGTCGCCTTTCTGCAAGCTGCCCAGCAGGTTCTTCTGCTCTTTGGCGCGCTTGGCCTGTGGACGCCAGATCATCAGGTAGAAGATGACCAGGAAGCCGACCAGGAAAATCCACTCAAAACCACCGCCCATAGGACCGGCAGCGGCCGGTGCAGCGGCATCAGCCATGGCATTAGAGATAAAAAAGCTCATTTAGCACTCCAGTTGCAAATAGTGAATCTTAGGGTCGGAAAACTCAGTCCAAGGGCGGCACAGGCAGCCCGCGCTTGGCATAGAAGGCATCGACGAAGGCGGCCAATGTACCCTGTTGAATAGCCTCGCGCAAACCAGCCATCAGGACTTGGTAGTGACGCAAATTGTGGATGGTATTCAACATGCTACCCAGCATTTCCCCACACTTGTCCAGATGGTGCAGATAAGCGCGCGAGAAGTTCTGGCAGGTGTAGCAGTCACAGGTAGGATCCAGCGGCGATTCATCATGGCGATGGAACGCGTTACGGATCTTCAGCACGCCTGTATCGATGAACAGATGCCCATTGCGGGCATTACGGGTTGGCATCACGCAATCGAACATGTCCACACCGCGGCGCACACCCTCTACGAGATCTTCTGGTTTGCCAACGCCCATAAGGTAACGAGGTTTGTCAGCCGGCATCAGGCCCGGCAGGTAGTCCAGCACCTTGATCATCTCGTGCTTGGGCTCGCCCACCGACAGACCGCCGATGGCCAAGCCGTCGAAACCGATCTTGTCCAGGCCTTCCAGCGAGCGCTTGCGCAAGCTTTCATGCATGCCGCCCTGCACGATACCGAACAGGGCAGCGGTGTTATCGCCATGGGCACTTTTCGAGCGCTGGGCCCAACGCAGCGACAGCTCCATGGAGATCCGTGCGACGTCTTCATCGGCCGGGTACGGCGTGCACTCGTCGAAAATCATCACGATGTCGGAGCCCAGGTCTCGCTGGACCTGCATCGACTCTTCCGGCCCCATGAACACTTTGGCGCCGTCCACCGGGGAGGCGAAGGTCACGCCCTCCTCCTTGATCTTGCGCATCGCGCCCAGGCTGAACACCTGGAAACCACCCGAGTCAGTAAGGATCGGGCCTTGCCACTTCATGAAGTCATGCAGGTCGCCATGCTTCTTGATCACTTCCGTGCCCGGGCGCAGCCACAGGTGGAAGGTGTTGCCCAGGATGATCTCGGCGCCGGTGGCGACGATGTCACGCGGCAGCATGCCTTTTACCGTGCCGTAGGTACCGACCGGCATAAAGGCCGGGGTCTCGACGGTACCGCGAGGGAAAGTCAAACGGCCGCGGCGAGCTTTACCATCCGTGGCCAGCAATTCAAACGACATACGACTCATGATTGTTCCTCTGGGCCGCGCGGCGCCGGATTACGGGTGATAAACATCGCATCACCGTAGCTGAAAAAACGGTATCCGTTATCGATGGCGGCTTGATAAGCGGCCATGGTTTCGGGATAACCGGCAAATGCCGACACCAGCATCAACAGCGTGGATTCCGGCAAATGGAAATTGGTCACCAGGGCATCGACCACATGAAACGGCCGGCCCGGGTAGATAAAGATATCGGTGTCGCCACTGAACGGTTTGAGCACGCCATCACGTGCCGCACTTTCCAGCGAGCGCACGCTGGTCGTACCGACCGCCACCACCCGCCCGCCACGCGCCTTGCACGCGTCAACCGCATCCACGACTTCCTGGCTGACTTCCAGCCACTCGCTGTGCATATGGTGGTCTTCGATGTTATCCACACGCACCGGCTGAAACGTGCCGGCCCCCACGTGCAGGGTCACATAGGCCGTTTCAACGCCTTTGGCAGCGATCGCATCCAGCAGCGGCTGGTCGAAATGCAGCCCCGCAGTCGGTGCAGCCACTGCGCCCAGGCGCTGGGAGTACACCGTCTGATAACGCTCGCGGTCCGAGTCTTCGTCGGGGCGGTCTATATAAGGAGGCAGCGGCATGTGGCCGACACGCTCCAACAGCGGCAACACTTCCTCGGCAAAACCCAGCTCGAACAACGCATCGTGACGGGCCAGCATTTCTGCTTCGCCACCGCCATCGATAAGGATCTTCGAACCCGGTTTCGGCGACTTGCTGGAGCGCACATGGGCCAGCACGCGATGGCTGTCCAGCACCCGCTCCACCAGAATTTCCAGCTTGCCACCGGACGCTTTCTGGCCAAACAGCCGTGCCGGAATCACCCGGGTATTGTTGAAAACCATCAAGTCGCCCGGGCGTAAATGCTCAAGCAAATCAGTGAATTGACGGTGTGCGAGGGCACCGCTGACCCCGTCCAGGGTCAGCAGTCGACTGGCGCGACGCTCGGCCAAAGGGTGGCGAGCGATCAGCGAATCAGGGAGCTCAAAAGTAAAGTCAGCAACGCGCATGATGGGGTTCGTCTAGCAGGGCCGGGAAGTCTAGCGGAAATAGTGAAAATTGACCATGAAACGTGATTGACCAACGGTAATCTCATCTCTATACTTCGCCGCCATTGAGCCCTGATGGCGGAATTGGTAGACGCGGCGGATTCAAAATCCGTTTTCGAAAGGAGTGGGAGTTCGAGTCTCCCTCGGGGCACCATCTTAAAAAAAGACCTTGAAATTCAAGGTCTTTTTTTTCGCCTGCAGGAAAGTGATGATGGGCGGGCGAACGCGAGAGAAGAGAAACCTTGACCATGGAACTGACGCTGGAAGCTGTTGCGCTTTTTGCGCTCAAGCTGGTGCACGAGACCGAAGGCGCGAGCCCGATTCTGCGGGATGACCCGGTCATGGACGGCTATGAGCGGGAAGTGTTTGGCTTGCTGGTTCGCAAGGGCGACCTCAACGCCATCCTGCAAAAGATCGACGAGTGCCTGGCGCTGTCCCTCGAATCCCTGGGCGGTGCAAACACCGTGATGGGCCGCGAGCTGCAACGGCTCGCGGTGGATGTGCGCCAAGCGACGACACTCGAAGAACTCAATGCCCCGCTCAACGCACTCAAGGATTATCTGAAAGCCATCCTGTAACGCCTGAGTTACCGCCGCCCCTCTACCGCCATGCGCACAGCCAGGCCCATCAGCACCGAGCCCATCAACCAACGCTGCACGGTTTGCCAGACGGGCTTGCGGATGAAAAACCCTGCGATCGAGCCCGCCATGAGGGCAATCAACGCGTTGACGCTCACACTGATCATGATCTGCGTAAAGCCGAGCACCAAGGACTGCGACAGCACACTGGCATGCCCGTCAGGGTCGATGAATTGGGGCAATAACGACAGATACATCACCGCCACTTTGGGATTCAACAGGTTGGTGACGAAGCCCATCATGAACAGCTTGCGCGGGCTGTCCTTGGGCAAGTCCCGCACCTGAAACGGCGATCGGCCACCCGGTTTGACCGCTTGCCAAGCCAGGTACACCAGATACAACGCCCCGCCGAGTCGCAGCGCGTCGTAAGCATAGGGAACCGCCATCACCAATGCCGTGATGCCCAATGCCGCGCAGAACATATAAACGACAAACCCCAATGCAACGCCGCCCAGGGAAATCAGCCCGGCCATTCGGCCCTGGCAGATCGACCGCGAAATGAGGTAAATCATGTTCGGGCCGGGCGTCAGCACCATGCCGAGAGAGATCAGGCCGTAGGCAAGCAGGCTGGAGAGTTCGGGCATGGTGTGGCTCCTTGATGACGTAAAACTTTGTAGTGATCGGCGAATTGTTGGGCGTCATGGTAGGGCGATAAAAAGGAGCCCGTTAGATACAGATCCGCGAGCAAAACGTCATACACCGGCGCGTGCGTTTACCGCACCGCTCACCCAAGGAAAGGCACATGATCGACTTCAACAACAAAGGCTTCTTCAAACTCAAACAAAACGACGAATACGCCGAACGCGTTTCGTCCCTGCTGCTGGATGATGAACAGGTGATCGACTCCTACAAGGCCATGCGCGATGGGGTGGTGTTCACCACCAAGCGCATCATCGCGGTGAACGTGCAAGGCATTACCGGCAGCAAGAAGGACTTCACTTCACTGCCGTACAAAAATATCGTCGCGTATTCAGTGGAAACGTCCGGGACGTTTGATCTGGATTCGGAGCTGGAGATTTACTTTTCAGCGGTAGGGAAAGTGAAGTTTGAGTTTACGGGGAAGACGTCGATTGTTGAGATATCGAGGGTGATTTCCAGGCATGTGCTTTGACCCGTTACGAAACCTCCGTTTTTAAGGATTTCCCACTATGGGTCCGAAAACCGCAGAGCTAATTGATGTTCTTGAGGAACTTGCCATCCTGCTGGAAAGCGACGGGGACAACCACTGGAGCCGATGGATGCGTAAGGCCAAAACCTTGTTGCAGGCATCCGATTACTCCGGAATCACCTATCTACGCTCCGCATACGGTGGGATGGGCTCGTTCAATGACCTCATTCTTGGCCAAAGCAGCGTAGACGGCGTCTTTTCCTGGAAGCCAGGATACAAAGAGTTGAACGACCGGTTGGAGGAGTTACGTAATAAAGCCTCGCAGTTGGGCGCGGAGATACAGCGCGATCAGGGAGAGTAAGCGCGCTTGGCTCAATGTAGCGATTGATAAAGTGACTTTTCCCACGCATACCATCGAACAACGAGAATTTCAGGTTCTTCTCCGCTCTCATAGGCTCGCTTCCTTGCACAAGGAAGTGAGTCGTCATGACAGAGCGCGCGTATCCAATTACCGAAGAAGAGCAGCTGAAACGGCGAATTCTGACGCCGCAGCCTAAGCAGATTCCGTATTCACCGTTCATTGATTTGTATGAGGCGCCTCCCGCGCCCACGCCTGAACCCACGAAGATTCCAGGCCATGTGTTCGCCAAGTCGTGCCATCTGCCCGACGGGATCATCAGCTACAACAACCCCACCGGTTATGTGCCGCTTGAGCTGATCAAGGACTACGGCCACTTCACGCTGTTAGGCGGACGGGAGGTGGATAGCCACGGCGGTGTATCCCTCCGAAAAATCAGCGGTAGCGCCCTGCCCATGGGGCTTGGCCAGCTTGTACTGCGCACAGCGGCATTGGAGTCAGCGGCTGCGGCGGTCGGTACCGCCGCTGGGGGTTTGCTTGCAGGGCTGGTGGCGCTGGCATGGCCGTCGGAGCTTGGCGACAGTGCGCTTTATAGCGAAGAGCAGCTTCGTCACCTGCAAAAAGCTCGCTCGCGGATGCGTTTGCACATCGAGCAACAAGCCGACGGGACGCTCAAGGGGTATGGGTTTTACACCGGTAACAATGCCGACTGGCAGATGATCGATGTGGTGCAGTTTCAGAGTCGTGACAGGCAGTTCGTGGCGGATCTCGGCGAGGGTGTAGAGCTGATTTGGACGCCAGCCATTGATCCTGGCGACACCCTTGGCATCCCGGCGTTGGAGGCCACGCCGCAAGCACCGGTGATGTGGATCTATCCGCCGACTGAGGCGGCCAAACAGATTTTGGTGAGCCCGATTTATCCGCCGGAGTATCGGGACTTCATTCTGGTGTTCCCGGTGGAGTCGGGGGTTCGGCCACTGTATGTGGTGGTTAACGAACCACGAAAGGGGCTTAAAAACCCGGACCATGATTATTTCCCGGCCCCCAACGCTGCAGACATAACAGGCTTTCCAGGTCTGATAGACCAAAGACCCGTGACACCGAGAAAAGGCGGTAGCGGCTTACGCGAGCGCTGGATAGATGCCAAAGGGAGGAAAATATTTGAGTGGGATTCCAAGAAAGGCGAATTAGAAGTCTATCGAAACAGTGACCTTGCCCACCTAGGCGCATTCGATCCCTACACCGGTGAGCGCCGAGGTCGAGCAAAACCCGAACGCCGCATATACAGATAAAGTGGAAAACACATCATGGTTATGAAAGTCAGATTGCGTTGGTACGACAAGCAAAGCAATTACGTGAAGGCAGATGAATACTCGGCAGATATTGATGACGCGGAGAGCTTTTTTGAAACACTAGGGTTGAGTCAAGAAACGGCGATATATGCGGACGTGTTCAACGTTCGCCCAAGCTGGATAGCGACTATCCAACCGCATTTCCAGCACGTAATTGAACCCGTGAACTTCGATTACCAAATCTCCTTCAGCTACCAAGGCACATGGCCGCCCCAATCCTCCAAGAAACCATAAAGGAATCCAATGAAAAAGCCCCCTCTCTACCGCTCAGTCAACACCCGCACGCACAACGTGCGTCACGGCAGTTGCCGCACCTACAGGCAACAACGCCATAGTAAAAGCGAAAAGAATTCCATGCTCAGCCGTGGATCAATGCATAGCCATCACCGGCACGGTCTCGATTACACGCCACTATTCCGGTTTCTTCTGTCCAAGGTCGGCCACCATTGGGATGGTGTATTCAGCGAAGCCAACGCCCGCCTGGACCGCCCGGAACCTGTATTCTGGATGGTTGCCCTGCATGAAAGCGACAAAAAAGAATACGTACGAACGGACGAGTCCACCTATTACAGCGGCTTGTACGTCGACGAGGCTGGCCTGCTGCAAAAGGTTAACGCGCAACTGACACCCGCGCTCATGAAGCCGTTTTGCAACTGCTGCACCCACACCTTCAACGGTGTGGTATTCCCACCGGCTCCACCCCACAGGAGCTAAAACTCAACCGCGCACACAACCCACCCACCTCCCGGTTATACAACTCCAACCGCCCTCCAATCTTCCCCACGATCATCTGCACAATCGCCAACCCCAACCCCGCCCCATTCGCATTCCCGCGACTATAAAACCGCTCAAACAACCGCTCAATCTCCCCTTCATCAATCCCCGGCCCTGCATCCTCCACACACAACTGCACCACTCCCGAATCCGAACCCCGTACCACCACCCGCACCTCACTCCCCGCCGGCGAGAAATTCAGTGCATTGGTCACCAGATTCTGCAGCGCAATCGCCAACGCCACCGGGTCCGTTTCAATCCAACATTCCTCATCCCCTTCCAGCACCAGTTCAACGCCCTTCTCCATCGCCAGGGGCGTCAGTTCCGCAAGCTCTTCGCGTACCAACTCCGTCAACGAAATACGCAGGCGAACGGTGTTGTTCAGCTGTGGCTCAATCCGCGCCATGGTCAGCAGTTGGCTGCCAATGCGCGTCGCCCGGTCCACGCCATTGACCAGAAAGTCCAACGCCTCTCGCCGCTCCTCCTCGGTACCCGCGCTCTGGGCGTTCTGCGCATGAATGCGCAATATCGCCAACGGCGTGCGCAACTCATGGGCCGCATCCGCAATAAACCGTCGCTCGCGCTCCAGCAACTCATCCACCTGCACCAGCAGGCGGTTCAGCGCGGTTTGCATCGGTTCCAGGTCTGCCGGCAACGGTTCAAGTTGCAGCGGTCGCAATGTCTCGCTATCCCGACCGCGAATTGCCTGGGCCATGGCGCGCAGGGGTTTGAGGCCCCAGCCGATGGTCAGCCAGATCAACACCGCCAGCAGCGGCACGCCAATCAGGATCGGCCAGAGGGTGTGGCGAATGATGCGCTGGATCACATCCTGGCGAATGTCGTCGCGCTCACCCACCCAGATCAACAGACCTTGTTGCATGTCGGCGAGCATGAACGCGCACCAGTCGTTGCCGTTTTCCATCAGGTCGTGCGGCCCGAGGGTGGTGGGCGGTGCGTTGAGGATCGGGGCGTCGGTGGAGCGCACCAGCAGTTGGCCGTCGGTGCGCCATACCTGGAAGGTCAGGCGGGTTTCATAAGGGTGCGCCGCGCCGTCTTCGCCGACGCGGCTCATGGCTTGATCGAAGGCCTGGTAGAGGCGTTCCCAGTCGGCATCGCCGGGGTCGCGCT
Organism: Pseudomonas sp. Xaverov 83; assembly: GCF_019352905.1. Classification (NCBI taxonomy): domain Bacteria; kingdom Pseudomonadati; phylum Pseudomonadota; class Gammaproteobacteria; order Pseudomonadales; family Pseudomonadaceae; genus Pseudomonas; species Pseudomonas sp. Xaverov 83. The sequence goes on along the minus strand of NZ_JAAAFU010000081.1, from coordinate 120,003 downwards.
GGCGCAGTACGCCTTGCAGCAAGCGGGCACTCTGGGCGAGTTGGGCGTCGTAGACTTCTTCGATTTCGTGGTGGCTGTCCCGCAGGACGAGCCAGCTGATCAGGCCATCGCCCAGCAGGATCAGCACCAGCACCGGGATGAGGATGCGCGCGCGGACCGAGTTCATGGCTTGAGTTCCACCACGTAGCCAACGCCGCGCACGGTGCGGATCAGCTCGGTGGAGAGTTTTTTGCGCAGGTTGTGGATAAGGACTTCGAGGGTGTTGCTTTCGACGCGGTCCTGCCAGCCATACAGCGCGCGGGACAGGCGTTCGCGGGTGACGACTTTGCCGGGGCGCACCATCAGTTGATGCAGCAGTTGGTATTCCATTGGCGTGACCACAACGTCCTCGCCTTGATAGCTGACCTGTTGGGTCGCCGGGTCCAGGCTGACGCCCGCATGCTCCAGCAACGGCTGCGCCCGGCCCAGGCTGCGGCGCAACAGGGCGCGCACGCGGGCCTTGAACTCTTCGACATCGAAGGGTTTGACCAGGTAGTCGTCAGCGCCGGCATCCAGGCCGGCAATGCGTTCGGCGGTGCCGTCGCGGGCGGTGAGGATCAGCACCGGCAGGTCGTATTGCTCGGCGCGCAGGGTTTGCAGGAGGGTCAGGCCGTCGAGGCGTGGCAGGCCAAGGTCGAGCAGCAGCAAGTCGAAGCTTTCGGTGCGCAGCGCGTGCAAGGCGCTGACGCCATCCTGCAGCCAGTCCAGGGTGTAGCCTTCGGCGCCCAGGGCTACACGGATCCCTTGGCCAAGGGCGCGATCATCTTCGACAAGGAGCAGGCGCATAGCTGATTCTCTGTAGGAAACGGCCGCATGATGCCGCGTAACGGCCGGCGCCATTTTGGGAAAGATGTTACGGGCCGTTGCCAACTAAGCTTTCGCTAAGGTTGGTTTTGCACAGTGAAATCTCCCACATCTGCTGAGAGCGTTTCCATGCGTAAAATTCTCTTGCTGTCGCTGATTATCGCCAGCCCCATGGCCATCGCCGGCCCGCAATGCACCACTGCCGAGCGCTCGCAATGGCAGGACCAGAAGGTTTTTCAGGAGCAACTGAAAGCCCAGGGCTACGAGATCAGCAAATTCAAGGTCACCGATGGCAACTGCTACGAGATCTACGGCTTTGACAAGGACAAGCGCAAGGTCGAGATCTACCACGATCCAGTCACCGGCAAGGCCGTGAAGACTGAGATCAAGGGCTGATGCCAGCAACCTCCCTGCGCCTCTGGGACCCGGTGGTGAGGGTGTTTCACCTCTCCATCGCCGGCGTCTTTGTAGCCAATTACTTCTTCAACGAAGCAGGCGACGACTGGCATGTATGGCTGGGTTATTACGCCATGGCCTGGTTGCTGGTGCGGTTGGTGTGGGGATTTTTCGGACCGCGCAGCGCGCGCTGGTCGGACTTCTGGCCAACGCTGGAACGGCTCAAGGGCCACGTACGTTCACTGCTCAACCGCCGACCACAGCATCGCCTGGGCCATTCGCCCATCGGCGCGCTGGTGATGATCCTGATGTTGCTGGCGCTGCTGACCCTCGGTGTCAGCGGCTTTTTGATGCAGGAAGTCGACGCCCTGTGGGGCGCCGATTGGCCGCTGCTGTTGCACGAAACCGCCGCCAATGTGCTGGCCGGCCTGGTGGGCGTACATGTACTGGCGGCGGTGTTTGAAAGTATCCAGGTGCGGGACAACCTGCCTTTATCCATGCTCACCGGCCGCAGGAGGCGCCTGCCGGATGACCGTGCGCAGTAATCCTTTTTTCCGACAGGTTCTCTATGCGCCCGCTTTTAATGATCTGCAGTCTGCTGGTGGTATTTTTCGCCGCCTGGCAAAGCCATCCGCCCCACGTGCTGGCACCGTTTGCCCAAGGCCCCAAGGACACCTCGCCAACAGCGGCCGCCCCGCAATACAGCAGTCGCTTTGTCTCTTCGCAGCTCAATGACTTTGTGCATTCCTCCTCGGTCACTGCGCTGCCCGGCGGCGACCTGATGGCCGTGTGGTTTGCCGGTTCTCGCGAAGGTGCCGCCGATGTGCAAGTGCGCACCGCGCGCTTTGACGCCAAAAGCGCCGAATGGGGCCCGGAGCAAGTACTCGCTACCCGGGAAAGCACCCGCGACGGCACTCACCGCTACATCCGCAAGCTGGGCAACCCGGTGATCGCCCTGGCGCCGGACAATCGCCTGTGGATGTTCTACGTCTCGGTGTCGGTAGGCGGCTGGGCCACCAGTGCGATCAACGTGATGGTCTCGGACGATCTCGGCACCCACTGGTCTGCACCTCGGCAATTGGTCACTTCACCGTTTTTCAACATCAGCACGCTGGTGCGCGCCGCGCCGGTATTCCACGCCGACGGTTCCATCGGCCTGCCGGTGTACCACGAGTTCATGGGCAAATTCGCCGAGTACCTGTACTTGAGCCCCGAGGGTGCGGTGGTCGACAAATTCCGGATCAGCCGAGGGAAGAATTCGCTGCAACCGACCATCGTGCCCCAGGACGGCCAGCGCGCCATCGCCATGCTGCGTTACGCCGGCGAGACCCATCACAAGGTCCTCGCCAGCCGCACCGAAGACGCGGGCCAAACCTGGAGCGAGCCCTACCCACTGGAGCCGTCCAACCCCAACTCCTCGTTGGCAGCCGTCAGCACTGAAGGCGACGGCTTGCTGGTGGCCCTCAACGACCTGCAGGACGGTCGCTTCAAGCTGAGCCTGTACGGCACCGATGCCAAGCTCAACCAGTGGCGCACCGTGGTGGAACTGGACCAATCCCCCGACCCATTGGGCCAACCGTTCTCCCCCGAAGCCTACAAGGAAATTATCGGTGAAGGCTTCCGCGCCTCCAGCGGTGCCCTGCGCCTGCCGCTGGAGCAACGTTTCCTCAGCAGCCTGGATTACCGGGTGTGCAAACCCCGTGGCTGCGATTTCGAATACGAGTACCCGTACTTCAGCCGTAGCCCGGACGGCATGTACCACCTGGTGTACTCGTGGAATAACACCTTTATCAAACATGTCAGCTTCAATGAAGCCTGGCTGTCGGAGCGCCTGTGATGGTTTCTGTATGGCAAGCCCATTTGAGCTTTGTGCTGTTGGGTTTTGTACTGCTCAGCCTGCTACGCGTAATGGCGCCCTGGCGGCCGTGGTTGCTGCCGGTGTTGGTGGTGGTGAGTTTTATCCCGGTCAACGAGCTGCCGCTGGCGGCGTATGTGCGCAGCTTCACCGACGACCTGGCCATCAGCACCCTGGTGTTGTTGGCATGGGTCAGCCTGTGCCATTTGGGTGTGGTGCAACCGCTCCAGCGCCCGCAGAAGGTCCAGGTGTTGCTGCTGTTTGGCGCCCTGAGCCTGGTGCTGTACCCCGCGACGATGGGCCTGACCTATTTCGATCCCTACCGCTGGGGTTTCAACCCTCGGCCGATGATTGTGCTGATCGGCGTGGCGGCGCTGTTGATGCTCTGGCTGCGTAATACGTTGGCGGTGTGGATGCTCGCGGCGGGCACCCTGGCGTTTGCGCTTCGGCTCAAGGCCTCGGAAAACTACTGGGACTATCTGATCGACCCACTGCTGACGGGCTACTGCCTGGTGGCCGGGTTGTGGATGCTGGCGATGGCTGCCTGGCGCCCTCTTTTAAAACTGCACAGAGGTCAATGATGGGATGGTTGTACTCGCGCCGCCTGCGCTACGGCGTGGGCGCGATCGGTTTGGTATTTGCGTTGCTGGCCGCACTGCGGCTGGTGTTTGTATTGGGATTTTCCGGAGTCGACCTCAGGGAACCTGCACTGCTGGAAACCTTCGGGATAGGCCTGCGTTTCGACCTGCGCCTGGCGGTGCTGATCCTGCTGCCCCTGGCCCTGCTCGCCTGGCTGCCACGCTGGAACCTGCTGACCGTCCCCGCCCTGCGCTGGTTGGCACGGGGTTATCTGCTGCTGGCGCTGGCCATCGTCGGGCTGGTGTACATCATCGACTTCGGCCACTACGCCTACCTCGGCGTGCGCATCAATGCCACGGTGCTGCGTTATCTGGAAGACGCGCAGATTTCCCAGCAGATGGTGTGGGAAACCTACCCGGTGCTGTGGATAACCTTGAGCTGGCTTACCGCAGTCGGCCTGTGGACCTATGCCCTGGTTCGTCTTGAACGCATCACCCTGAATGATGAACGCAAACCCATCGGCAAGTTGACCATTGCATCCGTGGCCACCGTTGGCGTGATCGCGGTGTTGCTGGCCCTGCTCGGCCGCGTCGCCAACCTCAACCTCGAAAACCCGGTGCCCCTGCGCTGGAGCGATGCGTTCTTTTCCGGCAACAACCAGATCGCTGCCGTAGGCCTCAATCCGGTGCTGTTTCTGTACGACACCCTCAAGGTCGGCCAGTCTCAATTCGATGAGGCGCGGGTGCGAGAGTATTACCCGGAAGTTGCGAATTATCTGGGGGTCAGCCAACCCGATCCCGAGCAATTGAGCTTCGCCCGCGAACAAGCCGTGCAACCTTATCGGCTCAAGGGCGAACGCCCGCCGAACGTGATTTTCGTGATGCTCGAATCCCTCGGCACCAGCGCTGTGGGCGCCTACGGTAACCCGCTGAACCCCACGCCGAACCTCGACAAACTGGCGAAGGAAAGCTGGTTCTTCAAACACTTCTACGTGCCCGTCACCGGCACCGCCAAAACCGTGTGGGCGAGCATCACCGGCGTACCCGACGTCACCCGCCAGGAGACCGCCACCCGCAATCCGCTGATCACCCGGCAACACACCTTGATCAACGCGTTCGAGGATTATCAGAAGCTCTACATGATCGGCGGCAATGCCGGCTGGGCGAATATCAACGCGCTGATCCGCCAGAGCATCGACGGCGTGAAGCTCTATGACGAAAGCCACTGGCGCTCGCCACGGGTGGATGTGTGGGGCGTTTCCGACCTGGACCTGTTCAAGGAAGGCGACGAACTGCTGCGCGCCATCCCCAAGGACCAACCGTTCTTCGCCTACCTGCAAACCTCCGGCAACCACCGCCCATTCACCATCCCCAAGGCCAACGATGGCTTCAAGGTGCACGACCTGACCGTGGAGCAAGTCCAGGCCGCGGGCAGTCGCAGCGTCGAGCAATACAACGCCGTACGCCTGCTGGACTTCAACATCGGCCGCCTGATGGAAATCGCCAAGGCCGGCGGTTACTACGACAACACCATCTTCGTGTTCTTCGGCGACCACAACACCCGCATCAGCCAGATTCCGCACATGGCGCCGGCATTCGAGCAGCTTGGCCTGGAAAGCAACAACGTGCCGATGATGATCCACGCCCCCGGCCTGCAACCCCGGGTGATCGAAGAAGCCGTCGGCCTGGCGGACCTGCTACCGACCGTCGCCGGCATGGCGGGCATTCCGTTCCGCAATGGCGCGATGGGGCGAGATATCCAGCAGCCTGCGCCGGAAGGCGAGCGCGTGGTGCCGCTGGTATTGCGCGAGGGCACGTTCCCGCTGATCGGTGGCGTGACTAAAGACTTCCTGCTGCAAATGGAACACGACGGCAGCTCGCCGACCCTGCATGACCTGGCGTCGCAAACACCGAGGGAAGATGTAGCCCAGGAATACCCGGAAGAGTTTCAGCGCCTGCAGGGACTGACTCGGGGGCTGCATGAGAGTGCGCGGTTGATGTTGTTCCGGAACGTTCGTTGAAGCCACCAGCAGCCAGGCCACTGTAAACCACACTCTTTGCAATACACCGGCTAAAGTGCCACGCTTTCAGGGTTCAGCAGGAGGTACTACTTTGTCGTGGTGTGCAGCCAGCGTTGCTTGGAAACCCATCGGGGCCATAGCATCACTCAATTTTCTTTTCGATTTCGCGATGCCTATATAGAGGTCCCGCACCCGCTATTCCTGTATTTACCCACAGTGTTCTGTATCATTCTCGCCCCCTGACATAGGGGGCAACCAGTAAGGAGGAGGTCGCTTATGCCAGTTCGCCAAGCCCAGGCTATCCTGGCTCGCTACTGGAATCGCCAGATCCCGGTGGACCCTTCAGCGTTAGCGATAAGTATGGGGGCCGACGTCTTTGCGGACCCTGACATGATCTGGAGCGACCTGAGCGGACGTTTCGATTATGAAAACGGAAGGCCCACGATCCGCTTCAACCCCGATGATGCGTGGGTGCGCCAACGGTTCACGATTGCCCATGAGTTGGGTCATATGGTGCTCAACCATGGTAGGTCGATGCGGGATAACTCCGCAAATTACTCGACTCATGCTGATCATTATAAAGAGCAGGAGGCCAACGCATTCGCTGCCGAACTGCTCATGCCAAAAGAAGTGGTCGACTGGATCATCCCGCGCTACAACCGGGATGTCGGGGCCATGTCGCGTGAGCTTGGGGTTTCTGAGGCCGCGATGAGATATAGATTGATCAACCTCGGTTACCTCTCAGACTACTAATCTAAACAACAGCCAAGGAGGCGCGATGAATCCAAGCAACGCCAGCAATGCGCAAAAGAAAGGCGAAGATATGGGCGGGTCAGAAGACAACCCTGACGAGGCCATGAAGCGCTCCCTTGTCCCGCCATCGGGCGACCCTGTTGAAAGAAACAAGGCGCAAGCCGACTGGAATGAAAAACTGCTCAAGGAAGGTGAAACCAGAATCCTTCATCGAAAACTGTTGTTTCGCTCAGTAGCCTTTGTTTCATGCCTGTTATTTATAGCGTTTCTTTACTACTTGTATTGGGCTAACAACCACCCTTACCGGCATGTAGACCATATGGTGTTATGGCTATTGGCAGTCATGCCAATGGGATCTATCTTCATACTCGTCAAATTATCGAATGAACCCGCTGAAACCAATAAACCTGCAGCGCTTATGTGGCCGGAAGAGGCAATCAAAATCGGCCACAAAGTAGTCGATGTCATAGCTGATGTAGTAAAGGATAAACTTTCCCCCAAGAGTGGCAACGGAGGTTAACTCCGCACTTCAGTCTCCGTTGAGCTTTTTTTTCATATCGGCCCAGCCAATCCATCCCCCCAATCTATCGATTTGAGGTCCACCTCACCCTCCCCGACTATGGCGGCACTTCCAATAACAAAAACCAGGAACCCGCCATGACTGCCCGCTTCCACAACCCGGTAGACACCCGCTTCGGCTGGGGCTGCCTGCAAGCACTCGCCACCCTCACCGAAGGCCAGAGCGTCGCCCTTGTCACCTTCCCCGAAGCCCGCGAGCTCGGTTTGGTAGACCGCATCCAGGCCCTGCTGGGTGACCGCCTGGTGTACGTGATCGAAGACGTGCAGCCCAACCCCGACGTGGCTCAACTACGCGACACCTACGAGCGCTTCTGGCAGCAGGCCGGTGACTGCCAGGTGGTGGTCGCCGTCGGCGGGGGCAGCGCCATTGATACGGCCAAGGCCTTGATCGTCGGCACCGAATCGGGGGATTTCGACGAGTTGCTGGCGTTACTGGCCGCCGGAAAACCTTTCGTGCCCGCCCGTCACAAGCAACTGATTGCCGCACCGACCACCGCCGGCACCGGCAGTGAAGTCACACCATGGGCGACGATCTGGGATTCCGCGAGCCTCAAGAAGTATTCGCTGCACCTGGACTGTACCTGGCCGAAAGTCGCGATCATTGACCCGCAGTTGATGTTGACGGTACCGGCCGGAGTCACGGTGTCCACCGGACTGGATGCCTTGTCCCATGCGCTGGAGTCGATCTGGAATATCAACGCCAATCCGATCTCGGACACCTTCGCCATCTCCGCCATCGAAGACATCCTGGAATGCCTGCCCCGCTTGCGGCGCGACCTCGGCAACCAGGAGCTGCGCTCACGGATGGCGCTGGCGGCATTGAAAGCCGGCCTGGCCTTTTCCAATACCAAGACCGCCCTCGCCCATTCCATCTCCTACGAAATGACCTTGCACCACGGCTTGCCCCACGGCATCGCCTGCTCCTTCACCTTGCCGCTGGTGCTGGGCCTGGCATGGGGGCATGACGCCGCGCGTGACCGCACCCTGCAACGCATATTCGGCACCGACCTGCACCAGGCCCAGACGCAGTTGCGCGACTTCCTCCATAGCCTGGACGTGAAGACCGAGTTTGCCGACTACGGCGTGAATGCCAGCGAGGCCGAGGCGATGATCCGCTTTGCCCTGCAAGGCGCACGCGGCAAGAATTTCATCGGCGCGCAAGCGGCCTAGACTCATCGTAATTCGGTCGTTTCCTGTTGCACCTATCAAGAGTGCCCCCCGGCGGCTGCGGTCGCCGGGGCGAATAACAATAAGGAAAACATCATGAATCGTGCACACGTGCTGCCTGTTCCTGCCGTCCGTACTTCATCGTTCCGCGTTGCCCAGTGGCGCATGCTGCTGGCAGCGATGTTTTGTTATCTGTTTTTCTACACCGGCCGCCAGACCTTTGGTTTTGCCATCCCCGGGATCCAGGCCGAGTTCGGCCTGACCAAGGAAACTCTCGGCTGGGCCTCGGCCGCGATGCTCTGGGCCTACGCGATTGGCCAGGCCATCAACGGCAACCTCGCCGACAAATTCGGCGGGCGCCGCATCATGACCCTTGGCGCGGTGCTGTCCTGCGGGGCCAACTGGGTCACCAGTTTCGCCAGCGGCTTTGCCGGGTTGATCCTGCCGTGGGGCATCAACGGTTACTTCCAGGCCCTCGGTTGGGCGCCCGGCAGCCGGCTGATTTCCAATTGGTGGAGCGCCGGCGAGCGCGGCAAGGTGTATGGCTTTTATGTGTTCGCCGCCGGGTGCGCCTCGGTCCTGTCGTACGTCACCTCCATCGTGGTGCTGGAAGTGTTCCAACTGGAATGGCGCTGGATCTTCCGCCTGCCGGTGCTGTTGATGTTGGCGGGCGGCATCATTTTCTACCTGGTGGCCCGCGAGCGGCCTCAAGACATGGGCTTCGAGCCCCTGGCCGATACCGGCGTGGCGAATGCCGAAGACAAGAATCATGAAGTGGCCCACGGCGAAGTCGAATCCTCGGCGCAGCGCTACAAAGCGGTGCTGAAGAATCCGCGGCTGATCATCGCCGCGATCTCCCTGGGTTTCCAGAACGCCGCCCGCTACGGCCTGATCGTCTGGGTGCCGGTGCACTTCCTCGGGGCCAACTGGAAAAGCGGCGACAGCATGATCGACCCCAAGTGGATCACCGTGGCCCTGCCGGTGGGCATGGCCATCGGCGCCCTGAGCAATGGCTGGGTCTCGGACAAGCTGTTCGGCTCCAAACGCTACTTGGCGATCATGCTCTACATGTTCCTCGGCGCCGCCACCAGCCTGTGGATGTGGAGCCTGCCGCCCCACAGCGCAATCGGCCTGGTGGCGTTGTTCCTCTGCGGGTTCTTTGTATACGGTCCGGCGTCGAGTTTCTGGGCGTTGTGCCCGGACCTGGTGGGTGCCAAGCGTGCGGGTACGGCCACGGGCGTGATGAACTTCTCATCCTATCTGTTCGCCGGCCTGGCGGAACCGCTGATCGGCAGTATGCTCGACAGTACCGGCAACACCTCACTGATCTTCATCGTCGTGACCTCGGCCTGCCTGTGCAGCGCGGCGGTAGCGTTGTTTATCCGACGTTGATGACCGGCCCGGCGGACCTCAGGAACAGGACTCTTTATGTACCAGTACCACAAGTGGCTGCGCTCGTTTCATGCGGTGGCGAAGACCGGCAGTTTCACCCTCGCCGCCGAGTACCTTAGCGTCGGCCAGCCGACCGTCAGCGAGCAGGTCAATGGGCTGGAGAGGCAGTTCTCGGTGGAGCTGTTCCACCGTCGCGGGCGGTTTATCGAGATGAGCGCGGCCGGGCACGCCCTCTATGGAATCACCCAGGGGCTGTTCGGCCAGGAGGATGAAGCCATGCAACTGTTGCAGAGTTTCAAGCAGCGCAAGACCGGGCTGCTGCGCTTGGGCGCGGTGTCGCCGCCGATCGCGATGAACCTGACCTACGAGCTGATGCAGCGCCACCCGGACATCGAACTGGAAACCTCGTTTTCCCCGGAAAAGGAAACCCTGGACCGGCTCTTCAACTTCGATATCGACGTGGCGATCCTGGCCCTTTCGGAGTTCGACCAGCGCTTCGATACCCAGCTTTACCGGCGCTATCCGATCATTGCAGTGGTACGCGATGACCATCCATGGGCCCAACAGAAAGAGGTGCACGTGGAACAGATCAGCCGCGAAAAGTGGGTGATGCGCGAGAAAAGCTCCCGCACCCGGCAACTGGTGGAAGAAAGCTGCAAGCGCCAGGGCGTCGCCGTGAACTGCGTGATGCAGTTGAACAGTCGCGAAGCCATCGTGCACGCAATCTCCAAAGGCATCGGCATCGGTTTTGTGTCCGCTGTGGAATACGCCGAAACCCCGGGCACCACACCCATCACCTTCGTCGACCACCCGTTTTTCATCGACTACCACCTGTGTTGCCTGGGGATCCGACGCAACCGACCGATGATCGCCGAGCTATTCGAGGCCAGCCCGATCCCGGTGACCTGATCGCCTTACCCGTTTAACCCCTCACCAGGCGCTTACCTCTTCTTCGACAGAGGGACGGCCTGCTCACATCTGAAAATGGAGACTTGCCATGCACTACCAACAACCTTCCAAGCTGCAAGCCGTGGTCCTGGATTGGGCCGGCACTGTCGTCGACTTCGGCTCCTTCGCCCCCACGCAGATTTTTGTCGAGGCGTTCGGCGAGTTCGGCGTCGCCGTTTCCCTGGAGGAAGCGCGCGGCCCGATGGGCATGGGCAAGTGGGATCACATCCGAACCTTGTGCAACCAGCCGCAGATTGCCGAGCGTTATCGGGCGGTGTTTGATCGCTTGCCAACCGATGAGGATGTCACCGCACTGTATGAACGCTTCATGCCGTTGCAGATCGAGAAAATTGCGCTGCATTCGGCGGTTATTCCCGGGGCTCTTGAGGCGATCAAAAACCTGCGCGAACAGGGTTTGAAGATCGGCTCCTGCTCCGGGTACCCGGCGGTGGTGATGGCCAAGGTGGTCGAGCTGGCGCGGCAGAATGGCTACGTCGCCGACCATGTGGTGGCGACCGACGAGGTGCCCAACGGGCGCCCGCATCCGGCGCAGGCGTTGGCCAACGTGATTGCCTTGGGCATCAGTGATGTGGCCGCGTGCGTGAAGGTCGACGACACCTGGCCGGGGATTCTGGAAGGCCGCAGCGCAGGCATGTGGACGGTGGCGTTGACCTGTTCGGGCAATGCACTGGGTTTGACCTATGAGCAATACAAGGCACTGCCCGCTGCTGAGCTGGCGCTGGAGCGCGCGCGTATTACACAGATGTTCGAGGGCTCTCGGCCGCATTACCTGATCGACACCATCGTCGAACTGCCGGCGGTGATCGAGGACATCAATGCGCGTTTGGCGCGCGGGGAGACACCGCAGGGTTCTTGATGGGCCGATGGGGTCAGCGCGCTGACCCCACACCGCGGCCTACCGTCCTGCGACAAGCTGTTCGCTGAGTGTCCACAACCGCTGTGCCAACCCCGCATCCACTGCCCACGGCCTGACACCCAGGTGTTCTTCCGATTCCGCACTCATCGCAACCGCCACATCACAGTTTTCACAATAAACCCCACCCATTCCCGCCAACTGCCCGCTCACCGCACACCACACACTGGTGGCCGCGCCTTGCTCCGGGGTTTTCATGTTCCGCTCAGGGTCGATCACCGGTTTCCCGTGCTCGTCTACATAGCCCGAAGCCTGCAGGATTTCAGCCTTCATATGCCGCACCAGGTCGGTAATGATTCCGCCAGGATGAACCGCAAACGCCCTCACCCCGCTGGCCGCACCGAGGGTGTCCAAATGCACGGCGAACAGTGCATTGGCGGTCTTGGACTGACCGTAAGCCTTCCATGGATCGTAGGTTTGGCGCTCGAAGTTCCAGTCGTCAAAGTCGACGGCACCGTGCACGTGTCCCCGTGAGGACAGCGCCACCACCCGCGCGCCTTCGGCGCGTTGCAAGGCCGGCCACAGGCGCTGGGTAAGCAAGAAATGCCCGAGATGGTTGGTGGCGAACTGGGACTCGTAGCCTTGGGCGTTACGACTCAGCGGCGGCGCCATGATGCCCGCGTTGTTGATCAGCAGGTGCAGCGGGCGGCCAGTCGCCAGAAAGCGCTCGGCAAACTGCTCGATGGAGTGGGCGTCCATCAGGTCGAGGGGTTCAAGTTGCAGCTGTGGATAAGGTTTGAGTGCGGCGCGTGCCTTGACCAAGTCACGCGCCGGGACGATCACGTGTGCGCCAGCGGCGGCCAGGGTACGGGCGGTGACCAAGCCAATGCCGGAGTAGCCACCCGTGACAATCGCCACCTTGCCCGAGAGATCAACGCCTCGGATTATTTCGGCAGCGGTGGTTGCCGCTCCATAGCCGCTATGGATCGGTTTTTGTGCTGTGGGCATGACAGAGCCTCCATTAGACGTGTGGTTAACACGCTACGCCCGGAAAGCCGTACTCTGAATACTCGAACATCCCGTTTACCTGCGTAAAAGTACGGATATGCACAGCGACCCGTTTTCCGAGATTCTCACCTTCGTGAATGCTCAGTCGGTGATGACCGGCGGCTTCAGCGCGGGCGGCGCCTGGGCCCTGCGTTTTCCGGCGCCGGACAAGATCAAGTTTTTCGGGATGGTGAAGGGGCAGTGCTGGCTGTGCCTGGATGGCGAGGCTGCGCCGGTATTGATTGAGGCGGGCGACGTGTTCCTGCTGTGTGCACAACGCGCGTTTGTGCTTGCGGGCGATGTGTCGGTCACGCCTTTGGAAGCGCGGCAATTATTCGCTGACGCCGGTCGCTTCCCGCAAATCGGTGACGGCCAGGGCTGTGTGCAAATCGGCGGCTACGTGCAACTGGATCCGGAAAGTGGCGGACTGCTGGCCAACGCACTGCCTCCTCTGATCCACGTGCGGGCCACGGCGCCGCAGGCGGCGATCGTGCAATGGCTACTCGGCCAGTTGGCACATGAGGGGCAAGCCAATTTGCTCGGGGCGAGTCTGGCATCGGCGCAACTGGCGCAGTTGATGTTTATCCAGATCCTGCGGGCCTACGTCGAGACCTCGGGCGTATTACCCGAAGGCTGGCTGCGCACGGTCAGCGACAAGCGCCTGGCCCCCGCGCTGCGCTTGATGCACAGCGAGCCGGGGAGTGCCTGGACGCTGGAAGAACTGGCTGCGGCGGCTGCAATGTCGCGCACTACCTTTTCGCAATACTTCAAGAGCGTTGCCGGGGTGCCACCGCTGGCGTACCTGACCGAGTGGCGCATGCGCCTTGCGCAACGAGCGTTACGCGAGGGGAATCTGTCAGTGGGCGTGTTAGCGCTGTCGTTGGGGTACGGGTCTGAAAGCGCGTTCAGCAATGCCTTCAAGCGAGTAACAGGAAAGGCCCCGAGGCATTATCGGGATGCGTGCCGTCAATCCAGTAGTGCGGCGCCTTTGAGCAGCGCGTAAAGCCCTTCCGGCACCAGTGGCGACTGCGCAGTAAAGCTTGAGCTGTCCTTCCAACTCACCTTGAACGCAAAACCATTGCTTTCGGCACCGTCGAGGTACGGTTGCTCGTACAGGCTCTGGTCCTCAAATTGGCCATCGTAGACCTGGACGATCTCGTGCCCGGGGTTGCCGTCGTAGGTGAAGATACTTTCAAGCGTGCCGAGCAGGCGCAGGCTGTGAATCGGCTGCGCCAGTTCCTCCTGGACTTCTCGCACGATGGCCTCGGCGCTGTGTTCACCGAATTCGATGCCGCCACCGATGGGGCGAAAGACTGTCTGCTGTTTCACCGCATCCTGGAATTCGTGAACCAGAATTCGACCGTTGCGGTGAAAGATACAAAGGGCAAGCGCCCGGATACGCGGTGCGACCATGGGGTGAAATCCTTGTCTTGGGATCGGTGTTTATTGCGCCTGAAATGTCGCAAGGTACGCCAGCAAATTGTCGATCTTCTCCTGATCGCTGATCCCCCAGAAAATCATCCGGGTGCCGCTCACCACCTTTTTCGGCGCCTCGATATAGGCGGCCAGCTTGTCCCGCGTCCAGACCACGCCTGAATTTTTCATCGCATCTGAATACTGATAGTCAGTGGTGGTGCCAGCCGGTCGACCAATGATGCCGTTGAGTTGCGGCCCGAAACCGCCCCGTGCATTTTCGCCGACGCTATGGCAACCGCCGCAGGTTTTGCTGAACAGCTTTCCACCGGCTTCGGCATCTCCCGCCGCCGCTGCCGGTAGGCTCACGAGACCGGCAATCAGGGCGAGGCTGAATAATACGACGTACTTCATAGGTAACTTTCCATCCGATGTGCCGGTTCAGCTGGGGACCTGCCATGACATGGCACAGCGACTGCCCGGCGCAAAACCGTGACGATACTCCTCACGCAGAGCCTCTGCCAAACGATGATCCGGCGCCAGCGAATGTGCTTGCTCAAATCCCAGCCGCTGATAAAACGGGCTGTTCCAGGGCACGTCGCAAAATGTGGTCAAGGTGACTGCCCGCAACCGGCGCGAGCGAGCCTCATTCATCACGGCCTCAAGCAATTGCCGCCCTGCGCCACGGCCCTGCATGACCTGCGCCACCGACAGCTCATGGATGTGCAGGTCGTCATCAAACATCTGTGCACTGAGAAAACCCTGGGTTTGGCCAGCAGCATCCACCGCCACCCAACACGTACCCAACGCGATCAACTGCAGATGACGTTCAACACTCATGACCTCGGCATCGGCCAGCCAGCCCAAGGATTCGATCGCACGAAAGGACTGGGCCGCACTGCGCTCTATTGCAGGTAAAAACACTGCGTCGGGCGCGGCGGCAAGTCGGATAACAGTGAGCATGAGGCAACCCGGGATCGTTGAAACACCTGAGATTAACATCTGGAAACAGCCACTCAATTGATATCACCCCACCACTCTGCTTGCATGCCCGCTCCTCTCGGCACAGCGGTTCAGGAGACAAGCGATGAAAACCATGGTGGTCGGTGCAAGCAAAGGATTGGGCAGGGCCTTGATGGAAGGGCTGGGCGGGGTTGGGGATACGCTGATCGGGGTGTCCCGCAGTCGCCCTGATCCCTTGATGTGCAGCACTGGCGCCGAGGTGCGCTGGGTGGAAGCAGACCTTGGCGTGCCTGGCCACGCGGCGCACGTCATCGAACAGGCTGTGGCGGCAGGCGGGCTGGACACACTGATCTATAACCTGGGCATCTGGGAGGAGCGGGCGTTTGATCCGGCCTATAGCTTTCTCACCGACGAGGACACGCAATTGGAAGCCATCGTCAGTTGCAACATCACCGCACCGCTGTTGTTGATCAAGCGGCTGCTGCCGGTGTTAATGAAGAGCTCCCAGCCGCGCATCATCCTCACAGGCTCGACCTCGGGACTGCCTCAGAGCGGCCGGCCCGAAGTGGCGTTCGGCGCCTCGAAATTCGCCTTGCGCGGCATCGCCGATGCGCTGCGTGAAGGCTATCGCCAGCAGCGCCTGGGCGTCACTTGCCTGAACCTGGGCTATCTGAATACCGAAGATTCCTTGAGCACCTCACGCACCCAGGCCGAACAGCGCGGTGAGGGCCAATTGGTTCCGGTGCATGACGTGGTGCAGGTGGTGCGTATGGTCTTGAGCCTGTCCGGCGCCAGTTTCGTCAAGGAGCTGACGTTGCCGGCGCTGCTGGATGAACGCTTCTAGCAGGTTTCGCAAGTGGAGCGCCCTGCCCTGACGCAACGCCAAGACAACCAAATGACCACCCATCGCATAAAACACATCCAATCGAACCTAATCAACGGCGCCCCACTCCACCTTACTTAACCCGGATGGTGGAGTAAGGATCATGGCTCAGCCATCGATATTGGTGCTGGAAGACGACGAAATCATTCGCTCGTTGATGGTGGATGTACTGGAGGATTTCGGCGCGGTGGTGACCTCGTTCCCTTCCGCAGACGAAGGAATGATTTTTCTGGAGCGGGCCAGTGATCCGGTAGACTTGATTGTCAGCGATATCCAGATGCCCGGCTTGCTCAATGGCTACGATTTGAGCAAGGTAGTCGCCCATCGCTGGCCGACGCTGCCCGTGGTACTGACTTCGGGCAACACCGCAATGGCTTCGCAGTTGGGCAGCACCGTGCGGTTCCTGCCCAAGCCATGGACCACCCAGCGCCTGCTCGATTGCGTGCAGTCGGCCCTGGTACAGGCCCCGCCCATGCATTGATAGCATCGCGATATCAGCTAACCCGAACTTCGCGGCAGTTCCTGCGGTCAGTTATCAGGCAACCCTACATGGCCAGCAGGCCCCCAGTTCGAGTTTACTGAATGCATTCACAGGCCCATGACGTTGGTGCGCCACCTGTACTTGAAGCCCTGCGCTCGGGTACTGCGTTACTGCACGTCGCCCTGGAAAAGCGCTTGCCGTTTTTCTCTCCGCAGCTGAATCACGACGGCTACCGACGCCTGCTCCAGGCCTACTACGGGTTCTACAAACCTCTGGAAGCAACGCTGAACGACAGCGGTTTGATCCCTGCGGGATTTGATCAGGTGCTGCGTCTGAAGACGCCAACCTTGTTGGGGGATCTCCACGCCCTGGGCCTGGACGACCAAGCCATCGCGGTGCTCCCCCACTGCTCATCGCTGCCACCCCTGGACACACCCGCCGCCTGCCTGGGCGCGCTTTACGTGGTGGAAGGCGCCACTCTGGGTGGGCAGATCCTGCGCCGGGAAATGGCCGGGCGCCTGGGACTGGATGCCGACAATGGCGGCGCGTTTCTCAATGTGTATGGCGCTGAAACCGGCCGGCGCTGGAAAGACTTTCTCAATTACCTGAGCCATGTGCCCCTCGACGCGCACGCCAAACTGCGCGCCGTGAACGCGGCCCGCTCGACATTCAGCTGCTTTGAGCAATGGCTCGACAGCCAGGAGGTACTGCTATGAAACCCGAAGATTTTGAAGAACTGCTTGCCAACTGTGCAGACGAACCCATCCGCTTCCCGGGGGCCATCCAGCCCCACGGTGCACTGCTGACTCTGTCCGAGCCGGACCTGCATATCGTGCAGGTCAGCGCCAACGTAGCCGAACTGTTCAACCACTCACCGGAATCCCTGCTGGACCAGCCGCTGCACACATTGATCGGCATTGAACATGCCGAAGCCGTCCAGGCCATGGTCACGCAAAACAGCTTTTTTGATGCCCCGCCGCTGCATATGACCCTCAACGGCTCGGAGTTCGAAGGGTTGCTGCACCGCCATCAGGATGTGCTGGTGCTGGAGTTCGAGCCACGGCTCAAGGATTTCCAGCCGCGGGCGCTCAATGGCCGGACCAGCAACCTGGGCAAGATGCTGCAACGCCTGCAGGCGGCGAAAACCCTGCAAGCCTTGTATGAAATCAGCGTCAACGAAATCCAGGCCATGACCGGCTACGACCGCGTGCTGATTTATCGCTTCGAAGAAGAAGGCCACGGCCAGGTGATCGCCGAAGCGTCGGCCCCGTCCATGGAGCTGTTCAACGGCCTGTTCTTCCCGGCCTCCGACATCCCCGAACAAGCTCGGGAGCTGTACCGCACCAACTGGTTGCGGATCATCCCCAATGCCGACTATGAGGCTGTGCCACTGGTGCCCCGGTTGCGCCCGGACACCGGCCAGCCACTGGACCTGAGCTTCGCTACCCTGCGCAGCGTGTCGCCGATTCACTGCCAGTACATGAAAAACATGGGGGTGCTGTCGTCCATGAGCATTTCCCTGATGTCCGGCGACAAACTCTGGGGCCTGATCAGTTGCGGCAACCGCCAGCCGCTGCTGGTGCCCAATGACTTGCGCACCGCGTGCCAGACCATTGGCCAAGTGCTGTCGTTGCAGATCAGTGCCATGGAAGCCCTGGACCTCAGCCGCCAGCGCGAAGAAAAAGTCGAAGCCCTGGCCTTGCTCAGCCAGGCCATGCAGGCCTCACCCGCGAACGTCTTCGACGGCCTGGCGCAGCGCCCGCAACTGCTGATGGACCTGACCCTCGCTGGCGGTGTGGCGATCATCGAAGACAAGCAACTGCACCGCTACGGCAACTGCCCGGAACCTGCGCAAATCCGCGCCCTGCACAAGTGGCTGCAAGAAACCGGGCAGCCGGTGTTTGCCAGCCATAACCTGTCCTCGGTGTACCCACCGGCAGCTGAATATCAGCACGTCGCCAGCGGTGTGCTGGCCATGAGCTTGCCCAAGCCGGTGGACAACGGTGTGTTGTGGTTTCGCCCCGAAGTGAAGGAAAACATCAACTGGAGCGGCGACCCGAACAAACCCCTGGACCTGGAAAGCACCGACGCGGGCCTGCACCTTCGCCCGCGTACTTCGTTTGAAATCTGGAAGGTGGAGATGGCCGGCATTTCCACCAAATGGAGCCACGGCGACCGCTTCGCCGCGAACGACCTGCGTCGCTCGGCCCTGGAAAATGACCTGGCCCGCCAGGTGCTGCGTGAACAACAGGCCGTGCGCGCTCGGGATGAGCTGGTGGCGGTGGTTTCCCACGACCTGCGCAACCCGATGACGGTGATCTCGATGCTCTGCGGCATGATGCAAAAGGCCTTCAGTTCCGATGGCCCACACACCTCGCGACGGATTTCCTCGGCCATCGACACCATGCAACAAGCCGCCGGGCGCATGAATGTGCTGCTGGAAGATTTGCTCGACACCTCGAAGATCGAAGCCGGGCGCTACACCGTCAAGCCGGTGGCGCTGGACGTGAGCCAGATGTTCGAAGAGGCCTATTCACTGCTCGCGCCCCTGGCGATGGAAAAGGGCATCGACCTGTCCTTCAATGCCGAACCCGGGCTGCAAATCAATGCCGACCCGGAGCGGCTGTTCCAGGTGCTGTCGAACCTGATCGGCAACGCCATCAAGTTCACCCCGCGCCAGGGCAATATCGGCATCAGTGCGTTGAGCAATGGCGAAGAGATTGTGTTTTCGGTGCGTGACTCCGGCGAAGGGATCGCCCCTGATCAGTTGCCTCATGTGTTTGATCGCTACTGGACTCAAACCGAAAACAATCCCACCGGCAGCGGCCTCGGGCTGTACATCACCCAAGGCATCGTGCAGGCCCACGGCGGGCGGATCGAGGCTGAAAGTGAGTTGGGGCGGGGCAGTGAGTTTCGGTTTACGGTGCCCAAGCCGGCTTGAAACTGCGCCTCATCGAGACGGCGAAGCAAATGGAAACCCAGAGGCCCGGAACGCTGGACCGGGCCAGGGCCACTGATCAGGACGCACTCAAAGGGAGGTGAATGCGCACTTCACGTCCTTTCTAATGAGAGCCAACATCTATGTCCTTTCCAATCATTGGCAGCGCTTTCCATATCCAATCCTTCAATCAACCCACTCATTCGCCTCAAGCCACTCAACCCGTCCAACCTGTTCAGCCGGCCCCCAAACCAAACGATGAGCCCTCGCGTAGCAGCTCCAGCCAGCAAAGTTTTCAGTCGAATAGCGGTAATCTGACTGATCTGGGAAAAGGCAATTTGCCGTGAGGGTTTAAGCCTTCCTAAACCGGCAACACCACCACGGCGGCCAACCCGCCACACGGGCGATTCTCCAACGTCAGCGTTCCACCGTGTTCCAAGACAATCGCCCGTGCCGTGGAGAGCCCCAAACCGACCCCGCCGGTACTTTTATTGCGTGAGCCTTCCAGCCGAAAGAACGGCAGGAACACCTGCTCATGCTGCTCCTGCGGGATGCCCGGGCCACGGTCCAGTACCCGTATCGTCACCACGCCCGGACTCTGTTGCAGTTCGATTTCCGGCGCCCGCCCGTAGTGGATCGCATTGTCCATCAGGTTGGTCATCACTCGCTTGAGCCCCAGCGGGCGACCGAAATACACCAGCCGTGGCGGGCCATTGAAGGTGATGTCGATGGACTGGTCGCGGTAATCGTCAATCAGCGTTTGCAGCAACTCAGCGAGGTCCAGTTGGGTGGCCTGTTCCAGACGCGCATCGTCGCGAAAGAATTCCAGCGCGGTGTTGATCATCGCCTGCATCTCGTCGACATCCCGGAACAGGCGGTGCTGCTGGTCGGCATCCTCGATAAATTCACCCCGCAGGCGCAGGCGGGTCAGCGGCGCCCGCAGGTCATGGGAAATCGCGGCGAGCATCTGGGTGCGGTCCTGGATGAAGTGCTGCAACTGCGCCTGCATGCCGTTGAACGCGAGGATCGCCTGGCGAATTTCGTGGGGGCCGACCGGCTCAACGGGCGGCGCACGAAAGTCGGCGCCGAAACGGCGCACGCCCTGGGTGAAATGCTGTAATGGCCGGGCCAGACGCCGGGTGGCAATCAGCGTGACCAACGCGGTGGAAATCAGCACCAGCATCAGCACCACCAGGCTGCGCGGGCCCTCCGCCAGGCCCCAACTGCGGGACGGCGCGCTGAATACCAGCCACGATTGATCAACCAGCTGCACCATCAGCACATAGTGCCCGCCGGGGCCTGGCCAATCAGATGGCTCATAGACCTCCATTCGCCGTTCCGGCCCCTTGAGTAGCTGTTTAAACAGCTGATCGGAATGAAAAACCGGGTCTTCCAGAATCGGCACATCAATACCTGCGCGGGTGGCCGACCAACTCACGTTGAAACTGTCGTCACCCACCGCCTGTGTCAGTGGTGGGCGCTGGGAAGGCTCCGCGGCTTCGATCATCCGTACGATCACCGCGACCTTTTCCAACAGGCCCGTTTCACTCAACGGCGGCCTGGCCCAAACGCCGGCCAGTTGCACGAACAAGGCGTTGAAGGCCATCGCCGTGAGCATCGCAATCAGGATGGTCAGGGCAATCCAGCGGGCCACGGTGTCCCGGGGTTTGAAGCGGCTCATGAGCGGGTCACCGCGACGGTGAACTGGTAACCACCGTTACGCACGGTACGAATCATCGCCGGGCGCTTGGTGTCGAACTCCAGCTTGCGTCGCAGGCGGCTGACCTGCACGTCGATGCTGCGGTCGAACGCGTCATGGCTATGGCCCCGCGCCAGGTTCAGCAATTGCTCGCGGGTGAGCACGCGCTGCGGGTGTTCGACGAACACCAGCAGCAGGTCGAACTCCCCGGACGACAACGGGATCATCACCTGGTCCGGCGAGCGCAACTCACGGCGCGTCAGGTCCAGTTGCCAGCCGGCGAAACGAATCAGCGGGCGCGACACGTCGCCCAACGTCGGTCGGTTTTCACCCGCCCGACGCAGTACGGCGCGCACCCGGGCAAGTAATTCACGGGCATCGAAAGGTTTGCTCAGGTAGTCATCGGCGCCCATTTCCAGGCCCACCACGCGATCACTCAGTTCGCCCATGGCGGTCAGCATGATCACTGGTGTTGCGTATTGCTGGCGCAGGCGCTGGCACAGCAACAGGCCGTTATCCCCCGGCAGCATCAGGTCGAGGATAATCAGGTCGGCAGGCGTACGCTCCATGGCCGCCCACAGCTCGGCGCCATTGGCGGCGGTCTCGACCGTGTAGCCATGTTGCAGAAAAAATTTCTTCAGCAGGGCGAGGACCTCAAGGTCATCGTCCACGATTAAAAGATGGCTCACCGGTGGGCATCACTTGGTCTTGTGGATGCGCCATCTAAAACCATTCGAGGCGGCCCGTCATATATTTCAATCGTGCAATAAAGCGTCAACGGCGCAATAAAGCAGACATCTTTGCGCAAGCCTCGAATGCCAGCATCGGTCTCCTTTTTCCGGAGACTGTGCTTATGCGTTCGCTGACGTACCCCCAGCACCTGGCTCGCCAGGCCGTGCTGTTACTGACCGTGTCTTACCTGACGGGCTGCGCAAGCCCGGCCAACGTGGCGACTACTACACGCTGCGCACAGGTTTCCTACCCGGTGTATGACCCTGCCGAGCCGGTCAACCGGGGCGTCTTCGCCTTCAACCGCGCGGTGGACGACTATGCCCTGGCGCCTGTAGCCCGCGGCTACCGATACCTGCCGGATTTTTTCCAGCAGGGTGTGCATAACTTCGCCAGCAACTTCAGCGAGCCCAAGGTATTTATCAACGACCTGCTGCAAGGCAACCCTCGGCGCTCGGTCAACACGCTGGGACGCTTTGCGGTGAACACCACCGTGGGAATCGTCGGGTTGATTGATGTGTCGGACCCGCTGGGCATTCCCCGTCACACCGCTGACTTCGGCCAGACCTTTGGCGTGTGGGGGATTGGCAACGGCCCGATCGTGGAACTGCCTTTGCTGGGCACCGGCAACAGCCGCGATGCGGCGGGCAAGGTCTTGAACTTCCTGGTGGCGCCGCTGGGCGACAGCGATACCGTACAAACCCTGGACACCATCAGCCTGGTAGGCGGTACGGTGGATACGCGCGCGTCGTTGCTGCCGCTGACCGACAGCCTGCAAAAGTTGCCGGACTACTACAGCGCCTTGCGTAACGTGGTGGCCGAACACCGCGCGGCCTTTGTGCTGGAGGGCAAGCAGGGGGCGACGTCGCCCCGGGCCGATGATTGCGCAAAGGGAGCGGGCGATGATTTCTGATTCAAGCTCCCTGATTCTGCAACATCAGGTCCGCAGACGCGGCGCCAACGCCCTGCTCTGCCGGGAAACGCGCTTGCATCTCTCTGGCGACCAGAGTCGGCTGATCCTCAGTCGCTATGTTGAACAGTACAGCCCGCAGGGTGTGCGATGGGTCGAGCGCCAACACAGCGTGGCACTGGCCGATGTAATGCGCTGGCTGATGACGTCGGGAGAAGCATCCGTCACGACCCATGAACCCCATAAGAAGGTGGACCTGACAACGTCATAATTTGACGCGAGACGTTTATAGCGAGGCAACCAGGGGATGCGTAATTTCTCGCTCTCCTTGATAGCGCTGGCTATCAATGCAGACAGCCTCTCTTTTAAAAAGGAACATCGCCATGATCGATGCTATGAACAGCTCCTTTGCACAATTGCCCACCCCCTCTGTCTCCACTGAACAACCTGCGCCGGTACGAAACAAGCGAAGCCTTGAACCGTTCGCCGAAGCGAGGGATACCCTTGACTACAACGGCGCCTCGTCCAGCGACCGGGGTCGTAAAAACTCCGGCGGCCTGGACAACCTCGGCGGCGGCCGCCTGCCCTGACTCTCCAACTGGAGGGCAGCAGCGCTGCCCTCTCACTGGGTTCATGCCTTGACAAAACACTGACATCCATTGAGTTACCCTTTGCCCCCAACCTGTAATGAGCCGTGGCCTTCATGCTACAACCCGCCCACCTTCCTGCCGTACTTGCTGGCCCGCTGCTACGACGTCTGGAGCCCCAGCGCCTCGTGATGTGGCTGGTAGGAAGTCGTGCCCTGGCATTGACCCTGAGACTGCAAGTCGCCCAAGGCGAGACGCTGGATATCGAACTGGACGCCAGCTGCTGCCAGGTCATACCTGTCGGGCGCCAGGCCTTTATCCACCTGATCGATGTGCCACTGGCCGAGGCACTGCCTCAGGACGTGAGCATCGGCTACGACCTGCTGGTAAACGGGGCCGGCATCGCAGAGTGGGCGCCCCACCTGCTCTACCCGGGTGCCTCAGGCCCCAACTTCGTCCTGCACAGCCATATCCACCAATTGGTACACGGCTCATGCCGTAAGCCTCACCACCGCGCCGATGAAGGTTTGCTATGTGTTGACCGGCTGTTGGCCGAGTCGACCACTGTCGAAGAACGCCCGGCCCTGTTGATGATGAGCGGCGACCAGGTCTATGCCGACGATGTCGCAGGGCCAATGCTGCGAGCCATTCATGCGCTGATCACACGCCTCGGCCTGTTCGACGAACACCTCGACGGTGCCGTCGTCGACAACAGCGCAGCACTCTATGAGCATGCCGCCAGCTACTACCATCGAGCCGATCTGTTGCCCGCCCTGGAGAGCAACGAGACCTTGCGTGAGCGTTTTTTTGGCGGCGTGAAGAAGCCGATTTTTACCAGCAGCAGCGCCGATAACCACCTGGTGACCTTCGCCGAAGTCATGGCAATGTACTTGCTCGCCTGGTCGCCCGTGCCGTGGGGCCTGATCAACCCGCAAGCGCCTCAACTGCGCGCCGAAGGGCACGTACGCTACGCCCACGAGCAAGTGCAGATCGACAAGTTTCGGGACGGCCTGGGTGGCGTGGCCAGGGTATTCGCCCACCTTTCGTGCCTGATGATCTTCGATGATCACGACATCACCGACGACTGGAACCTCAGCGCCCAATGGGAAGAAACGGCCTACGGCCACCCGTTCTCCAAGCGCATCATCGGCAACGCGCTGCTGGCTTACATGCTATGCCAGGGCTGGGGCAATAACCCGGATGCGTTTGACACAGTGCTAGGCAAAACCCTGGCCCTGACCACCCAAGCCCATGGCAACTACCTGGATGCGGTCGCTCAGGATGAGCTGGTAGACGAACTGTTAACGTTCCAGCAATGGCACTACGTGCTGCCCACCACGCCTGCGCTGGTAGTACTCGACACTCGCACCCGGCGCTGGCGCAGTGAGTTCAACCTCAAGCAACCGTCGGGCCTGCTGGACTGGGAAGCTTTAAGCGAACTGCAACAGGAACTGCTGGATCACCCTTCGGCGATCATCGTTTCACCCGCGCCCATCTTTGGCGTCAAGCTGATCGAGACCGTGCAGAAGGCCTTCAGTTGGTGCGGCTACCCGCTGCTGGTGGACGCGGAAAACTGGATGGCCCATCGCGGTGCAGCGCAGGTGATCCTCAACATCTTTCGCCATTCCCGCACCCCGGGCAACTACGTGATCCTGTCCGGAGACGTGCACTACTCGTTCGTCTACGAAGTACTGATCCGCCACCGCAATGCGGGCCCGAAGATCTGGCAGATCACCAGCAGCGGCATCAAGAATGAATTCCCACCGCGGTTGCTGGAATGGTTCGACCGCCTCAATCGCTGGCTCTACTCGCCTCGCTCGCCGCTGAACTGGCTGACCCGACGCAGGCCCATGCAGGTTGTGCCGCATATTCCGGAACACGCCGAGGCGGGCGAGCGGCTGTGGAACTCTGCCGGGATCGGCCAGGTGTTTTTTAACCAGCAAGGGCAGCCTGAGGCGATCTATCAGCACAATGCCAATGGGGCGCCCAAAACGAGGATGGTGGCGCCCAATCAAAGGCTGACGCTCAATAAATAGTGGCCCTAGGCCACAACCCCAGCTAGACCAAAGCACCCCTTTCTAAGCGCCAAAGCGCCGTTGTACAGTACCGCCAGCCACGGAGTATCGGCGTCAACAGTAACTGGCCATGAGAGCCAGCCCACGCAAGGAGCGCGCAATGGACGATACATCCGGCCAAGAACCCTCAAGGAGCGACTTTACCGACCTCAACGCCGACATGCTGCACGCCATCATGGAGCTGGTCAGCGACGGGATCTGGGACTGGAACGCCAACACCGGTTTCGTCTACCGCAACCCCGGCTGGTACGAAATGCTCGGGTACGCCCATCACTCCCTGGAAAACAGCGTATTCACCTGGGAAAACGTGATTCATCCGGATGACTACCCTCAGGTGATGGTGCTGTTCGATAACTACATCAACCGTCGCACCACTCACTATCAAGCCGAATACCGCTGCCGCAAGAAAGACGGCTCCTACCTGTGGATCGAAGACCGTGGCTACGTGATCGCACGTAACGACGACGGTTCAGTGGCGCGCATGGTCGGTGCCCACCGCAGCATTCAGGCACGTAAACAGTCCATCGAACAGCTGGAACGACGCAATCAATCCCTGGAAGCCCTGGTGGCCGAACGCACCCGCGAGCTGTCGCGGGTCAATCAACAACTGCAGTTGCAACTGGATGAGAATCGCTCCCTGGCCGAACGTGACGCGTTGACCCGCGTGGCCAATCGTTACCGGCTGGAGCGGGTCTTGCTGGAAGAATGCGATCGCGCCCAACGCTTTCGCCTGCCGCTGTCGCTGATTGCCATGGACATTGATGACTTCAAGCCGATCAACGACCAACACGGCCATGCCGTCGGTGATGAAACCCTGGTGCATGTGGTGCAACGTCTGGAAGCCTGCTTGCGCCACGGCGACTTGCTGGCCCGCTGGGGCGGTGATGAGTTCATGGTGATCGTGCCCAAAAGCACGTTGGAAACCGCGCGGAAATTGGCCGAGCAGATGCGCGGTGCGCTCAAGGAGCTGCCCGCCGTGGGCAACTTCAAGGTAACGCTGAGCCTGGGCGTGGTGGAGCGAAGCATTGGTGAATCACCCACAAGCCTGATGGCCAGGGCCGATCAGGCGTTGTATCGCTCCAAGGCGGCGGGCAAGGACACCGTGTCTGAGTAAAACCTTCAGCGAACCGGCGGCGCGTACTGGATGCCGCCATTGCTCCACAGCGCATTCAGGCCACGCTTGATCTTCAGCACACTGCCCTGGCCGATGTTGCGCTCGAACACTTCGCTGTAATTGCCCACTTGCTTGACGATCTGCACCACCCAATCCTTGCGCAGTTTCAGGTCCTTGCCGTAGTCACCGTCGGCCCCCAGCAGGCGGGCAACGTCCGGGTTCTTGCTGGACTTGGCTTGCTCTTCGACGTTCTGCGAGGTGATGCCCATTTCCTCGGCATTGAGCATGGCGAACAGGGTCCACTTGACGATGCTGAACCACTCGTCATCGCCCTTGCGCACCAACGGGCCCAGCGGCTCCTTGGAAATCACTTCCGGCAACACCACGAACTCATCCGGGTGAGCCATCTTGATTCGCTGGGCATACAGGCCCGACTGGTCAGTGGTCAGCACGTCGCAACGGCCGGCTTCGAGGCCCTTGGCGCTTTCGTCGGCGGTGTCGAAGGTGATCGGCGTGTACTTCAGGCCGTTGGAGCGGAAGTAGTCCGAGACGTTCAGCTCGGTGGTGGTGCCGGCCTGGATGCAGATGGTCGCGCCGTCCAGGTCCTTGGCGCTCTTCACGCCGAGCTTGGTGTTCACCAGGAACCCGATGCCGTCGTAGTAGGTCACGCCGGTGAACACCATGCCCATGCCGGCGTCGCGGGAACTGGTCCAGGTGGTGTTGCGGGAAATCAGATCGATCTCGCCCGACTGCAACGCGGTGAAGCGCTCCTTGGCGGTCAACTGGCTGAACTTCACTTTCGACGCATCACCAAACAGCGCGGCGGCGACGGCGTGGCACACATCCACATCAATGCCGGTCATCTTGCCGTTGGCGTCCGGCACGCCGAAACCCGGCAACCCATCGCTGACCCCACACTGGATAAACCCCTTTTTCTGGATCGCATCCAGGGTCGCCCCCGCGTGCGCGCTGCCGGCCAAGCCCAATACTGCGGCGGCGGTGAATGCCGCCAACGTGGATTTGATGTGCTTCATGCAAGGCGCTCCCTGTCGGTCTTTATTATTCGGCGCCACAAACCCGCGCCGTTTATAGTGTTGCCGGTCAGTATCAACGGCTTTACACCTTGGCCACAAACGACGTTTAGGCTTAGGCTCCTTCCGATTTGGAATGAACTCGGCTATTTGAAAGGATCTGCGATTCCGTGATCTCAAAACGCTTGACCCCTTCGATGACCGCCCTGCAGTGCTTCGAAGCCGCCGCCCGCCACTTGAGCTTCACCCGCGCCGCCGAAGAGCTGCACCTGACCCAGAGTGCGGTGAGCAAGCAAGTGGCGCAGCTGGAAGAGATGCTCTGTCACCCGCTGTTCCAGCGGGTGCGCCAGCGTTTGTACCTGTCGCCGGCAGGCTCGCTGTACCTGGAGGAAGTACGCAAGATCCTCAACCAGGTGGATATTTCCAGCCGCTACATCCTGACCTACGGTGGCGAAACCGAAGTGCTGCGCATCGCCACCCAGCCGACCTTCGGTGACCGCTGGCTGGTGCCCAAGCTCAAGGATTTTGCCGCGCGCCATCCCAATATCCACCTGGACGTGCGCAACGAACTGGAGCCGTTCGACGTGTTGCAGGCCAAGGCGGATATCGCGTTCTTCTTCGGACAGGGGTCGTGGCCGGGAGCGACCTGCATCGAGCTGTTTCGCGAAGCCGTGGTGCCGGTTTGCGCCCCCGGGTTTGTGACCGTTGGCAGCGACGCCTCGTCCCGTCACACGTTGCTGCAATGCACCTCGCGTCCGGAAGCCTGGCACGAGTGGTTTCTGAAACAAGGCCTGCACTCGCAAAACAGCTACCACGGGCCGCGCTTCGACACGTTCTACATGTGCATTCGCGCGGCGCAATCGGGGTATGGCGTGGCGTTGGTGCCGCAGTATCTGGTGGCCGAGGAATTGGCGAACGGCAGCCTGATGATCCCTTGGGATTACACGATGCCCAGCGCCGGCGCGCACTTTATCGCCCATGCCGAACATGCCGGGGGGATTCCAAAAGTGCAGGCTTTTTTGAGCTGGATGGTGGAGTACCTCACAGCACATCCCGACTTTTAATAATGACCCGGCGACTTTATTTCGTTTGCGGGACAAGGCGGCTCACGGCTTAGATAAAAGGACGCCTCCCATTCTTGAGTCCCGGATCCATGAGCCGCGAAACCATCAGCCAGTCGATTTCCATCGTCCACCCCATCAGCCTCAGCCACGGCAAGAACGCCGAAGTCTGGGACACCACGGGCAAGCGCTACATCGACTTTGTCGGCGGCATCGGCGTGCTCAACCTGGGTCATTGCCATCCGCGTGTGGTCGAGGCGATTCGCGAGCAGGCGACCAAACTCACCCACTACGCCTTTAACGCCGCGCCTCACGCCCCCTACATCGAACTGATGGACCGCCTCACCGCGTTCATCCCAGTGGATTACCCGGTCAGTGGCATGCTCACCAACAGTGGCGCAGAAGCCGCAGAAAACGCCTTGAAAATTGTCCGGGGTGCGACGGGTCGCACCGCGGTCATTGCCTTTGACGGGGCGTTTCACGGGCGCACTCTGGCGACGCTCAACCTCAATGGCAAGGTCGCGCCCTACAAGCAAAAAGTCGGCGTATTGCCAGGGCCGGTGTTCCATCTGCCCTTCCCCAGCCGCGACAACGGCGTGACCTGCGGCGAAGCGCTGAAGGCAATGGACCGCCTGTTCAGCGTGGAAATCGACGTCGACGACGTGGCCTGTTTCATCATCGAGCCGGTGCAGGGCGAAGGGGGGTTCCTGACCCTGGACATGGAATTCGCCCAGGCCCTGCGCCGCTTTTGCGACGAGAAAAATATCCTGTTGATTGCCGATGAAATTCAGTCCGGCTTCGGCCGTACCGGCCAGCGCTTCGCGTTCTCACGCCTGGGGATCGAGCCGGACCTGATTCTGCTGGGCAAAAGCATCGCCGGCGGTGTGCCGCTCGGCGCAGTAGTCGGTCGCAAAACGTTGCTCGACAACCTGCCCAAAGGCGGCCTGGGCGGCACCTATTCCGGCAACCCGATTGCTTGCGCGGCGGCGTTGGCGACCCTGGATGAAATGACTGATGAACACCTGAAAAGTTGGGGCACGCAGCAGGAGGAAGCCATCGTCAGCCGCTATGAATCATGGCATTCGAAAAAGCTCTCGCCGTACCTCGGCCGCTTGACCGGCGTGGGCGCCATGCGTGGTATCGAACTGGCCAATGCCGACGGCAGCCCGGCATCACAACAGCTGACCCAACTGCTGGCCCTGGCCCGCGAGGCGGGTTTGCTGCTGATGCCCAGCGGTAAATCACGGCACATCATCCGCCTGCTGGCGCCGTTGACGATTGAGGCGGCGGTGCTGGAGGAAGGGCTGGATATTCTTGAGGGGTGTTTGGTGAAGTTGGCTTAAAACCAAAAAGCCCGGCAGGGAGCCGGGCTTCGAATGGAAGGCGTCAGTGGACAAGTCGGGCGACGCCAAATGCGATGGCAGACAAGGCTCCAGCCGTTCCGACAAACCATTTCAACAGCCGGGTTTCCAACGATTGCATATCCGTTCTGAAATGGGCGATTGAAAGATCCAATCTAGAGGTCGCTTCAAGCAGGTCGATTTTGGTCTGCATCAGATCGGACTTGGTAGTCATGTGCTCTTGCATGCCATCCAGCTTCGTCTCGACGCGCTCCAGCCTTGCCTCAACTTGCGAAATACGCTTTTCCAAATCGTTTTCTCCTCCGTTGCCCCCACCGCCTGCGCCGCCTTTGCGGTCGCAGCCTGATGACGAACCTTGACGGTACTCCTGGCGAAGATAGCTCACATTATCTTTGAGGTCATTCGCCATTTCCGGCCTCCTTCTTCTGGGTCAAAGCATTCAATCCATCAGCTACACCCTCCATGCAGTCGATAAACTCATTCAGCTTCGCCCATGCTTCATCTGCTGCCTGTTTTACATCGGCGTCTTCACTACGTCTGAGCACGCCGGCCAGGCTGATGATGCCGGAGCCGAGTCTCGCAATTGCACTGTGATACTGGCCAAGAATAATGACTAATTCCCGGGCCGTTACGGCCTCTGCCTCACCCACCATGTCGTCGCCGTCCATGTCGCCCCTCCATCCATTTTGGTGACGCAGAAAACCACGCCTTCAAACGCAAACCAATGAACAGTTTGCTACCAAATCCGACGACCCAACCCACTATTACCAAATCCGAAAGAATCCATCTTCCGTTTAGCCCTTTCTCTCCCCTCGCCAGCGCTTTATCCTTGTCAGTAACAAAGTGAAACGTTTCATCATTCCATCAGACCATCGACCGCCCGTGTTCAACGCCTTTGCGCGAACGCGCCAGGCCGCTGTTGGCGTTTCAAAACCATAAATATTAAGACTCCATTTTGCCTATGCCTGCTTTCTCAAACCTGCGCCTGTGCGCTGCGCTGCTACCGTTCGGCCTGTTCAACTGTGCCCAGGCCGGCCCTGCCTTTGACGCTGAATCACCGTGGATGCTGGGCGATTTCGGCGGCACTCGGACAGCGCTGTCTCAACAAGGCTACGACTTCAAGTTCGACTACACCGGCGAGATGGGCAGTAACCTGCACGGCGGCTCAGACCACGACCGCACCGCGCGCTACAGCGATCAGTTCGGCCTGGGTACGCACCTGGATTTGCAGAAGATCCTCGGCTGGCACGACGCGGAGTTCCAGTTGACGGTGACCGAGCGCAGCGGCAACAACATCACTAACGACCGCGTTAACGATCAGCGTGTGGGCGGGTTCACCTCGTCCCAGGAAGTCTGGGGCCGTGGCCAGACCTGGCGCCTGACGCAGATGTGGTATCAGCAGAAGTTCTTCGACCAGAAACTCGACATCAAGGCCGGGCGTTTTGGCGAAGGCGAAGACTTCAACAGCTTCCCCTGCGACTTCCAGAACCTCGCGTTCTGCGGCTCCCAGGTCGGCAACTGGGTGGGCAGCATCTGGTACAACTGGCCGGTGAGCCAGTGGGCGTTGCGGATCAAGTATCACCTGACGCCTGAGTTGTACGCTCAGGTCGGCGCCTATGAACAGAATCCGTCCAACCTGGATCGCGGCAATGGCTTCAAGCTCAGTGGCAGCGGCACCCAAGGAACCCTGCTCCCGGTGGAACTGGTGTGGACG
Organism: Pseudomonas sp. Xaverov 83; assembly: GCF_019352905.1. Taxonomy (NCBI): domain Bacteria; kingdom Pseudomonadati; phylum Pseudomonadota; class Gammaproteobacteria; order Pseudomonadales; family Pseudomonadaceae; genus Pseudomonas; species Pseudomonas sp. Xaverov 83. The sequence continues at coordinate 88,591 of NZ_JAAAFU010000081.1, read as the reverse complement.
CCCACCCTGAACGGTCTGCCCGGCGAATACCGCGCCGGTTACTACTACAGCAGCGCCAAAGCCAGCGACGTCTATAAAGACCGCAACGACCAGCCGGCAGCCCTCAGCGGCGAAGCCTATCGCAGCGCCTCCAGCAAACACGGGGTGTGGCTGGGGGTGCAGCAGCAAGTCACCAGCCTGGCCAGCGACCATTCGCGAGGCTTGAGCGTGTTCGCCAACGGCACGATGCACGACAAGAAAACCAACGCTGTGGATAACTACGTGCAGGCGGGAGTGGTCTACAAGGGCCTGTTCGATGCCCGCGCCAAGGACGATATCGGCTTTGCCGTCGCCCGGGTGCACGTCAACCCGGCCTATCGCAAAAACGCCGAGGCGACCAACCAGGCCCGCGCCGTCTTCGACTTCGATGACCCGGCCTACCTGCCCCTGCAACACACCGAATACAGCGCCGAACTCTATTACGGCGTGCACGTCACCAACTGGCTGACGATACGCCCGAACCTGCAATACATCCGTCACCCCGGGGCCGTTGCCCAGGTAGATGACGCGCTGATTGGCGGGATCAAGCTGCAAAGTTCCTTCTGATTTCTGAATAAACCTAATTTGCCCTGAACCATGCCTGCGCCGGAACGTCATCTACAGTGAACTGTGCGCAACCAATTCAAAACGTAACGGAGAACCACACTATGAGCACTGATGGTGCTTCAAGTCCAAGTCGCCTGCTGCCCAGGCTGCTGGGGATCTTGCTGCTGATAATGGGCCTGGCCTTGTTGGCCGGGGGGATCAAGCTGAGCATGCTCGGCGGGTCGCTGTATTACCTGCTGGCCGGTCTCGGCATCACCGTCACCGGTCTGTTGCTGCTGGCAACACGCCGCGCGGCGCTGGGCTTGTACGCACTGGTGCTGTTTGCCAGCACCGTCTGGGCGCTGTGGGAAGTCGGCCTGGACTGGTGGCAGTTGGTGCCGCGCCTGGCCCTGCTGTTCGCCCTCGGCATCGTCATGCTGCTCCCGTGGTTCCGCCGTCCATTGCTGCGTGGCCAAGCCTCGCCGCTAGGCACTGGCGCCCTGAGCGTCGCCGTCGTACTGGCCGGTGCCGCCGCCTTGGCCAGCCAATTCACCGACCCGGGGGCCATGGTCAAGAAAGGCCAACTGGACCGCGATGCGGTGCCAGGCATGGCCAGCGCCGCGCCAGCTCAGGCCGATGGTGACTGGAACTCCTATGGCCGCTCGGCCTTCGGTGATCGTTACTCGCCACTCGCGCAGATCACTCCGGAAAACGCCCACAAGCTGGTGCCAGCCTGGACGTTCCGTACTGGCGACATCCCTGGCCCAGGCGATCCCGGTGAAACCACCGCGGAAAACACCCCGCTGAAAGTCAACGGCATGCTCTACGTGTGCACGCCTCACAGCCAGGTCATTGCCCTGGATCCAGACACCGGCAAGGAAATCTGGCGTTTCGACCCGAAGATCAGCACCGAAGGCGCTGCAAACTTCAAAGGTTGGGCGCACATGACCTGCCGCGGCGTGTCGTATCACGATGATGCCGTGTATGCCTCCGAGCAGAGCCCGACTGGCAGCGCCAGCCCGGCCGCCGCGCCGAATGCTTGCCCGAAACGCATCTTCGTACCTACCGCCGACACCCGTCTGATCGCCCTGAACGCCGACACCGGCAAGATGTGCGAAGACTTCGGTGACAAGGGCCAGGTCGACCTGCGTGCCAACATCGGCACCTTCGCCCCAGGCGGTTACTACTCCACCTCGCCACCGGCTGTTACCAAGAACCTGGTAGTGATCGGCGGTCACGTGACCGACAACGTCTCCACCGACGAGCCTAGCGGCGTGATCCGCGCGTTCGACGTGCACACCGGCAAGCTGGTGTGGAACTGGGACAGCGGCAACCCGGACGACACTACCCCGTTGGCCGAGGGCAAGACCTACACCCGCAACTCGCCAAACATGTGGTCGATGTTCGCGGTGGACGAAAAACTCGGCATGCTCTACCTGCCGATGGGTAACCAGATGCCCGACCAGTACGGCGGCGACCGGACTCCGGATTCCGAGAAGTACAGCGCCGGCCTGACTGCCCTGGACATCGATAGCGGCCACGTGAAATGGACCTTCCAGTTCACTCACCATGATCTGTGGGACATGGACGTGGGCGGCCAGCCTTCGCTGATCGACATCAAGACCGCTGACGGCGTGAAAAAAGCGGTAATGGCGTCGACCAAGCAAGGCAGCATCTACACCCTGGACCGCACCAACGGTCAGCCCGTGGTGCCGATCAATGAAATCCCTGTACCGCAAGGCGCAGTGGCCGGCGATCACACCGCACCGACCCAACCGAAATCCGACCTGAACTTCATGCCACCGCCCCTCAAGGAGCGTGACATGTGGGGCGTGACGCCGTTCGACCAGATGCTGTGCCGGATTGACTTCAAATCCATGCGCTACGACGGTCCGTTCACCCCGCCATCGCTGCAAGGCTCGATCGTTTACCCGGGTAACTTTGGCGTGTTCGACTGGGGCGGCATTTCCGTCGACCCGGTGCGCCAGATTGCCTTCGTGAACCCGAGCTACATGGCGTTCAAATCGAAACTGATCCCGGCCGCCGACATCGCCAAGCAAGGCCCACGGGTCAGCGAAACCGAAGGCGTGCAGCCGAACAAAGGCGCGCCGTACGGCGTGATCCTCGAAGCCATGCTGTCGCCACTGGGCCTGCCGTGCCAGGCGCCGGCGTGGGGTTATGTGGCCGCGGTCGACCTGACCAACCACCAGACCATCTGGATGCACAAGAACGGCACCGTGCGTGACAGCTCGCCGGTTCCGATTCCACTGACCATGGGCGTACCAAGCCTGGGCGGGACCTTCACCACTGCCGGTGGCGTGTCCTTCCTCAGCGGTACCCTTGACCAGTACCTGCGTGCCTATGACGTGAAAAACGGCAAGCAACTGTGGGAAGGCCGCCTGCCAGCAGGCGCGCAAACCACACCGATGACCTACACGGGCAAGGACGGCAAGCAGTACGTGCTGGTCATGGCCGGCGGTCATGGTTCCCTGGGCACCAAGCAGGGCGACTATGTGATGGCGTTTAAACTGCCGGATTAAGTAACACCGGTGGTAATAACAAGGCGGCTACCTTATGGGTAGCCGCCTTTTTTTGTGCGTTTCACACCGGCACACGTTCGCGGCGCATCCACATTTCGAAAGCCATGGCGTTCAAGGGCCGGCTGATCAAATAGCCTTGGGCCGTGTCGCACTTCCAGAGCTTGAGCAGCTTGAGGCTGGGCTCGAACTCCACGCCTTCAGCCACCACCTTGAGCCCCAGGTTGTGACTCATTTCGATGGTCGAGCGCACGATCACGCCGTCGCCGGAGGTACTGTCGAGATTGCGTATGAATGACTGATCGATCTTCAGCTCCTGCACCGGCAGGCGTTGCAGTTGCGCCAGGGATGAATAGCCGGTGCCGAAGTCGTCCACCGACAGGCTGATGCCACAACCGCGCAGTTGCTCCAGCACGCTGAGGGCCTGAACCGGGTTGTGCATGATCGCGCTTTCGGTGATTTCGAAGATCAATCGTCGGGCCGATACGCCGTAGTGCGCCAACAGCTCGGTCACCCGCAGGGCCAGGCTGTCATCGGCCAGGTCATCCACCGAGATGTTCACCGACAACTGCACCTGCAACCCGCGCACCTCCCACTCGGCCAATTGACGAATGGCTTCTTCGATCACCCAGTGGGTAAGGTTGCCCATGCTGCCGGTGCGCTCGGCCAAGGGAATGAACTCGGCGGGCGATACCAGCCCGAGGGTCGGATGTTGCCAGCGCAACAGCGCTTCGGCCTGGCTCACATGCCCATGGTGCAAGTCGAGCTTGGGCTGATAACACAGGTACAACTCGCCCTCCGCCGGCGCCCGGCGCAGGTCACGGATCAGGCTGATCTGCCGTTGGTGAGCGAGGTCGCGGTCCTGTTGGTAAATCTGTAAATAACCCGGGAACGCTGCCGCATCGTGACGGGCAATGGCGGCGCGGCTGATCAGCTCTTCAACCTGCTGGCCGTCGGCCGGGTACGCGGCGATGCCGATGCTCACTTCATGGCGCAGTTCATCACCGCCAATGCGCTGGGGCTCGGTCAGCAGCCCATACAAGCGGTCAGCCAGGGCCACGACGCGGTCAATCTCGGTGTTTTCCAGCAACAGCAAAAACTCGCTGCCGGTGATGCGCGCAGCGGTGTCACTGGCCGAGAGGCTCGACAGCAGGCAGCGGCTGGCTTCGCGGAGCATTTCTTCCACGCCTTCCGGGCCGTAGCCTTCGTTAATCACGCGGTAGTTCTCAATCCCCAGATACAGCAACACCACGGGCCGACCGGCGCTGATGGCACTGCCGAGGCGTTCCATGGCCAGCGCCCGGTTGGGCAGGCCGGTAAGCGGGTCGTGCAGCGCGTTGTGGGCCAGTTGCCGCTCGCGCACCGCGATCCCGGTTTGCATGGCGTTGAAGGCCTCGGCCAACAGGCCGAACTCATCATGGCTGCGCACCCGCACCGGCGTCCGGTAGTCGCCGGCACCGATACGCTCGGCCGCCTGCACCAGCGCATTGAGTGGACGCGAAACTCTCCGCGCCAAAAACAAAGCGCCCGCCAACGACACCAGCAGCACCACCAGGGCGATCGCGAGAAATTGCCGGTCCAGCGGCGCGAAGGATTCAAGGGCGTGGTCCAGAGGACTTTGCAGCAGCACCCGCACCTCACCGCCCTCTGCGGTGTTGCCCAAAGGCAACACCTGGCTGAGATAACGCTGGCCGTGAAACAGGTTCAGTTGCGCCTCAGGATTGATGTACGGAGCCTGCAAGTCGCTGGTAATTGATGTCTGGAATGCCTCGGGCTGAGTGCTGAACAATTCGCCAGGCTGGCCGTGCTGCACACTGAGGAACGACACTTCCAGGTTGCTCATGGAGCGCAATTCACTGGCAAAGATTTCGTCCATAGGCAAGCCCATGACAACAAGGGCAATCGGTGTGGGGTCGACGACTTCCTGCTGCACCAGCAGAAAAGGCCGGCCATCCAGGGCCACGATCAACATTTGCAGGCCGCTGCGCCGGGCCTGGCGCAAGGCGTCGTTGTAGGGAAAGGCCTGCCCGGGGGTCAACGCCTGTAACGTGCTGACCATCACCTTGCCGTCGAGGCCCAGCACAAACACTTCACTGGACGTCAGGCCGGTGCCATGCCGGCGCAGGGCAGCGAGAATCTCGGCGGGCTCGCCATCGGCGACAGACTGGCGGAAGGGCAGGTCTGCCGTGAGCCAGTTCAAACCGTATTGCAGACGCCGGCCACGCAGGTCGAGCAAGCGCTCGAACACCTGGCTGCCGGTTTCCAATTGCACCTGGGCCTGGTTTTCCACGGCGCTATTGGTCGCGGTCTTCACGGCGAAGTACACCGCAGCCACCACCACCAGTAACAGCAGCGCCAGCACCCCGGCGATCCGGGTTTGAAATGTATGGCGCCACCTCATTTTGTTGCCCTCTGGCAGCGCCTGTCCCCTCCAGCCGAAATGTCCCTTCGTCATACGCGTCCCTCGCGACAGCTGAACCGGCGTCAAATAAACGTCCTTTTTAAAAGGACATTCGAATTATCCAGACTAGCTGCGCAAGGGAAGAAGTGCATCCAATAAATACGGGAACTTGGGTGTCATTAAATTGGCGACAAGCCTCTGCCTCAGCTACGCGCCCGCATGAAATCCCCCCAGCGCCGCACCAGGTAGTTGTGCTCGTCCATCACCGAGTTCCACACCGCGATGTGCCCCATGCGCTGCTCATAGGAGCCCCCGTCGCGCACTTCGCCCACATCAATCAACGGCAAGCCATCGCTGCCCAACAGCTCTTCCCGCGCGGGCAGACCGGCGTACCAGTAATCCCACTCGGCGCTGCTCAGGTGATCACGGCTGCGGGCCGGGTTGCCGATGTAATACCCCTGGCGCGCCATCACCGCACCTGGCCAGCCGGACAGCCACCAGTTGAGGTAGGCATAGGCCGCATCCAGGACCGGGCCCTTGGCATGGCGCGACAACGACAACCCGCCGAACCAGGCGCGATAACCTTCACGGGGTACCGCCAAGCGGTATTTGACCCCGGCCCGGTGCAGGCGCATCAGGGTCGGTGACCACAAACTCTGGATGTCGATGCTCGGGCTGAGCATCAATTGCGCCGCCTCTTCGTCATCCGACCAGAACGCCGCGAAGTGCCCTTCCTTCTGCTTGCGTACAAGGATATCCGCCAGCACATCGATCTCTTCGATGCTCATGTTGCCGATGTCCTTGAAGCTCGCGAGCCCCGCGCCTTGCACGGCCAGCGCCGCGTCGAGGGCACCGATGGCGGCGTCACTCTGCAGCGCGGTGCGTGCACCCCAGGCCGGGTCGAGCAGCCAGCCCCAGCTCTCATTGGCGCGGTTGAACCCTTCGGGCAAGCGCTCGGGGCGGTAGGCGAAACTGTCGGCGTTGTGGGTCAGGGGCAACATGCTGATGCGTTCGGTCACGGTGCTGCCGAGGCTGCCATCGTGCTGCACGAAGAGGCGCTCGCTGGGCACACTGCCGCTGCCCAGGCGGTCGTTGGCGGACAAACGTCCGCGCTTGGGCAGGTCGTTGATCTCATGCCACAGCGCAATGCGCCGGGTGTCGATCGGCTGGATCGCCCGGGCCGGCCACACGAAATCGACGTTGTGAAACCACTGGTCGTAGAGGTCGTAGCTGTCCGGCTGCATCACCGCGATGCGCTGGGCCTGCTCCACATCGTGTACCTGGTACACCAGGCGAATGCCCAGCTCTTTTTCAGCTCGCACACGCAGGCATTCGAGCAAGGTCACCGAGGTACCGAGGACGCGAAGCGTGATCATGCGGCGAACCTTCTGGAGAACACTTCAAAGGAGCGACGCAGCAATGCCGGGTCGAGACCGCGCAGGATAAACACCAGGCGTGATTGCCGATCGGTCCCCGGCCAGGCAGGCAGGTGAACCGGGGCATGCAGGCAATGCTGCACGCCATGAATGACGATGGGAGCGTTACTGGCGTTCACGTTGAGCAGTCCTTTGACGCGAAGAATACGTTCGCCGTGGCATCTTAACAGCATCGATAACCAGACCCCGAAACCGACCCAATCCAGCGGCTGATCGAAGGTCAGGCAGCAGACTTGTGCGGCGCCGTGATTGGCGGCGGTGGTTTGATGGAGTTTCCAGCGGCTGACTTCGGCAGCGGGTTCGGCGCTGCGCAGGCCTTCGCCAAGTAGCAGTTGATCGCCGCTGTCGATGTCACAGGTATTGAGGATCGGCGTACCGGCGTTCAGTGCCTGCAAGTGCGTGCGCAACGGGCCGCAGTCTTCGACGAGGTCGGTCTTGCTCAACAGCAGGCGATCGGCGGCGGCCACTTGCGCCAGCCATTCCGGGTGCAGGCGCTCTTGCAAGGCGGCGTGGCTGGCGTCCACCAGCGTCACCACCAGCCCGATATGAAAACGCCCGCGCAGTTGCACGTCGTTATTCAAGGTGGCGAGAATCGGCGCCGGGTCGGCCAGGCCGGTGGTTTCCAGGATCACCCGTTTGAAGGCCGGAATCTCGCCCCGCTCACGACGCTGCAACAGGCCGAGCAAGGCGTCTTTCAACTCGCCGCGAATCGAACAGCAGACGCAACCGCTGGGCAGCAGCACCGTGTCCGGGGCCACTTCTTCCACCAGCAGATGGTCAATGCCGACGTCGCCGAATTCATTGATCAGCAACGCCGTGTCGCCGAGGCTTTCGCCTTGCAGCAGGCGCTTGAGCAAGGTGGTCTTGCCGCTGCCGAGGAAGCCGGTGATGACGTTGAGGGCGATGCTCATGGCTGTTGCTCCAGATGATCCAGCAGTCGCGGGTCCAACGGGTCCAACGGCCGACCGAGCATGGTCTCTGCCGCCCGCCACAGCTGATCCAGGCCGCTGGCCAGCTCCTGTTTGCCGGTGGCGCCCAGCAGCAGATAGGACGCGCCCTGGAAGTCTTCGACCTTGAGCCGGAACACCGCCAGCACCTGGTTGATCGCCGCGATGCGGCGCAGGCGTTCGCGGCGGCGCGGCAACTCATCCCCCAGGGGATCGCTCCAGTGCAGGTCTTCGCCCAGCAGGCCGCAAAGTCCACACATGCTTAGTGCCCGCTCATGGCATGACATCGCCGGAGTTCGGGCCCAGGGTCTGGCCGACGAACAGATTGCCGCCCGGCTCGCTGGCCAATAACACAGCGGTGGGCGCCACTTCGTCCGCCAAGCCGAAACGGCCCAGCGGCAGCTCGGCGGCCTTGGCGCGTTTCCAGGTGTCGCTGATGCCGCCTACCAATGGCGTCTCAATCGGCCCGGGCGCGATGGCGTTGACCAGGACGTTGTCCTTGGCCACTTCCAGGGCCAGGGATTTAGTGAAGCCGATCACGCCGGCCTTTGCCGCTGCATAGTGCGTCAACTCGGCACCGCCCTTGATCCCCAGTTGCGAGGCGACATTGATGATCCGGCCCCAGCGCTGGGCGATCATGTGGGGCAAGGCGCGCTGGCTGGCGACGAACACGCTGGTGAGGTCGACCCTCAGCATGTCGTTCCACATGTCGAGGGTGAGGTCGACGCACCGGGCCTGGGTCAGCATGCCGGCGTTGTTGACCAGGATATCGATGCCACCGTAGTGGGTGACACAGGCATCGACGCTGGCCTGGGCGCCGTCGACGGTGCCGACATCGGCCACGCATTCGAGGACCTCGGCGCCGAGGTTACGGCAAGTGATGGCGGTTTCGGCGAGGGTGGCGGCGTCGCGGTCGGCCAGTAGCAGGCGCGCACCTTCGACGGCGTAGGCACGGGCGATGGCGGCGCCGATGCCGCTGCCGGCACCGGTGATCACGGCGCGGCGGTTAGCGAGTTGGGGCATTGTTATTCCTCTACGGGTCGAGTGTTACCTGTGGGAGCTGGCTTGCCTGCGATGGCATCACCTCGATTTATCTGAAGGACCGAGTTGTATGCATCGCAGGCAAGCCAGCTCCCACATTTGAATTGCATCAGACTTGAAACCGCATCAATCCGGCCAGCGCACGGTCAAGCCACCATCAATCACGATGCTCTGCCCGGTCAGGTAGCTCGATTCTTCACTGGTCAAAAACCGCACCAGAGACGCGACTTCATCCGCCCGCCCTACCCGGCCCAGCGGAATCGCCCGCGCCGCTTTCGCCAGCCCTTCCGGCCCCAGTGAGTTCTTCGCGTCCAGCGACTGGGGCGTCTCGATCAACCCCGGAATCACCGCATTGCAACGAATCCCCAACGGCGCCAATTCCACCGCCAGCGACCGACACAACCCCGGCACACCTGCCTTGGCCGCCGCATAGTGCGCGTGCTCCTGCCAGCCATACACGCCACCGGCAATCGACGAAATCGCCACCAGCGCGCCGCCTTCATGCATGTGCCGGGTCGCCGCCCGGAAGGTGCGCATCACTCCGGTCAAGTCGACGTTGAGCATCTCGTTCCACAGCGCGTCAGTCATCTCCAGCAGTGGCGCACGGCGCAACAATCCTGCGTTGGCCACCGCGTAATCGAGGCGACCGAAGTGCTGGACCGCCTGCGCAGCCAGGTTATCCACCGACGCGGTATCGCCCACGTCCAATGGCAACATCAGGCATTCACCGCCGGCCTCTTCCACCAGCGCAACCGTGTGATGCGGGTCATGGGGATCAGCCGGGTAATACCCGCCCACCACCGCCACGCCGCTGCGGGCATACGCCACCGCGAGGGCCTGGCCGATGCCGCTGGCGGCACCGGTAATCAATGCAACTTTACGACTCATCAACTGACTCCTTACTGGACGGTTTCCGGACGCACATGGCGCGCGGCAAACATCAACGCACCGGACAGGAAGCACGGCAGCGCGCCGAACCACAGCGCAGCGGTCTGCCAGTCACTGCCGGCCGACAACACTTGGGTCGCGCCAAACCCGGCAACCACTGCACCAATGGGCCCCATGGCATGGATGATCGCGCCGCCGGTGGCCCGGATGCTGGTGGGAAAACTTTCGCTGATGAAAAACAGTGCTGCCGAGTACGGCCCGATCAGGAAGAACAGGCCCAGGCTGTAGAGCCCGACCACCATCGCCATGTTGCTTGGGCCAAACAGCATCCCGGCAAACGACAGCCCGCCGAGCATCCAGCCCAGGCCGATGACGTTGCGACGACCGATCTTGTCGCCCATCCAGCCGTGGCTGAGGTAGCCGCAGTAACCCACCAGGTTCGACAGCACGAGGATGATCAGCGAGTTCTCGAACGAGATGTGGTGCACGCTGACAATCACCGACGTACCCAACACGCTGAACACCTGAATGGCGGCCCAGTTGAGCAACAACGCCGCACCAATCACCAAGGTTGCACGGCGGGCCGGACCACGGAAGGCAGCCTTGAGGCCGGCCTTGCTGTGTTCGTCATAGTCCACGCCGTAGGTCACGGCGACGTTTTGCGCTTCTTTCACCGAGCCGCTTTTGCGCAGCTCGCTGATGCGCTGGTGAATCTGGAACTGCGGGCTTTCCTTGAGCTTGCGCGCCATGACCGCAATCACAATCGCCGGGATCGCCGCAAACACAAAGCAACCCTGCCAACCAATCACCGGCAGCAACAGCGCGGTCAAACCTGCCGCGATCAACGCGCCCACCGGCCAGCCGCCCTGCACCAGGCTGTAGATAAAACCGCGACGCTTGGCCAGTTTCGGATCATCCGAGGCGGCGTACAGTTCGCTCAGGTAAGTGGCGTTGACGGTTTCCTCGGCATAACCCAGGCCACCCAGCGAACGGATCAGGATCAGCGAAGACTTGCCCCACGCGCCGCCAATGGCGGTCAGTGCCGAACAGATTGCCGAACCGGCGACGGTGAAAATAATCCCTTTGCGCCGGCCCAGCTTGTCAACGATCGGACCGATGGCCAGCGCAACCACGGCGGTGCCTACCGCCACCCATGTCGCTATCTCCGCTTGCTCCACTTCACCCCAATTAAAGTGCCGCCCGATTTCCGGCAGCAAGGTGCCGAAAAGAATGAAGTCATACACCGCAAACACCCAGGCGAAAAACGCGATCCAGGTGGCGAAACGCACTTCCTTGGGCGTCAGTTGCCGGGGTTTCCAGCCAGTCAGATCAAGCTTGTTGTAGATAGACATGAATCGCGCCTCGGGAGGTTGGCCAGGGTTTAGGTACAGGTGTCAGGTCCGCGGTTGGCGGCGGATAAAGTCATCGGCGATTTCGTCGAAGGTGACGAAGCGCACGCCGGCATGGCTCTGGATATGTTCGATCAGCCGCTCAAGCATCAGCAGCACTTGCGGGCGGCCGGAAACGTCGGGGTGGATGGTCATGGTGAACACCGCGTGTTCGTGCTCGCGGTAGACCCAGTCGAACTGGTCGCGCCACATTTCTTCCAGGTGACGCGGGTTGACGAAGCCGTGGCTGTTGGGGGCTTTCTTGATGAACATCATCGGCGGCAGGTCGTCGAGGTACCAGTTGGCCGGGATCTCCACCAGGTCGGTTTCTTCGCCGCGTACCAGGGGTTTCATCCAGGTGTCGGGGTGCTGGCTGTAGTCGATCTTGGTCCAGCTGTCGCCCTTGCGCACGTAGTACGGATGGAAGTCGTTGTGCATCAGACTGTGGTCGTACTTGATGCCTTTTTTCAGCAGCAGTTCGTTGGTGACCTTGCTGAATTCCCACCACGGCGCGACGTAGCCGGTGGGGCGTTTGCCGGTGACCTGGGTGATCAGCTCGATGGACTTGTCGAGGACAATTTCTTCCTGCTCGGCGGTCATCGCAATCGGGTTTTCGTGGCTGTAGCCGTGCACACCGATTTCGTGGCCGGCGTCGGCCACCGCCTTCATTTGCTCGGGGAAAGTTTCCATCGAGTGGCCGGGGATAAACCAGGTGGTACGCAGGCCATAGCGCTCGAACAATTTGAGCAGGCGTGGCGCACCGATTTCACCGGCGAACAGGCCACGGGAAATGTCGTCCGGGGAGTCTTCGCCGCCATAGGAACCGAGCCAGCCCGCGACCGCGTCGACGTCGACGCCAAATGCACAGAGGATGTCTTTAGCCATGATGTGTCTCCTTAAAAAGTGAGTGCGGTTTCGACTGACAGCGCGGCCCGAAGCAGGCGCGCGTCTTCGCCGCTGGGGGCGCTGAGCAGCAAACCCGTGGGCAGGCCCAGGGCATCGCGGCCGCTGGGCAGGCTGACGCCGGGCATGTCCAGCAGGCTGCCGGGCATGGTCAGGCGCAGCGTGGCGAGGTTGGTGCTGACGAACAGTTGGTCGTCGGCTTCCAGCGGCGCCAGGGCCGGGGCCACATGGGCCACGGTGGGGGTGATGAGGATCGCGCCGTCGAGTTCGTCGACAAGCTGCTGTTGCAGGCGGCGACGGGCGTCGTACAGCGCCAGCAGTTGGCTGGCCGGCAGCGTACGGGCGGCTTCAAGGCGACGGCGTACCCGGGGGTCGAGTTGCTCGGCATCAGGGCTGTCGAGCAGGGCTTCGTGGAGGGCGAAGGCTTCGAAAGCGCCAAGCCAGCCTTGGTGCTGGATCAGATCCAGGGTGGCCTGGAAAGTCTTCGAGGGGCGCACGTCAATCAGCGCGCCGTCTGCCTTCAATCGGTCCACACAACGTTGCAGGTTGTCGCGCACCGCAGATTCAACCCGTGCGTCTTCCAGCACACTTTGCTCGACCCAGAACCGCTGGCCGTTGAGGCTACGGGGCTGGCGTGGCGGGCGCTGGTCGCGACCATTGAGCAGGTCGTCGATGGCCAACGCATCGCGCACGCTGCGAGTCAGCGGGCCGAGGCTGTCGAGGGTGTGAGCCAGCGGGAAAACGCCGTCGCGGCTGTAGCGCCGGCAACTGCTGCGGTACCCCACCACGCCATTCAGCGCAGCGGGAATACGGATGGAGCCCGCAGTGTCGGTGCCCATGGCGATCGGTACGATACCGGCCGCCACGGCGACGGCTGAACCGGACGATGAGCCGCCGGGAATCCGCGGTTGGTCGACGCTGCTCGGGTTGTGCGGCGTGCCGAAATGCGGGTTCAGGCCCAGGCCGGAATACGCCAGCTCGCTGAGGTTGGTCTTGCCCACGCTGACCATGCCGGCGCGGCACAACAGGCCTACGCTCGGCGCATCCAGCAAGGCGGCTGGCGCGTGGCTGCGATAGGCCGCGCCCGCCGTGGTAATGCTGCCAGCCACATCAAACAGATCTTTCCAGGCCAGGGGCACACCGTCGAACACGCTCAACGGCTGGCCGGCACGCCAACGGGCAGCGGACGCTTCCGCCTCACGGCGGGCGCGCTCGGCAGTCAGGGAGATGAATACGCTGGGGACTTGGCTCGCGTGAGTAAGTGCCTGTTCGAGGGCCTGCACCGGGTCGCTGCGGCCGCTGGCAAAATCCTCGGCCAGTGAAGTGGCGTCTGACATGGGAATGACCTTCTAAAACGTACATATTAATAAAATGTACATTTTACAAAGGCAGCTTTCGTGCCAGTCTTGTGGACACCTTTTTGGGCGAATTCGACAGCTTCGAGCAGATACACGGGCTAGATGGGTTTCAGACATCAAAAGAAATATCGGCTGAGTTCTAATCCTCGCCCACAATGAAATAATGTATCTTTTATTAATAAGTACATTTTGGTGCAGAAAGGTAACAACCCCCCTCTTAAGGCCCCAAAAAAGTGCCACCGACGTGGCGCAGAGTGACAGGCGCAACTATGAGAGAATCCCCGGCCACCGACCCGTTAGCTCCAGAGAACCCGATGAAAGCAGTGTCAGCCTCGGCTTCCCGTTACGCGATGATTCATCAGGTTTTGCGCGACGCCATCACCTACGGCACCGCCCGCCATGGCCTGGTGTTGCTGGAAGCGCCGCTGGCCGAGCTGTTCGGCACCAGCCGGGTGCCGGTGCGCAAAGCCCTGAACCTGTTGCATGACGAAGGGTTGATCTGCCGCTTCGATGGCCGGGGTTACCTGATCAACCCCGACGGCCTGGACATGGAGCCGCTGCGGCTGCCCCTGAGCCATGCGCACCTGGGCCTCAACGGTGAAGATGAGCTGGTGGACACTCGGCCACTGGGGGAGCGGATCGTCGAGGAAATCGGCGCAGCGCTCTCGACCTGCATCGCCTTCGGGCATTACCGCCTCGATGAACAGGCCGCCGCCGAGCACTACAACGTCAGCCGCGCGGTGGTGCGTGAAGCGCTGATGCGCCTGCGGGACCGTGGCTTGGTGGAAAAAGAACCCTATTCCCAATGGCTGGCCGGGCCACTGACCGCCCGGGAAGTCACCGAAGATTACGAACTGCGCGCCTGCCTGGAGCCGGAAGCCCTGCGCCAAAGCGCGCCGAACCTCGACCGCGACCTGCTGCAAGCCATGTTGCAGCGGGTGCTTGATGCGCAAGAGAGCGCCCACTGCAGCCTGGAGGAAATCGAGCAAATCGAGGAAGACCTGCACCAACACTGCCTGGCGGGCCTGCAAAACCGCAAGATCGCCGCGTTGATTCGCCAGGGTCAGAGCCCGATGATCATCAGCCGGATTTTCTACCGCCTGCTGGGGATTGGTGCCGATCCGGCGATGCTGGCCGAGCACCGGCTGATCCTGGAGCTGTTGCTGCATGGCGCCTTCGACGCCGCCGCGCTGAACCTGCGCGAGCACCTGCAACGGGCCCGGCAGCGGATGTTGCAGCGTTTGAAGGTGCTGTCGGTGCTACCCGAACAGCCTTTACCGGCCTACTTGCACAAACTCAGCTGACGAAATGCAATCGAAAATGTGGGAGCGGGCTTGCTCGCCACTGCGGCGCATCAGGCACAGATGCATTGACTGACAGAGCGCATTCGCGAGCAAGCCCGCTCCCACATTTGTTCAGCGGCGCTTTTGAAAATATTGTGCAATATGTTGCTATCTCACCCCACCCATTGAAACCACGGCCGACCTGCCCCATCTAACCTGCATACTTCCTTATGCAGGTGCCCCATGAGCGACCAGCAAGAATTCCCGGACATAGACCTCAACGACTACGCCGACCCGGAAAACGCTGAACACACTTCCGCCAACACTGGCCTGGCCCTGCCAGGGCAAAACCTGCCCGACAAGGTCTACATCATCCCGATCCACAATCGGCCTTTCTTCCCGGCGCAAGTGTTGCCGGTGATCGTCAATGAAGAGCCGTGGGCCGAAACCCTGGAGCTGGTGAGCAAATCCGACCACCACTCCCTGGCCCTGTTCTTCATGGAAACCCCGCCCGAAGATCCGCGCCACTTCGACACCTCCAGCCTGCCGCTGTACGGCACCCTGGTGAAGGTGCATCACGCCAGCCGCGAAAACGGCAAGCTGCAATTTGTCGCCCAGGGCCTGACCCGCGTGCGGATCAAGACCTGGCTCAAGCACCACCGCCCGCCTTACCTGGTGGAAGTCGAATACCCGCACCAGCCGACCCAGCCGACCGATGAGGTCAAGGCCTACGGCATGGCGCTGATCAATGCGATCAAGGAACTGCTGCCGCTCAACCCGCTGTACAGCGAAGAGCTGAAGAACTACCTCAACCGCTTCAGCCCCAACGATCCGTCGCCGCTGACCGACTTCGCCGCCGCCCTCACCTCGGCCACCGGCAATGAACTGCAGCAAGTGCTGGACTGCGTGCCCATGCTCAAGCGCATGGAGAAAGTCTTGCCGATGCTGCGCAAGGAGGTCGAAGTCGCGCGCCTGCAAAAAGAAATCTCCGCCGAAGTGAACCGCAAGATCGGTGAGCACCAGCGCGAGTTCTTCCTCAAGGAACAACTCAAGGTCATCCAGCAAGAGCTGGGGCTGACCAAGGACGATCGCAGCGCCGACGTCGAGCAGTTCGAACAACGCTTGGTGGACAAGGTACTGCCGACCCAAGCGCAAAAACGCATCAGCGAGGAAATGAACAAGCTGTCGATCCTGGAAACCGGGTCGCCGGAGTACGCGGTCACCCGCAACTACCTGGACTGGGCCACCTCGGTGCCGTGGGGTGTGTATGGCGAGGACAAACTCGACCTCAAGCACGCCCGCAAAGTGCTCGACAAGCACCACGCCGGACTGGACGACATCAAGAGTCGCATCCTCGAATTCCTCGCGGTGGGTGCCTACAAAGGTGAAGTCGCCGGTTCCATCGTGTTGCTGGTGGGGCCGCCGGGTGTGGGCAAGACCAGTGTCGGCAAATCGATTGCCGAATCCCTGGGCCGGCCGTTCTACCGCTTCAGCGTCGGCGGCATGCGTGACGAGGCCGAGATCAAGGGCCATCGCCGCACCTACATCGGCGCGATGCCGGGCAAGCTGGTACAAGCCCTCAAAGATGTGGAAGTGATGAACCCGGTGATCATGCTCGACGAGATCGACAAGATGGGCCAGAGCTACCAGGGCGACCCGGCCTCGGCCCTGCTCGAAACCCTCGACCCGGAACAGAACGTCGAATTCCTCGACCACTACCTGGACCTGCGCCTGGACCTGTCCAAAGTGCTGTTCGTGTGCACCGCCAACACCCTGGACTCGATCCCCGGCCCATTGCTGGACCGGATGGAAGTGATTCGCCTGTCGGGCTACATCACCGAAGAAAAGGTCGCGATTGCCAAGCGCCACCTGTGGCCAAAGCAGCTGGAAAAAGCCGGTGTGTCGAAAAACAGCCTGTCCATCAGCGACGGTGCACTGCGCGCGCTGATCGATGGCTACGCCCGGGAAGCCGGTGTGCGTCAGCTGGAAAAACAGTTGGGCAAACTGGTGCGCAAGGCGGTGGTCAAGCTGCTGGATGAGCCGGACTCGGTGATCAAGATCGGCAACAAGGACCTGGAAGCCTCCCTGGGCATGCCGGTGTTCCGTAACGAGCAAGTGCTGTCGGGCACCGGTGTGATCACCGGCCTGGCGTGGACCAGCATGGGCGGCGCGACCCTGCCGATCGAGGCGACGCGCATTCACACCCTCAACCGTGGCTTCAAGCTCACCGGGCAACTGGGTGACGTGATGAAGGAATCGGCCGAGATTGCCTACAGCTACATCAGCTCGAACCTGAAGTCGTTTGGCGGTGACCCGAAGTTCTTCGATGAAGCCTTCGTACACCTGCACGTGCCGGAAGGTGCCACGCCCAAAGATGGCCCGAGCGCGGGCGTGACCATGGCCAGTGCGCTGCTGTCCCTGGCGCGTAACCAGCCGCCGAAAAAAGGCGTGGCGATGACCGGTGAGCTGACGTTGACCGGGCATGTGCTGCCGATTGGCGGGGTACGCGAGAAGGTGATTGCGGCGCGGCGCCAGAAGATTCACGAGCTGATCTTGCCGGAGCCTAACCGCGGAAGTTTTGAGGAACTGCCGGAGTACCTGAAGGAAGGGATGACGGTGCACTTTGCCAAGCGCTTTGCGGATGTGGCGAAGGTGTTGTTCTGATAGTTATGTAGTGCCTGGACTGACGCCATCGCGGGCAAGCCCGGCTCCCACAGGGATCGGTGTTGTTAATGACAACGCGGTCAAATGTGGGAGCGGGCTTGCCCGCGATGGCGCCCGTCCTATCAACACAACTTCCTCGCTTGTCACACCTTGTCTCATCTTCGGTTATGCTCGCCCTTCGTCGCCAAACAACGGAGCCCCCATGACCGCTGCCCGCCTGCTTCTCCCCCTGAGCCTTTGCCTGCTCGCCGCCTGCGCCAGTGCGCCGAAGCAAAACGTCACCGTGGAAAAACAGAGCGCTTGCCCGCTGCAACTCAAGACCGGGCAAAACCTGATCCTGACCCTGCCCAGCAATCCCACCACCGGTTACCGCTGGGCCATCCAGGATTCCGCCGGCGGCGTGCTGCGCAGCCTGAGCCCCGAGGTCTACAGCAACACCGAAGGCACCGGCGTGGTCGGCAGTGGCGGTCAATCCACCTGGCGCTTCCAGGCCTTCAACGCCGGCCAGGGCCGTTTGCGCCTCACCTCACAACAACCCTGGGAGCCGGAAGCAGAACCGGCCGAGACCTTCGACTGCGCCATTACGGTGAACTGATATGCCATGGATGATCCTTGCGTTGATGGGGGCGGTAACCTTTATCTACGGCCTGAGCACCCACGCAGCCCTGCTCTGCCTGTTAGTGAAGCCATTACCGGTACTGGCGCTACTGGGCTGGCTGCATGATGCGCCGCCCACCGACTATCGACGCTGGATCAGCCTGGGGCTGATTTTTTCCCTGGTGGGCGATGTGCTGCTGGCCTGGCCCGGCGACTTGTTCATCTTCGGCCTGGGGGCATTTTTGTTCGCGCACCTGGCGTACCTGAAAGCCTACTTGAGCGACTGCCGCCGCCCGGCCATTTTGCCGCTGGTGTTGGCGCTGGCGGTGGGTGCGATCTTGCTGAGCATCCTGATTTCCCATGGCCTGGGCCCATTGCTGGTGCCGGTGGTGGTTTACGCGCTGGTGATCAGCGCCATGTTGTGGCGAGCACTGGCGCGATTGGGCAGCGATGTGCCCAAGCGCTCGGCGTACCTGGCGGCAGCGGGCGCAGTGTCGTTCGTGTTTTCCGACACGCTGATTGGGATCAATCGGTTTGTGGTTTCGTTTGAAGCGGCGCCGTATTTGCTGATCGTCAGTTATTGGCTGGGGCAGTGGGGGATTACCGCCTCGGCATTTGCTCAACCAACTCGTGAAAGACACACAACGCACTAGTTTACAGCCAGGCAGAAAGGTTTATTCCGTTACGCTCTACAAGTAATCACTAAAAATTCTAAAAAACTGTCAATTATGACAGTTCTCGGCAACCGCCAGCTTCGGTAGTTTCCTTACGGACTAATCCAACGTAAAGGAATTAATCATGACTGCGCGCAAACATAAAAAGATCACATCAATCACCCATACGACCGGATCGTTTAATGGCAAGGCTATAACAAGCTTTGTGCCTGACTATAGTGAAGCGTACGTACACCCCAGCGAAGACGTCATTATCATTAGAGCGGTGCAATTATATTCACCGAGTACGATATCTGAGATATTCCTTCAAATGGATAAAAACATTCAGAACGGTGAGCATGAATTCCCGGGGAGTCCAGGCATTCATTACCTGGACATATACCCTTTGATCGGTGGTGGCCCCTACGAAGTGACCCAGGCAAAACTCACCGTCAATTTTGACCTCACAAAAGGCCACTTCAAAGGAAGCATTACCCTCGACGGCTACTTGCATGGAAATACAACTAACACAATTAATTTAACCTGCGCGTACGACTTGAAATCAGGCCTGCGTTAAAAATTCCAAGCCCATGATCGCCTCTGCTACACGGTGAGGTGATCGTGACCGGAAATCAGATTTATAAGGCTAAAAGCTCACTGCATCCACGGGCAGGTACGCTAAAATACGCGACTTTTCCCCTTCGTCGCCGGAACAGCCGTGAGCAAAGAACCCGATCGCCTATTCGCCCAGCCCCTGCCCCAGGTGCCGGACTTCGCCTTCAACGAAGACGTGGTGCGGGTTTTCCCGGACATGATCAAGCGCTCGGTGCCCGGTTATCCGACCATCGTCGAGAACCTCGGCGTGCTCGCGGCGCAGTTTGCCCAGCCCAATAGTGTGCTCTACGACCTCGGTTCATCCCTCGGCGCGGTGACCCAGGCCCTGCGCCGTCACGTGCGCACCGACGGTTGTCGAGTGATCGCGGTGGATAACTCGGCGGCGATGGTCGAGCGTTGCCGCGAATACCTCAATGGCCAGGACTCGATGTTCCAGGAGTTGCTGCCAGTGGAGGTGATCGAGGGCGATATCCTCGCGCTGCAATTCCAGCCGGCGTCGGTAGTAGCGCTGAACTTCACCCTGCAATTCATCGGCCCCGAACAACGCCTGGCGTTGCTCTCGCGCATTCGCCAATCGCTGCTGCCGGGCGGCGCGCTGATCCTTTCGGAAAAGCTGCGCTTCAATGACCCGGAAGAACACGCGCTGCTCACCGATTTGCACATCGCCTTCAAGCGCGCCAACGGCTACAGCGAACTGGAAATCGCCCAGAAGCGCAGCGCCATCGAAAACGTCATGAAGCCCGACAGCCTAGAAGAACACCGCGAACGCCTGTTGGCGGCCGGGTTCTCCAAAGTCGTGCCGTGGTTCCAGTGTCTTAACTTTGCCTCGTTGATTGCCTTGCCATGATTGATCTGTCTCCCCTCGCCCGCCATCTGGTCGGCACTCCCCTGGCCGTTTGGGCCCAAGGCCTGCAAGCGCAACTCGATGCGAAGATGGAAAAAGGTCATGGCGACCTGGAGCGCTGGCAGAGTGCGCTGGATGCGCTGCCGAAAATCATGCCCAGCGAAATCGACCTGCTCAATGGCCTGGTGCTCGACACCGATTGCGACGACGAAACCCGTGCGCAAATGCGTACCGCGCTGATGGGATTGTGCCCGTGGCGCAAGGGCCCGTTTGACCTGTTCGGCGTGCACGTGGACACGGAATGGCGCTCTGACTGGAAGTGGTCGCGGGTCGCGCCGCACCTGGACCTCAAGGGCAAGCGCATTCTCGATGTGGGTTGCGGCAACGGCTATTACATGTGGCGCATGCTCGGCGCCGGGGCGGACAGCGTGATTGGCGTCGACCCGAACTGGCTGTTCTTCTGCCAGTTCCAGGCGGTGCAGCGTTACCTGTCAGAGCCGAGGGCCTGGCACCTGCCGTTCCCGTTTGAAGACCTGCCGTCGAACATGGAGGGCTTCGATACGGTGTTTTCCATGGGCGTGTTCTACCACCGCCGTTCGCCCATCGAACATTTGCTGGCGCTGAAGGATTGCCTGGTGAAGGGCGGCGAATTGGTGTTGGAAACGCTGGTGGTTGAAGGCGATCAGCAGCAGGTGCTGGTGCCGGAAGACCGTTACGCGCAAATGCGCAACGTGTGGTTCCTGCCGTCGGTGCCGGCGCTGATGCTGTGGCTGCGGCGTGCGGGCTTCAGTGATGTGCGCTGTGTGGATGTGAGCGTGACCACGATTGAGGAACAGCGCGGCACGGAGTGGATGAAGTATCAGTCCCTCAGCGACTTCCTGGACCCTGAAGATCACAGCAAGACCATCGAAGGGCTGCCGGCGCCGATGCGGGCGGTGATAGTCGCCAGGAAATAACCCCCACTCTCCCTTACTAAATGGAGATCAAAAATGTGGGAGCGGGCTTGCTCGCGAATGCCGTGTGTCAGTCAGCACATGTATTGACTGATACACCGCATTCGCGAGCAAGCCCGCTCCCACATTAGCCCTCGCTGTTCTTTAGAGTGTTGGTTTGGCGCGACGCGCCTTGAAGAACTCGCTCAATACCGTCCCGCACTCTTCAGCCAACACCCCGCCTTCATACAGCACCCGATGATTGAGAAATCCCTGGGTAAAAAACTGGCCTTGGCTTTGCACGATCCCGGCTTTTGGTTCGAGCGCGCCGTACACCACCCGGGCAATCCGCGAGTGGACGATCAGCCCGGCGCACATGCTGCACGGCTCCAGCGTGACGTAGAGCGTACTGCCCGGCAGCCGGTAATTACTGACAGCCTGGGCGGCGGCCCGGATCGCGACCATCTCGGCATGCGCACTGGGGTCATTGCCGCTGATAGGGCAGTTGAAGCCACGCCCGATGATTTCTCCGTCCTGTACCAGCACCGCGCCCACCGGTACTTCCCCCAGCGCGGCGCCCTGGGCCGCCAGGGTCAGCGCTTCACGCATGAAGTCCTGGTCGCGGCTGCGGTCGATAATCGCCGTGGGGCGAAACTGGCGCATCACGCCACCTCGATGGCGGCCATCAGGCCGGTTTCCATGTGGTCGATCACATGGCAGTGAAACATCCAGACACCCGGGTTATCCGCCACCAACGCTACGCGGGCACGTTCGTTCTTGCCCAGCAGGTAGGTGTCGGTGAAGTACGGAATCACCTTGTGGCGGTTCGAGGCGATGACCTTGAAACTCATGCCGTGCAGGTGGATCGGGTGTTGGTACTGGGTCATATTCTTCAATTCGAAAATGTAGCTCTTGCCCTTTTCCAGTTTGGCAATCGGGCGGTCGGCGCAGGTCTTGTCGGTGATGTCCCAGGCCTGGCCGTTGATCTGCCACAGGCTCGGCGGCTTATTGCCTACGTTCACCGAAACCGATCCAACCCATTCGAAATTGAAGTTGAGTTTCTCGGCATTGGCCAGGTCTGGCTCGGCAATCGGGTTGGCGGGCAGCGCAGGCGGCCATTCGGTGGGGGCGTCGTTGCTGGCCACCGAGCGAAAGGTGCCCAGGCGTACCGGCCCGTTGCGGATCGACAGTTCTTCACCGGCGGGAGGTGCCTTGATCGCCAGGCAGATACGCATGCCGGGGCCCAGCCAGTATTCCTTGCCCAACGGGCGTGGCTCGACGGGGTTGCCGTCCAGCGCATAGATCTGCGCTTCAACGTCGGGGATGTTGATGCGATACGTCAGGGTGTTATCGAGGTTGAGCAGGCGCACGCGGGTGATTTGCCCGGCGGGCAAATCGATCACGGCCTGGGACACACCGTTGATGGTCGACAGACGTCCGGCGGTACCGCCACGGGCCGCTTCACGCGGGACGCTGAAGGCCACGAAGGCGCCCTCTTCGTCCACGTGCCAGCTTTTCAGGCTCAGGGTGCGTTCGTGCTTGAAACCGGTGGGTTCGCGCTCTTCGATGATCAGCGGGCCCACCAGGCCACGGCCCAGTTCTTCGCTGCTGTTCACGTGGGGGTGATACCAATAGCTGCCGGCATCGGGCACGCGGAATTTGTAGTCGAAGTATTCGCCCGGCAGTACCGGCAGTTGCGAGACGTAAGGCACGCCGTCCATTTCCAGCGGCAGGCGAATGCCATGCCAGTGGATGGTGGTGGCGACCGGCAGGTGGTTGATAAAGCGCACCCGCAGCCATTCACCCTGGCGCACCCGCAACTCGGTACCCGGCGCCGAAGGGCCGAAAGCCCAGGCTTGGGTCTTGTGCCCCGGCACCAATTCCACGTCCAACGGCGCGGCGATCAGTTCGTAATCGTGCCCCGCCTCAGCCTCGGCGACCTTGCCCAGCCAATAGCGATAAGCGCCACCGGCACCGACGCCCACTACCGCGAGACCGGCAAGACCACCCAGGATTTGTCGACGGGAAAACGATTGGGACACAACAACCTCACGTATCTGCCGCGGGTCCGAGACCCGCAAAGGGCAGATACCATACACCGGCATCACCTAAACAGTAAGGGTTCGCATTGCCACATGTGGGAGCGGGCTTAGTGTGGGAGCTGGCTTGCCTGAGATAGCATCACCTCGGTGCAACTGAAATACCGAGGTGATGCCATCGCGGGCAAGCCCGGCTCCCACACAAGTCACACATTGGATCTTCGTTACTTCAGGCCTTGGCGGCAGCCAGAATCAAGGCTTTCATCTCGGCGACGGCGCCTTTGAAACCGACGAACAGCGCGTGCGCCACCAGTGCATGGCCGATGTTCAGCTCGTTGATGCCCTTGATCGCAGCCACAGCTTCGACGTTGTGGTAATGCAGGCCGTGGCCGGCGTTGACGATCAAGCCCTCGCCCAGGCCGCAGTTGACACCGTCGATGATGCGTTGCAATTCGTCGGCAACTTCAGTCGGCGTGGTGGCGTCGGCGTAACGGCCGGTGTGCAGTTCGATGGCCGGGGCGCCGACGCGGCGCGAGGCTTCGATCTGGCGCTCGTCGGCATCGATGAACAGCGAGACTTCGCTGCCGATCTTCGACAGGCGCTCCACCGCAGCCTTGATCCGGGCTTCCTGGCCGGCCACATCGAGGCCGCCTTCGGTGGTCAGTTCCTGGCGGGTTTCCGGCACCAGGCAGATATGCGCCGGGCGGATGCGCTCGGCGAACGCCATCATTTCTTCGGTGACGCCCATTTCGAAGTTCATGCGGGTTTGCAGCACGTCCTTGAGCAGCAGCACGTCGCGCTCCTGGATGTGGCGGCGGTCTTCGCGCAGGTGCACGGTGATGCCGTCGGCGCCCGCTTCTTCGGCGTCCAGCGCGGCCTTGACCGGGTCCGGGTAACGGGTGCCCCGGGCCTGGCGCAGGGTGGCTACGTGGTCGATGTTCACGCCGAGAAGAATGCGATTGCTGGTGGTCACGAAAAGCGCTCCTGAAGAGGGAAGGAATCGCTGCACAGCATACACGGGGATGTCAGGGCTTTCGAAACAACTCGCGGCTGACCAGTGGCCGACCGCCCAAATGCACGGCCAGGGCCTGGCGCATCAGGCGCTTGGCGGCAGACAAGGCGCCGGGGGCGGTCCAGTCGGCTTCGCTCATCGCAAGCAATTCGGTGCCTTGGAACAGGCCGGGTTGCAGCAGGTAGACCCGCTCCAGGCCTGCGTCCACTTGCAGGCGGTACATACCGTCGGCAGCGATGGGGTCGCCGTGCAGGTCGTTGCTCAGTTCGAAGCCGTAGCCCAAGTCATCCAGCAGGCGCCATTCGAATGCGCGTAGCAGCGGTTCCAGGGGACGGCCTTCGGCGAGGGCGAGCAAGGTCGCGGCGTAGTGATCAAAGACGCCGGGGTGTGGGTCTTCGGCGGGGAGCAGGCGGATCAGCAATTCGTTGAGGTAGAGGCCGCTGAACAGCGCCTCACCGTTGAGCCAATTGGAAGCGCCGGCGGCTTCCATGCGGCCGACGTTCTTCAGTTCGCCACGTCCACGAAACTCCACTTCCAGGGCCACGAAGGGCCGCGCGAGGGTGCCGGCCTTGCCGCGGGCGCTGCGCAAGACCGCGCGCAGGCGGCCTTGAGGTGTGAGGAAGTCCACCAAGGCGCTGGTCTCGCGGTAGGCGCGGCTGTGCAAGACGTAGGCGGGTTGGCCGGTGGGTGGGGTTTGGGACATTGGGTTCTCGCTGCGGGAACACGGTCTGGAAAACAACGACTATCCAATGTGGGAGCGGGCTTGCTCGCGAATGCGGAGTGTCAGTCAACACATCTGGTGACTGATCCACTGCATTCGCGAGCAAGCCCGCTCCCACATTTGTCCTGCGGTGTTCCGGAGACCTGTTACAGGTCGCCGTAACCCAACGAACGCAACGCGCGCTCATCATCAGACCAACCACCCTTAACCTTCACCCACAGGTTGAGCATGATCTTGGAATCAAACAGTAATTCCATGTCCTTGCGCGCCTCGGTGCCGATGCGCTTGATGCGCTCGCCCTTGTCGCCAATGATGATTTTCTTCTGGCCGTCACGTTCAACGAGGATCAACGCGTGGATATGCAGGGTCTTGCCCTGCTGCTTGAACTCTTCGATTTCGACGGTGATCTGGTATGGCAGCTCGGCGCCCATCTGGCGCATGATTTTCTCGCGTACCAGTTCGGCGGCGAGGAAACGGCTGCTGCGGTCGGTGATCTGGTCTTCCGGGAAGAAGTGCTCGTTCTCCGGCAGGTACCCTGCGATCACGCGCTCCAGGGCTTCGAGGTTGTGCCCGTGCTGGGCCGAGATCGGCATGATCTGGGCGTTCGGCAGTTGTTCCTGCAGCCAGCTCAGGTGCGGCATCAGCTCGGCCTTGTCTTCGATGCGGTCGGTCTTGTTCAACGCGACGATCAACGGGCCGGTGACGTACTGCACGCGCTCCAGAACCATCTGGTCTTCGTCGGTCCACTTGGTGCGGTCGACCACGAAGATCACCACGTCGACGTCTTTCAACGCAGCCGAAGCGGTTTTGTTCATGTAGCGGTTAAGGGCCTTTTCGCCGCCTTTGTGCATGCCCGGGGTGTCGACGTAGACCGCCTGTACGGCGCCTTCGGTCTTGATGCCCAACATGTTGTGGCGGGTGGTCTGAGGCTTGCGCGAGGTGATCGCCAGCTTCTGTCCCAGGATGTGGTTCAGCAACGTGGACTTGCCCACGTTCGGACGGCCGACGATGGCAACATAGCCACAGCGAGTTGCGGTTGAATCAGTCATGGCCATTCTCCACGCCCAGGGCAATCAGTGCTGCAGCGGCCGCTACCTGTTCGGCAATACGACGGCTCACACCCTGACCTCGGCTTTTTTCATTCAGTAAGGTGATTTCGCATTCGACGAAGAAAACTCGGCAGTGCGGCTCACCCTGGATATCCACCACTTCGTAACGCGGCAGGTCGCAACCACGGGACTGCAGGAATTCCTGCAGGCGGGTCTTCGGATCTTTGTTGGTGTCTACCAGCGTCAGGCTTTCAATCTCGGTCGACAGCCAGGCGACGACGCGCTCTTTTGCTGCCTCCATGCCTGCATCGAGGTAGATGGCGCCGATCAGTGCTTCCAGGGCGTCGGCCAGGATCGACTCACGACGGAAACCGCCGCTCTTCAGCTCGCCGGAACCCAGGCGCAGGTAATCGCCCAGATCGAAACCACGGGCCAGTACGGCCAGGGTCTCGCCTTTCACCAGGCGCGCACGCAAGCGCGACAACTGGCCTTCGCGGGCCAGCGGGAAGCGATTGAACAGGGCTTCGCCGGCGACGAAATTGAGGATGGCATCACCGAGGAATTCCAGGCGCTCGTTGTTACGCCCGGCAAAACTGCGGTGTGTGAGGGCAAGGATCATCAATTCCTGATCCTTGAAGGTGTAACCGAGCTGACGCTCGAGACGGCTTAGAGAAACGCTCACGGTTTACCCACATTCAGTTCGAGGCACCGGTGGCCTGCGACGATTAACGCTGTGTTCAAATTCAAATCCTGGTGGTTGCTGCATGGGGCCAGACTTTGTCCAAGCCCCAGAAAAGCATTCGGCGCTGTGTTCACAGCGCCGCATGGATTACTTGATCAGCCCGACCCGCGAGAAGTTCGGCAGGTGGCTGAGCTTGGGTTCCGGCCAACTCATCCAGACCGCGAAGGCCTTGCCGACGATATTCTGGTCGGGAACCATGCCCAGCAGGTCCTTGGGAATATTGGGGTCATCCCAGTAGCGGCTGTCATTGGAGTTGTCGCGGTTGTCGCCCATCATGAAGTAATGCCCGGCAGGCACTGTCCATTGGTTGTCAGGCGGCGAACGGTAGCGGCTCATTTCCTTGCGGATTTCGTGCTCTACCGCTCCGAGTTTTTCCTGGTACAGCTCGGCGCTGCCCAAGGTGTTTGGCTCGGAACCGATCAGTTTTTCCGCCACCGACTCGCCATTGACGAACAGGCGCTTGTCGCTGGTGTAGCGAATCACGTCACCCGGCAGGCCCACTACACGCTTGATGTAGTTGACGTTCGGGTCGCTTGGGTAGCGAAACACCATCACATCGCCGCGCTGCGGGTCACCGATCTCGATGACTTTCTTGTCGATCACCGGCAAGCGGATCCCGTAAGAAAACTTGTTCACCAGGATGAAGTCGCCCACGTCCAGGGTAGGTTTCATCGATCCCGAAGGGATCTGAAACGGTTCCACCAGGAACGAACGCAGCACCAGCACGATGAACAACACCGGGAAGAACGACTTGCCGTATTCAACCAGCATTGGCTCTTTGTTCAGTTTCTCGACCACCGCCACATCGGGCTGGCTGACGCTGCCCTGATAGGCCGCGATGGCAGCCCGGCGACGCGGGGCGAAGAAAATCAGATCGAGCAACGCCAGGAGACCGCAAACGGCAACGGCAATGACCAGCAACAGCGGGAAATTTAGTGACATAGGACCTAACTATCCAACCTGAGCACCGCAAGGAAGGCTTCTTGTGGAATTTCCACGTTGCCCACTTGCTTCATGCGTTTTTTACCGGCCTTTTGCTTCTCGAGCAGCTTGCGCTTACGGCTGACGTCGCCGCCATAGCATTTGGCCAGTACGTTCTTTCTGAGTGCCTTGACGGAGGTCCGTGCAATGATCTGCCCGCCAATGGCGGCCTGGATCGCGACGTCGAACATCTGGCGCGGAATCAGTTCTTTCATCTTTTCGGTCAACTGGCGACCTTTGTAGTGCGCGTTGTCCTTGTGCACGATCAGCGCCAGGGCATCGACCTTGTCGCCGTTGATCAGCACATCCAGCTTCACCAGATTAGCTGATTGGTAACGATCAAAATGGTAATCCAGCGAAGCATAGCCGCGGCTGGTGGATTTGAGACGGTCGAAGAAGTCCAGGACCACTTCGTTCATCGGCAAATCGTAGGTCACTTGCACCTGGGTACCGAGGAACAGCATGTCGTGCTGTACGCCACGCTTTTCGATACACAGGGTAATGACGTTGCCCAGGTGTTCTTGCGGCACAAGAATATTGGCCCGCACGATCGGTTCGCGCATGTCTTCGATGGAAGACAGATCCGGAAGCTTGGACGGGTTGTCGACGTAAATCGTTTCACCGGTCTTCAGCGCCAGTTCAAAAATAACCGTCGGCGCGGTGGTGATCAGGTCCAGGTCGTATTCGCGCTCGAGGCGCTCCTGGATGATTTCCATGTGCAGCATGCCCAGGAACCCGCAGCGGAAGCCGAAGCCCAGGGCGTCGGAGCTTTCCGGGGTGTACTGCAACGACGAGTCGTTGAGGGTCAGCTTCTGCAGGGCTTCGCGGAAATCCTCGAAGTCGTCGGAACTGACCGGGAACAGGCCGGCGTAGACCTGCGGCTGGATGCGTTTGAAGCCCGGCAGCACGTCGACGTCAGGGGTGGAGCTCAAGGTCAGGGTGTCACCTACCGGTGCACCGTGGATGTCCTTGATACCGGCAATGATGAAGCCCACTTCACCGGCTTTCAGATCAGTGGTCGCGGTGTGCTTCGGGTTGAATACACCAACGCTGTCCACCAGGTGGATCTTGCCGGTGGATTTGACCAGGATCTTGTCGCCCTTCTTCACACGGCCGTGACGCACGCGCACCAGGGAGACAACGCCCAGGTAGTTGTCGAACCAGGAGTCGATGATCAACGCTTGCAGCGGATCTTCGTAGTTGCCGGTAGGCGCTGGAATGGTCTTGACCAGGCGCTCGAGCACTTCGTCTACGCCCAGGCCGGTCTTGGCGCTGCACTCGACGGCGTCGGTGGCGTCAATGCCGATGATCTTCTCGATCTCTTCCTTGACGCGGTCCGGATCGGCCTGTGGCAGGTCGATCTTGTTCAGCACCGGCATCACTTCCAGGCCTTGCTCGATGGCGGTATAGCAGTTGGCTACGGACTGGGCTTCAACGCCCTGGCCCGCGTCCACTACCAGCAACGCGCCTTCACAGGCCGCCAGGGAACGGCTGACTTCATAGGTGAAGTCGACGTGGCCCGGGGTGTCAATGAAGTTGAGCTGGTACTTGATACCGTCTTTGGCGGTGTAATACAGAGTAACGCTGTGGGCCTTGATGGTGATCCCGCGCTCGCGCTCGAGGTCCATGGAGTCCAGCACCTGGGCTTCCATTTCACGCTCGGCAAGGCCGCCGCACATCTGGATAAATCGATCGGCCAGCGTCGACTTGCCATGGTCAATGTGGGCGATGATGGAGAAATTGCGGATATGACTCAAATCACTCACGGATCAACACTCAAAAAGGCTGCAGGCAGACTGCCCGCTGAAAAATAGCCGGGAATTGTACCTGATGCGCAGACCTGACGTCATCCATGGTGACCAAGAACAAAAATGCCCCGGTCGTTCGAACGGGGCATTTTTTGTTCATAAGCGCGGGCTCAACCGGCCCGACGCAACAGCCAGAAGCCGGCCAAGGCGCAAATAGCCGTCGGCACCAGCACCGCAAGCAGCGGCGAGAAGCCGAATACCAGGCTGGACGGCCCGAGCAGGTCCTGGGCGATACGGAAGGTGAAGCCCACCAGCACGCCAGTAAACACGCGCTGGCCAAGGGTTACGGAACGCAACGGGCCAAAGATGAACGAAATCGCCATCAGCACCAGCGCAGCGGTCACCACCGGCTGCAACACCTTGACCCAAAACGCCAGCCAGTAACGACCGTTGTTCAAGCCCTGGTCCTTGAGGTAATGGATGTAGCTCCACAGGCCAGAGATTGGCAGGCTTTCCGGGATCATCACCACGGTGTTCAGCAATTCGGGCTTGAGGGCAATGTCCCACTGCTCCGTCGGCACATTGATGACTTCAGTACTCGACGCCGCGCCCTTGCCGATTTCACGGAAATAGGTGGTGGTCACATCGCTCAATTGCCACTTTTCATCGCTGTACTGTGCGCGTTTGGCGAAACTGGACGACAACAGGTGACGCTCTTTATCGAAGCGGTAGCGAGTGACACCGACCAGCAAGCCGTCTGGTTGCACGGCGTTGATGTGGATAAATTCCTCACCCTGGCGGTGCCACAGGCCATGCTTGGAGCTTTGGGCATCCCCCGAACCCTGGGCCAGGGCGCGGTTGGCCTGGGCGGTGGATTCGGCAGGGGGCGCCACGTATTCACCGATCAGCACGCTGACCGCCATCAGCAACAGCATCGGCTTCATGACCGCCCACACGATGCGGCCGATGGAAACACCCGCCGCGCGCATGATGGTCAGCTCGCTGTTGCTGGCCAGGCTGCCCAAGCCGATCAGGCAGCCAATCAGCGCGGCCATCGGCATCATGTCGTAGAGACGACGGGGTGCCGTCAATGCCACGTAGCTCAGGACGTCGGTTACGGTGTAGGTATCGCTGACGTTGCCGACTTCATCAATGAAAGCGAACAACGAGGCAAGCCCCAGAATAATGCCCAATACCGCAAGGATTGCGACCAGGACGCTGCTACCAATGTAGCGGTCGAGCTTAACCACGAGCCATCTCCTTCATGCTGCGACGACTCTTCATCTTCAGGCGCAACGGTTCCCAATAAAGCAGGCCCAGGCCAATCGCCAGGAAGATCCCGTGGACCCACCACAACCCCAGGGTCGGCGACAGCTTGCCCTTCTCTAGGGAGCCACGGGCGGAAATCAGGATGGTCAGGTAAGCCATATAAAGCAGGATTGCCGGCAACAGCTTGAGGAAGCGGCCCTGGCGCGGGTTGACCCGGGACAGCGGCACGGCCATCAAGGTCACGATAAAGACCAGCAGCGGCAGGGAAATCCGCCATTGCAGCTCGGCGATCGAACGCAATTCCTTGCTGCCGACCAGGTCTGGCGTCGGGATCGCGTCACGGTCGGTGACCTCGTCGCTGACATCCGGCCGGGCCAGCATCACACCATAGGTGTCGTACTTGATTGCGCGGTAATCGGCCTGGCCGGGGCTGCCGTCATAACGATAGCCGTCCTCCAGGATCAGGTAGCGGCTGCCGTCCGGGCGCACTTCCTGACGTCCCTTGTCGGCCACCAGAATCGAAATACCACGGTCTTTCTGGTTCTGGCCGAGGTTTTTCTGAGAGATGAACACACCGCCCAGGTTGGCACGGTCATCCGTCATTTGCTCGGTATAGGTCACCCGGGTGCCATCGTTGAGCGCTTGAAAGCGGCCAGGCTCCAGGGTGTCGAATTCGGTCATGGCGTCCTGTTTGTTGAGCACCAGTTGGAACTGCAGGGCACCCTGGGGCGCCAGGCTCAAGCTCAACCAGGCCACGACCAGCGCGATACCGGTGGCCGGAACCATGGTCATGGCCAGCAAACGTTGCTGGCTCATGCCGGTGGCCGACAACACGGTCATTTCGCTTTCAAGGTACAAGCGGCCGTAGGCCAGCAGAATCCCGAGAAACAGGCCCAACGGCAGGATCAGCTGCAGGAAGCCCGGCAGGCGAAAGCCCATGATCAGGAACAGCGAGCCCGGATCCAGGGCGCCCGAGGCGGCCTGGGCGAGGTATTTGACGAAGCGACCACTCATGATGATGACCAGCAATACCGCACTCACGGCACTCAGGGTCAACAGGACTTCGCGGGACAGATAACGGAAGACGATCAAACCAGACACTCCAGGGTTGTCAGGCTAAGGCGGCCAAACAAGCAAGCATATCGAGTCGACCCATTGCTGCAGGCCGGCTAAAAAGATGGCGCATTATCCTGTGATTGACCGCACCTGTCACGGAGCTTGCTCATACGCGTGCACAAAGCTGCCCACAAGGGTTGTCAGGCTCGGGCGGCGAGGTTCAAACTGCGGCCTTTGTCGCGGGCGGCCTACAGGCTGCCAAGCTTACAAGCCGGAGTACAGACTCCTGGCTCACTGACCTTTATAAGGGACCCGAAAATGGAACTGGTTGTAAAAAGCGTTAGCCCCGAAACGTTGAAAACCGCCACCCTCGTGGTCGCTGTCGGCGAAGGCCGCAAGCTCGGCGTTGCCGCCAAGCAACTGGACGAACTGAGCGGCGGCGCCATCAGCGCAGTCCTCAAGCGCGGTGACCTGGCCGGCAAGGTCGGCCAAAGCCTGCTGCTGCAAAGCCTGCCTAACCTTAAAGCCGACCGCGTATTGCTGGTGGGCGTCGGTAAAGACGCCGAACTGGGCGACCGTCCGTTCCGCAAGATCATCGCCGGCATCCTCAACACCCTCAAGGGCCTGGGCGGCACCGACGCAGCCCTGGCGCTGGACGAGATCGTGGTCAAGGGCCGCGACAGCTACGGCAAGACCCGTCTGCTGGCCGAAAGCCTGCTGGATGGCGGCTACATCTTCGACCAGTTCAAGAGCACCAAGGCTGAACCCCGCGCCCTGAAGAAAGTCACCTTGCTGACCATCAAGGCCGCCCATGCTGAAGTCGAACGCGCCGTGACCCACGCCCAGGCCATCGCCGGCGGCATGGCTTTCACCCGTGATTTGGGCAACCTGC
The DNA here is from genome assembly GCF_019352905.1 of Pseudomonas sp. Xaverov 83. NCBI lineage: Bacteria > Pseudomonadati > Pseudomonadota > Gammaproteobacteria > Pseudomonadales > Pseudomonadaceae > Pseudomonas > Pseudomonas sp. Xaverov 83. Next base: position 56,031 of record NZ_JAAAFU010000081.1, on the reverse strand, counting down.
CACCGAATATCTGCCATCCGACTTACCTGGGCGAGCAAGCCAAGGCGCTGGGCAAGGAATTCAAGGGCCTGAAAGTCGAAGTCCTGGACGAGAAGAAGATCAAGGAACTGGGCATGGGCTCGTTCTATGCCGTGGGCCAGGGCAGCGACCAGCCGCCACGCCTGATCGTGATGCAATACAACGGCGGCAAGAAGTCCGAGAAGCCATTTGCCCTGGTCGGCAAAGGCATCACCTTCGACACCGGCGGCATCAGCCTCAAGCCGGGCCTGGGCATGGACGAGATGAAGTACGACATGGGCGGCGCCGCCAGCGTGTTCGGCACCCTGCGTGCCGTGCTGGAACTCAAGCTGCCGATCAACCTGGTGTGCATCCTGGCCTGCGCCGAGAACATGCCGAGCGGCGGCGCGACCCGTCCGGGCGACATCGTCACCACCCTCAGCGGCCAGACCGTGGAAATCCTCAACACCGACGCCGAAGGCCGCTTGGTGCTGTGCGACGCCCTGACCTACGCCGAGCGCTTCAAGCCGCAAGCCGTGATCGACATCGCCACCCTGACCGGTGCCTGCGTGGTTGCCCTGGGCGCCCACACATCGGGCCTGCTGGGCAACAACGACGAACTGATCGGCCAACTGCTCAGCGCCGGCCAGGCTGCAGACGACCGCGCCTGGCAACTGCCGCTGTTCGATGAATATCAGGAACAGCTGGACAGCCCGTTCGCCGACATCGCCAACATTGGCGGCCCGAAAGCCGGCACCATCACCGCTGCGTGCTTCCTGTCGCGTTTCGCCAAGAACTTCAACTGGGCGCACCTGGACATCGCCGGCACTGCCTGGACCAGCGGCGGCAAGGACAAGGGCGCCACTGGCCGTCCGGTTCCATTGCTGACCCAGTACCTGCTGGACCGCGCCAAAGCCTGAAACTGACGACCCCGGGGCGGCGATTCCAACGCCGCCCCGACCGTAGCAGCTGCCGAGCCCCGGCGAGGCTGCGTCAGCGGAGTATCTGACACACCGCAACGCAGCCTCGCTCAGGCTCGACAGCTGCTACGGGGTTTTCGTGGTGGTCGATCAGACAGTATTTACACATGCGGCGCGGCTATCAGGACCCCCAATGACCCAAGTCGACTTCTATATATTGCCCAGCGCCGATCCTTCCGCGCGCCTGGACTTTGCCTGCAAGCTCACCGAAAAAGCCTGGCGCATGGGCCACCGCATCTACCTGCACTGCAGCGATGCCGCCCAGCGTGATGACCTCGACGCCCGCCTGTGGCGCTTCAAGGGCGAAAGCTTCGTGCCCCACGGTCCCGCCGAATCAGAGCCGGAAGGCCTGGTGGTACTGGGTTTGGGCGATAACTGTGGCGATCACACAGACCTGCTGGTCAACCTCGACCTGAAAGTACCGGCCTTCGCCAAGAGTTTCGCCCGTGTGGCGGAAGTGGTGGTGGAAGACCCGGCTATTCGTCAGGCCGCACGGGAGAGTTTCCGTTTCTACCGTGAACAGGGCTATTCTCTGCAAGATCACCGGCTACAACGACTTTGAGCACATGATGGACACTCCAAACCCGCTAAAAGACTCTGATCACCTGCTGGATGACCTTGAGTCGATCCGCAAGCTGCTCGGTGATGATGACCTGCAACCGCCGCTGCTGACCGATTCGGTCAATGGTGACGTACAAATTCCTTTGCTGTTCGATATGGTCGGTGGCAAACCTGTCGCGCCGGAACCTGTCGAAACGCCTGCAGAGCAAGCCGCCCCCGCGCCGGCAGTTGCCGTGCCTGCCGCAGAGAAAGCGCCCGACGCCCTGCTGCTGCACCTGGACAACGAACTGCGCGCTGCTGCGCAACTGATCATGCAAGACGTGATCGACGATTTTGCTCCGCATATCGAAACCGAGATCAAGCGCCGATTGGATGCGCGCATGGAGCGGTTGTTGAGCCAGTACCAATCCTGACCGGTAAAAGATCAGAGCGGTTTTGAATTCGAGACCGCTCATCGAAACTGTTATTTCTAACAGTAGATTCAACCCGTTTCTGCGAGAGAAAGTGGCAACAGCCTCTTAACTCTTCAGGAGAAACGGCATGAGCGCACCAACAGTTTTCTCGCCGATCACAAAAATCTTTCCACAAAACAGACCGATTTTTCTGGGGAAGGGGGCACCGGGTACCGAAATTACTGTGTGTCAGAGCAACACCGGGATCGGCCTGGCGAAAACCATAGTCGACACAAATGGCAGTTGGCTGGTTCGGTCAGCGGTAGAGCTGCCGGCCGGCATATACGCCTTCACTGCTTATACAACGTCAACTGGCGAATACGCGGCGAACACCAATGTTTATATCGAGGCGAATGTTCAGCCTCCAACGCCAAGCCCCCCTGTAGTACCTCCTACAGATACGATCACCCCTTCAGTGCCTCCGATCACTCCTTCGGTGCCTCCAGTCACCGGTGGCACCCTGCCCTACGGCAGTGCTCCCATTGTCGACAGTCCCGCCAACAACGAACGCCTGACGACTCGACAGCCGCAGCTCTCGGGCAGGGCCGCCCCCAATACGGATATCTATGCGTATGGCAAAGACTACAATCCGGCGTATGGCAACGTAAAAGCAGACGCCAATGGCAATTGGCATCTTCCGCCGACG